>JAYTOT010000131.1:0-5524 GCA_043747645.1 Pseudomonadota bacterium | reverse complement strand
TTTTGCATCAATTGCGCGACGGGTTTTCTTACCGCCCCAAGAATTTTCCTCAAAGTATTATTCTTTGCGGTTTGCGCGATGTTCGTGATTACAAAGTTTCCTCAGCGCAAGCTGACGCTCTCGGAACGGCAAGCCCTTTCAACATAAAATCAGATTCGATAACGCTTAATTGCTTCACAAAGTCTGAAATTAGTGCACTGTATTTGCAGCATTCCGCTGCCACTGGTCAACAATTTGAGGCTTCTGCTTTGGTAAAAGCTTGGGAGCTTACTGAAGGCCAACCTTGGCTCGTAAATGCACTGGCAAACGAAGTTGTTGGTAAAATGAAAGTGCCGGTGAGCGAAGATATCACCGTTGCGCATATTGAAGAGGCTGCACAGCGTCTTATCGTAGCACGGGCTACCCACCTCGATTCTTTGGTCGCAAAACTGAATGAAGAAAGGGTCCGTAAGGTTATTGCGCCTGTTCTCGCAGGGTCCTCTGAGTTAGGCAGCAGTAACTACGACGATGACCTTTTGTATGTGCGCGATTTAGGCCTCATTGCCCCAACAGATCCGGTGCGCGTTGCAAACCCCATTTATCGTGAGGTGATTGTTCGGGTTCTTGCTGCCAGAATCACTCCAATGATTGTGTTTGAGCGTCCTACTTTTGTGAATGCAAATGGTTTGCTCGATGTAGAAATCATTATTTCTGAATTTGCATTGTGGTGGGCCGAAAATGCTGAAGCGATGCTCAAGGGCCATGTTTACCACGAAGTCGCTGCGCAAATCGTGTTTATGGCCTGGTTACAACGCGTCGTAAATGGAGGAGGTATTATTGACCGCGAATATGGCATTGGGCGGGGCCGCATCGATTTGCTCATTCGTTGGCCACATTCTGCAGCAAAAAATTCTCGAGATTGGCAGCGTGAAGCATTTGAGCTCAAAGTATGGGCACAAGGCAAACCGGACCCTTTAAACATTGGCCTGCTGCAACTCGAACGCTACCTCGATGGGCTCAATATGACTACTGGAACACTCGTTATTTTTGACAGAAGACTCAACGCTGAACCAGGACCTGAACGCACAATTATTTCGCAAACTAAAACCCCAAAGGGGTATAGTGTGCGTTTGCTGAGGGCGTGAATAGTCTGAAGTGAGGAGTGTCATTTTTGTCAAATTAAGCAAGACTTATTGAATTAGAATTTTCAACTGGCTTAACAGCCCCGTCTGTGAGTTCAAAAGGAGTATTTTGAGCTATGACCAGGGTGCGAGAGTTGTATAGTTCACGTTCTTCAGTCAAATTGATAAACTCAATAAAGCGGTCTAAAAATCTATCCACTGCAGCGATTTCGCTATCATCAACAGACTCGCAATTAAATGCAAAATCAGAAATCGATTGTGCAGCGACAAACAACTTGGATACTTTTTCGTTGCGCTCTTCTAACGTTGCGCATTCAATTTCGTTAGTGACTTCAAAAAACACAGCGCATAGTGCATTAAAATCAGCGTATTCATCCTTCAATTTGTCAATTACCATAATAGAAAACATGTTGTCTAAGTAAAGATTGTTGCACATTATCTCAGAAAAAGTCCGAATTTTATTACGAAGATAAAGCTCTTCTGTTCTCTTTTTTTTCTTTTTTTGAGCGCGTTGGCTTTGACTCATTTTCTTTTTCATAATTTGTTGGTCCCCATTTTTTTTAAGTACTCAAAAAGAACAACTATCAGAAATCTTGCCGTAAAACTATTTTCTGCGCCACACCTGCTGCAATTGCCAGATCGCCAAGGCACACATGTAATTCGTCGTCATTTGCTTCGTCAGTAGCACCTGAATAATGCCCCGTGTCTGGCTTTAAAAACCCTAGAATAAAAAGCGATGCAAATGTGTTTTGCGTTAACGACTGACACAATTCTTTTGCAAGTTGCTGAACAAGTGTAGACCTTATCTCGATTCGGCTGGCCTTTCTAGCCAATATTTTTTCATAGAGTTCGGCTGTATTAAATTGCTTTGCCAGTGCTTCCTGATGCGTAAATTCTCGCAGTTTTTCAATTAATTCTGATATTGAATTTTTTAATTGAGAAAGCAGTATGCGCGAATTCACATGCGCAGAATTTGCAAAATTACTAATGCGCATTATGTTATGGTCCATGAATTCGACAAGGTCATCAAATTCAATTATAAGTAATCTCAGCCTTCCAAGACTGATGTCAGAATTATATATATTTAGTAAATTAAACCAGTTACTCACTGACTTTGTGCAAGTTTTTAAAAGGATTACTTCTGCTTGCGCAACTATTTTAGCGCACCTTACCTTTGGATTTGCAAATTCGGCAGATTTTTGGACGTAGATTTCATTCATTAAGCTGAGAAATTCTTGAGCAGTTTTATAAGAAATGCATAAAGAATTATCGGCCATTTGACGGATAGTATTATTGTTCAACTCAGACGATAAAGACGTAAAGTAGAGAGGATTTATTTCATATTGATTTTTGAGTTCAATGCAAATTTGGCCCACCATTGAATCAAATTTTTGTGCAATTTCGGAGACCCCGTCGAAAGTAAAAATATCCCAATCTAATTCAAATTGGGGCGAAGCGCCTTGTGCAATGGGACTCTCGCACTCTTCGTCAAAATCATCGCTATCGTAGAAATCTGCTTCTGATTCTTCGTCGTCATCATAATCAAAATCTTCTTCGTCAAACTCGTCTTGACGATAGTGCGGCTGTTTATCATCATCTTGTCCAAAATTGTCCAGAGTCAATGCCGCTTTCACAGATTCAACTTCCAACGCAGTGAGCTCTTTTTTGAGATTTTTTATAGGAATGCGATTTCCGACAGCTTGTTTGTGAAGGAGTTCTAGTTGGTTCTTTTCTGACTTTGAGAGAGAATTAAAGTGCGCGTAAAAATCTCCTATTTTTTGCAAACAAGGTCTTATGAGTTCGCGCAATAATGCTTCGAGTTCCGTAATCTTTGCAAAATTGTGAAGTCCTGTCATGTTGAAAACGGGTGGTGTTTCATTAAAATGAAATTTAAAACAATTTGCATCTGGAACAAGACAGAGGTTTATGCAGGAATTAATATCGAAATTTTCCTTTTTATTTCGAAATAAACCTGCAAGTAAAGGGCTTTTTTCAGCAAATATTATTAACGGTATAGCTGCTGTTATGGTTTGAAAGGTTGAGTCAGGGACACTATTGATTTTTGCGTCTTGAAAAGAATCGCAAAACAACTGAAGAGTATTATCTACCCCTTTTATCTTAAAATCTGGGTTTTTCATTTGTATTTTCCTTTCGGGCAGTAAATTTGGCCTGGGTCGACCAACCGCTCGAAGCCTTCTGGAGACGAAACAAAATCAGCCAATGCGTTGTCTGCTCCCTGCCCCAATATATCAAAAGCTAGTGAGCGTTTAGAATTGAGGATGTCGTCTAAGCTTTCTTCGATGGTATTTTTTGATGTTAAAGTGACAACAGTCACTGTTTCTGATTGACCCATGCGATGGGCCCTATCTGTCGCTTGGTCTTCAACAGCGGGGTTCCACCAGCGGTCGAGGTGAATTACCGCAGATGCACTTGTCAAATTTAGGCCCACTCCGCCGGCCTTAAGCGATAAAATTAGAATGGGGCATGCGGTTTTTGGACTCGATTTGTGCTCGGAACATTGATTTCTAAATTCAGAGATGGTTTTATCGCGTTCCGCAGTTGTGAGAGAACCATGGAATATTGAAACATCTTGCCACTGATTTTCGCCGCTTAAATGCAGTGCTTTTTGAAGTAAAGATGCTGCCGCTCGAAATTGAGTGAACACTAAAATACCGCTTTCAGTCTCTTTCATTGTGCTCAAAATTTCAAAAAGCCGACTGAATTTTTCACTTCTTTCAAGCAAATCTTCAAATAAATCTTTTCTAGAAGTCTTTTTCTGTTGAGATTGAATTAGTTTTAAACATTGTGCCCGTATTTGATTGTCAACTTGAGCATATTCGGCAGATTCATTTTCGCTCAATATAAAATCGTCTTCTTTTCCGGTAAAAAACACATCTGGATGAATGCAGATTTGTTTGAGGTGCAAAATAGCTTTTAAAAATATTGCTCGTTGTCCAAAAGTAGTTTTTGCTAACAGACTTTTGTCGAGTGACATTTCAAGTACAGATCTGTAAGCTACAGCTTGTTCTGCGCTGAGGTTTATTTTTTCGTGACTGAAAATTTTGCCGGGTAAATCGAGTTTGACTTCTGGGCTCACTTTTGTTCTGCGCAACATTATGGCCCATAAAAATTCGCGCAGAGGGCTCAATAATTTTTCTCGATTTTGAACGTTTTTTCTTGCCTGTTCGGCGTATCTCCGAAAAGATGTAACTCCCCCTAAATAACCTGGATTCAGTATGTCTAAAAGGTTCCACAATTCGCCCAAATGATTTTCTAGCGGAGTTCCCGTTAAAGCAAGCTTGAAAGTAGCACCTAAATTGCGAACGGCATCTGAAATTTTTGTATCGCTATTTTTAAGAACATGTGCTTCATCCATTATAAGCAACGAAATTTTCGGGAGGATATTTTGCTTTCGCAAATTCCAATTTCGGAATCTATGGTAGCCACAAATAACAACTTGCGCGTCGGAAGGGAAACCATCGCCCTCAATTTCAGCTACTTTTAAATTTGGTGCAAATTTATTCAGTTCCGATTTCCAATTTGTCACAAGAGATTTTGGTGCCAAAATAAGTATTGGAGCAGAAATCTTGGGGCGTAACAATTGAATAGTGCATATAGAAGTGATTGTTTTTCCGAGGCCCATTTCATCGGCCAGACATGCATTTAAACCAAGTCGAAACCGACTCAATATCCAAGCCACTCCTCGGCTTTGAAAATGCCAGAGCTCCGCGTTGGGAGACAATGGTTTTTTGGCGTGTAATATTTCGGTCATTTCGTCAACGGCTTTTTTTTCGTCACTTTTTAAAGATTCATTTATATGCATGTCCATAAGCGCCGCAAATTCATCGCCGTTTCCAGAATCGCCTTTGTTGTCGAACGAGCCCGCCAAAAGGCCTGCCTTAAACAAATTGTGAAACCCAATTTCGCCCATGCGTGCAAATGTGCGTTTGCGGGTGAGGTAAAGTTTTAAAACTCCATCATAGTCAGATTTATCAGCCTTGTCTCCGTTGTATAAAGTGACAAATTTGTTAGATTCTTTAAGTTCTGTTTGCAAAAATTCCGATTCAGTGATTTCAAGACCGTTCCATTTAAAAACAAACTCTGGCTCTAATTCCCATTTTAAAATTTCATCAGTTTCTTCCGGTTCGAGGATTGTTTCCGGTTTGTTCTGTAACAGAAGTCCCAAATATTGGTGCAAACCAGTTACGAGATCTGAGGCGTATGTCCCCTCTTTTGTTTTCCAGCGCACTGATGTGCTCAAATGGCAGTCGAATTTCTTGATTTTTGCATCAATATAAATATTGTCTGGAAATCTTTCTTCATGTGAGAATTTGTTTGTTGCAATTTCTAGCAATGGCCCACTCAATGGGCTGCTTAAATTAATTATTTTTTCAAAAAAACGC
>JAYTOT010000130.1:0-25367 GCA_043747645.1 Pseudomonadota bacterium | reverse complement strand
TCAGCAATATCAACTCGAGATTGGCGGAAAATACAAAAGACTCAATTGCTTAGCTGATTCGATTGAAATCTGAGTCTCTGGTTTTGGGAAACGCCTGTTTAACCACCGTTACGCTTGAACGAGTCAATACCACCGTAGTTATTAAGCATGTTCTAGCCCAAGTCTGTGATAATTGCGGTGAGGCACATTTGGACGACACAACAACACGCCGTGTGATGGAAATTGCAGAAGCCGCAGTTGCTGCAGGGGCCGTTGTACAAGTACAGGAGTACGTTGCAGCATGACAGAAATATATGCGAAATGTGGTCGAACAGAAGTGAGATCATTTATATGGGGCAACCTCAGTGCTTGGCTTATTGGCAATAGAAACATATTACCGCTGCAAAACAAAGTGATAAAAGTCTTTTTAGTAGTTTTTGTACCTGCAATATTCGGCTGTAAATCGGTTCCAACTGGAGCGCACGATCCCAGTTCAATTGAAGAATCGATTTTGGGAACTAAAATAATTAAAGGCGATTGTAAGTGGAAGGACAACCAAAATACAAATTTCCAAACATGTGGTGATTCGGTCATGCGGACTGTTATGCCAGATCTGAGATCTGTCTATTTTTTCAAATTTGGACATAATTTCGAGAACAAAATTTCATTTAACGCTTTTAAAACTTCTAAAATTACCGAAAAAGAAATTAAGGTGGTAGTGATTCATGCCAAGGACCAGGGCCCACAAGGTTATAAAGCAACTGGAATGTGCGTTGAAGATACTAAATTGAGCAATATCGACTGCAGCGCTGAAACGGAAAATGGACAGCATTTTAATTTCCAGGTGAAAAATGCAAAAGTTCTTGATTTGCAGTTCGGAGAGCGCCGCAATTCACGCTGAGAATGCTCCGACGAATTCTTATTCACTTACCCTTTGGCAACCTCGTTTTTGACGCGGATAGGTTAAATAGTGTCTGTCCGGAATAGAAACTGTTGGTAGAGTAAGAAGAGTTGGCATGGAGGACCGACTTTCGTAGGGAATTCTGCAATAACGTAACTACCAAGAAACAATTTTGCAATTGAATTAACAACGGAGATCTTCCCGCCAGCGCAACACCAAAGAACTACACGATCCTATGTTTCGTCAATACTCAGACCATGAATTTTCCGAGAAGTTTAAAAAAAGCTTGCTTATAAACACAAGAAAGCTGAGGCAACAAGTTTGGCAATTTTGAATGCAAAGAATGAGGAAGCGAGGTTCAGCACGTGACAAACATGTCAATACGCTCAAGAATTTAATTGATCTTTTTGAAGGTATTATTGCTCAAACAATTGCTCGGCATGAACAACATACGTCGATGCAATTGAATTATTCCGCTTTTGTTTTGAGGCCTCAAACGGAAACGAACAATATTATTTAGGGAACACTCACAGCTTGCTCTAAACATTTTTCTAAAGAATTGTAATTTAATTTAAATTGGTTGAGCAGTTTTTTTGTATTTTTGTTTCTTACTGACCCAAGTGGAAAATCGGGAAGAGATTGACTGCTGAGCTTCAAAAGCATTGGAGAACCAAAACCCGAATTACAAACCTTTTCTGCATTTCCCAAATTATCAAACTCAACCGTACAGACTTGCTTATGTTTCCCAATCACTACTGGCACGCGAATTTCAAAATTCGCGTAATTTTTTGAAGATGCGCCCTCCTTATAACTCACCTGAGCGAAACTTTCTGGAAAGAATTCAATGGGAAGTTCATCGAGTATTGCACCCCCTATTTCAGGAGTGATAATATCTATTTCCACGCTGCGTCCGTCGGCAAGGCTGGAATAGCTGTAGCTATAATGCGACGAAAACCCTAAATACACTGATGCCGAATATTCCGGGCTTTGCCGATTAAGTTCAGCATGTGAAGCATCACTCGCGTAGGACTCTAGGCCGCTTCGATACCAAATTGTAGGATTACCATTCGTAGAGGTGTAGGGCTTATAATTAAAAGTTTCTGAAAAAGCGTCGATGTAACATCTTGCAGTTGCAACTTCAGCCGGGGTATAATTTCGGCTGGCTAGCGATGTTTGCTCCACTGTAAATAACAAGACCGGAATCAGAAAAAACCTTTTCATAATAACCCAATTCTTTAAAGTAAGATTGATTTTATACAATTACAACAACACACCCCACTTACAAAGGTGAGCTGAAACTCCCCATTGACCTTCGCGGAATGCACAGACAACTTGCTAATCTAGTTCTTAATTTCTTGCAAGAATAAAGTGATCTTTGTAGCTGTAGTGATTTTTGCCGCCTACGAAAAACATTTCGTTAAGAGCGATGTATCTGAACAAGTCTTCAAAGAAACCCATCGCATGTTGCTGCTTGGTGACATCCGGCAGGCCATTCTGAATGCCGACGAGGCAGCCTTGAAGAATTTTGACGTTTTGCAGTGCCATGAAACCAATGGTCGAAACGTTTTTACGCTCCCCGCCACTTCTTGCCAAATTGCCATGGTTTTGACGGCTATTTTAAATAGACTTTAATGATGGCGCAAATTCGGCTAAATTTGAAGTTAATAAAACACCTCGAAAGCCACAAGGGAAAAGGTCTATGAAATCAAAAATTGCTAAAATCGGTCTCGGTTTTGCATTGTTCGCCTTGAGTCAAAATTGCTTTGCAGAAAATGTTGCCAAAGAAGAAAAGAATATTTTCGTTGGGTGTAGCGGTTCGCTCGCCTTTTTTGGTTGGGAAAAAAGCTGCACTTCGCAATATGCTCTGAGCGATTATTTATCTCTAGGAGTGAGATATTCTAACGGCCAAACAATGAAAAACTACGCACACACAGGACTCGCTACGGTAACATGGAGGCCCATGGCCGGGAGTTTCTACGCTGAAGGTGGATTAGGATTTTCTCGATACCATTCGGAAACAGGTTTAGAGAGCCAAACCCGCAACGGTAATGAAATAGGTTTGAATTTTCGACTGGGCAACCGCTGGACCCTCCCGTTTGGAGCCACCCTAGGTCTGTCTTACTGCGGCATAGTGAATTCTGCGTTGTTGCTCGTGGGGCCGGAAATAGGTTGGCGATTCTGATGCAAATCGATTTTGGATAAATTACACTTTTTAATTGATTTTGAAATCGACATTGTCATAAGTGGCTTCAAAAATAATTCTGGTGTCGTTAATCGCTTTCGGTAAAACTCCTTTAAATTTTTACCCAAGATTATTTAAAGCCACGTCAGAAAAGCACGCAAAGTTGCATATGTCAGGATGCATGTTTGGAATAACAATTGCATTTTGAAGATCAGTCTAAAAACCAAAAGAAATAATAAAAGTTTTTCCAGGTAAAAGTAGCTAGAAAAAAAACAAAGCTACAACAGGAAAATACTGCAAAATTACGGATAAAAGATTTCCAATTAAATAACAGTGCGGGTATTACGAGCAGAGATGTCGTTAAAAAAAGAGTAAATGTTAAGACTATGAAGCTAAAATGCAGGCTGCAAGGAAACATGGACTCTAAGATTCCTGCGGAACTGCTGCACATATAGCTAGGGTCAGACAAGCTCGTCGCAGGCCATGCTGAAAACTGCAACCGAAATGGCAAAATGAATGCAGAAAATAACAATGCCGATCCAATTCCGAAGCAACTGTAGAGAAACAATAACCCGGTGCTTGAAAACCTGAGCTTTCTCCTTAAAAGTAGCATTTACACGTCCTTTTGTGAATATTGCAATCAGTTTTTCAGAGCAATTTCAAACCTTAATTTCATGCCGCGGATTTTTACATGCCGCCACAATTCCCAACCAGTTCGTGCCCTTTCCACACCAAAAAATTGAGCGCTTGTAAATGACGAACTTGTGCAAAAACTAACTGGCCTGAGCGCTAGTTTCAACTACGATGGCAATCAAATTGTAATATGTTGCATTCGCGAGCCCTCTTTGCAAAACAGATTGGCGAAATAAAGCAACTAGGCTCTAAAAGGAAGTATGTCTAAGCGGGCGCAGATGAGAATTGAGAATGCAAAGTCGCACGGTAGCGGTGAAGTTTGCTTCATTTGCTGACTAAAACATGCTAGTCGACGGTTGTAAATTGTGCTTTAAAGGGAAATTTTAAATGAACAACCTCTACAAACGAACAGCCCGTCTTGAAATTCGCGCTTATGAAAAGAAGGACTTTAACACATGGGCGGAGGCCAACCTTTTGGCAGGCCCGTTGCAAAATCGATTTGATTTACCTCCCCGAAAAATGGACGAGCTAACACCAGAATTCTTTGACAAGATACTTGCTGCGCAGGCAGCGAACCGGGAGCAGGGAGAGTTTTTTGATCTTGGAGTATTTTGCTTGAAACACGGTACCTTGTTTGGAGGTGTTTCGGTCATGGATGTAAAGCGCATAGTGGTTTTCAACGCGAATATTGGATATCGCTTTTACAACCAGCATTGGGGCAAAGGATACGCATTGGAAGCTGTTGAAGGGGTAATTGACTTGGCATTTTCGCAGCTTTCCTTACACCGTGTGGAAGCCGCAATTGAGCCCGACAACTTCAGGTCAATACGCCTGGCTGAAAAAGTTGGTTTGCGATTGGAAGGATTTAAAAGGCGATTTCTTTATTTGCAGGAAGGCTGGAGAGACTGCCTGATTTACGCAATGACTTCTGAGGAAAAAGGAATTGCACACCCTGGACGCGAAAAGACGAACGCGCCGAATTTGAGGTGGTGACGGAAAATTCTTTTTGCAGCGCTGCTCTTAAATGAAGTATCACGGAACCCGAACTATTTTTGAAGTCACATCTGACAATGTCGATTTTTAATTCGCACAAAAAGTCGCATCATGAATGAAAAAAAGAGAGCTTAAATTTAAACTTGGTATTGAAGCAAAACCGACGCTGGCATGCGTGTATCCCCAGCGGGTGGAAACGGCTTGGCTTGAGACTGTGAAACACTACTCAGTTTTTATTTAAGCCAATCATTTTTTCGCGCAGACTAAGTCTCCAACCTGAACTGGCTGTGAAAAATCGCCAACGGATTTGAACCGGAAAGTGCTTCCTACTGCGACTGCGCGGTACACAAGCCGAGAAGGATTCGCGCCAACAACGAAGGGCTTTGAATAAACCCTAAAGTAAGAGCCACCGTCGGAACCCGTCGCGAAAAAACCAAGGTACCCCATGGGCAATGTTGTGTCGTGACCCGTTTCAAACTGAACGATTGTTAAGAATGGGTGATTTAAAAGGGTGCAATCGTTTACTGGCAGTCCAGCGTGTTCGCAGATTTGCTCCACCGATGCATTTATATCAATCACCTTGCTTTCCATACCATAATTATAACAATTGTAAGATGGAGTTGAGGCCAATGCGTGAGCGGAAAGCAAAATGGTACTAAAAATCAGCAATTTCATGATTTCTCCTAAGCGAAAAGGAAGTGAAAAACAAGATTGGTTAGGGAGCACATTACCCAAATCTAACTCATCAATCATGAGATGTCACATAGTCGGATTCCTTTACGAAGCATTTTTTTTAGTTTCCTAAACGCACCAATGAACGCCAAGTTTAAAAGATAACGGCATAAGCTCAAGTAAATAACTGATGTTCATATTTGACTGGACTGCAAAAAAAATGAGCTGTGAATAACTCAACGCCGTCGGGCAAAACTTTTATGTTAATACCCCGCATGTGCATTGGGATTGCGCACAAATGCCCAAAATAACATGAAAAAAGTTCCCATGAGCGCAAAGCCTTCCCAAACTTCCAGTGCAATTGTGGGTTGGGTCGCAGCCAGTGCGATGGCCAAACCTAATGCCGACAGCAGCCAACAGGCCACAATCACCCAACGACATACAAAAAAAGCATGAATAGAGACCATGAAAATGCGCGGTGTGGTTTTGAGTCGCATTTGCAAACGCGTTTCGCTCAGCTGCGATTGCCAAAATCGAAAAAAGAGCAATGTTGAAAATAATTTGCTCACCACGAGCGAAAGCACCGATGAAACATTGGGAACTTTTATAAATACAAAAACGTAGGAGAGCAAAAAGAGAGAAGTAACAGCAGTCTGGGCCATCCCAGCGTGTTCTATATGATACGTTATATGCAAACATAACCTAGCTAATACAACACAATAAATAATTAAAAACAGGCCCATTAAAATAAGAGCAAATACAAATTCCACACCTGTTACTGATGGTGCAATTAAATGCCGCAAAATCCAACCTTCTGCCAAGCTCAATGCAAAAAGCAGAACCAAACTCAATGCAACAAGTGCAACTAATAAAAAGCGTGTGCGTGCCAACTGCGAACGTCGCTTGTAATATTCTGCGCTGAGTCCCTTCATATTTTCAATCCTCAGTAGCTAAACAATTGTATCGAGCCATCGCTGCCCCAAATCTAAACATTCTACGAGCCGGTCGAAGGCTCCTATTTTGAGTAACTCTTGCATCGATTGCGTGCTGCGCACTGCCGTACGTGTAGAAGTAAAACGCATTTTATTTTTTTCGTCTCTGTAAGAGCGCCTCCGATCGACATTATAATCGAATGAAAGAGAAAAATCGGACTGATCTGGCTGTAATAATTCCCTGCACGAAAAAACTACAAGGCCCAAATTTAGCCGATTGCAATCTTCGACAAAGTTTTCAAACGATGCGACGCTGGAATTTAATCCACTTTTATGTGTTGAAATCTCATCTTCCAACAGCAATACAATATTTTTACGTGCCTCAATTTTTTCTAAAAATTGGCTCCTCAGACTGTCTCGCGTTGAAATATCTAGGTCGTAATATTTCGAAATTTTCGCCCATGAAACCGCATAGTGCTTTGCCCCAGCAAATAAAAACTTAAGATGCATGAGTTGTTGTGCAAAATTCAACGACTTTTTCTGCGCTGTATTTAAATTATTTTTCCAGATTAATTTCAAATCTAGTTCAGCTTTTTCAATCCTATTTTCAATATCAGATTTTAAATAGACATTTAAAAGAAACAATCGCCATTGTTCAATGCAAATATCTTTCGCATCAATAGAATTCCATGCCAGCAAATTATTTTTTTTTCCGGCAATGAATTGTTCATTGTATTTTTCTAATTT
Source organism: Pseudomonadota bacterium (assembly GCA_043747645.1). Taxonomy (GTDB): domain Bacteria; phylum Bdellovibrionota_B; class Oligoflexia; order Silvanigrellales; family Silvanigrellaceae; genus JAYTOT01. The sequence continues at coordinate 18,328 of JAYTOT010000130.1, read as the reverse complement.
TTTAATCTCATTGGCGTCTTCAAAATAAAAAAGCAAAGAAAACAATTCAGAGTCTATATTATTTTGGTAATAAAAACAGGGACAGGGATGAGTCCAGCTTTTTTCAGCTCGATTATTGCTAACTGACAATATGTGACCATCACAAATAATTTGGCCATTTGATGGAATTGCAGTCCGACATGGCGCTATTTCTGACAATGTCAAAAGTCCATCACGGAAAAAAGAGCTTCCTTTGGTCTGTAAATAATTTTTTATTGCGGTCATTTTTGTTGTAAGCATGCTATTTTCTTCACTTGTTCTCAAAATTGTATTTTTCGCGCCTGCCGAAGGATTGACGCATCGGGAAAAACTTGATTTTGAATCATATTCGCTCACTGCTAACTTTAAATCATAGTCACATGGAGGCCAGCGGGCAAGATGCGCTTGAAATCCAATTTACGCGAGTCATTACGCACTCGCAGTTTAAAAAGAAAAGTATTTGCCCTCTGCCTCAATTGCGGCATTGCGCTTCAACTTGCCCCAATATTAAAAATATTTGCGCAGGCACCAATCGAAAACTCCTCGGGCCCCACGCAACCCATCGGACCCAGTTTAAAAACTCCCGAAGCACTGAGGCGCATTAAGACCCTCATTGGCGGCCGCAGAGAAACATTGGCTCAGCTTAGCAAGGGCGAGGGCAACGCACCTGCAAATACTATTAAAACAGATCCTTTTCCCTCAGACCCCACAGCGCCCCCACTTGTGGGCGGGCAGTATGGATTTAATGCACCCACAACCATGGAAGGCGTTCCCAAGGCATTTGTAAGCCTCGGAGATTCTCTTCCTGCTTATGGAATAGTTGTCGAAAAATTACACCATCGCCTTAGTTTATTCAAATTAAATGAACGCAATGAGTATGAGCTCGTTAAAACTCTCCGAGCGATTACAGGTAAAGACCCGGGCGACAAAGTGACTCGTGGCGATTTACGCACGCCCGAGGGAATTTATTTTGTGACTGGCGAAATGAAAGATGCCGAATTGCCAGCCAAATATGGTCGGCTCGCATTTACTCTCGATTACCCAAATATCTACGATCAACGCCAACGCAAAAGCGGATATGGCATTTGGATTCATTCTACCGACGATCCCAAGCGCCTTGAAAAACCTTTCGACACTGAAGGCTGCGTTGTTTTGAGCAATGAAGATATTATTGATCTCAAAAAATACATCTCACCTTTCGAAATTCCAGTTATAATAACAAAAGAGATGTCTACAGTTAAAGCAGAAGATCTAGAAGAACCTCGCCGCAAAGCCCTCGAAATGGTTGAGTCGTGGCGCAATAGCTGGCAAACCTCAGATTTTGATTCGTATATGGGTTACTACTCTAAGAACTTTAAATCTCTTGGAAAAGGTCGTAACCAGTGGGAAAACTACAAAAAAAATATTAGCGAGTTGCGCTCGAAAAATATCAAAATTTCAATTTCTAAACCAAAAATTGTTGCATTTGAAGACCAACTTCTTGTTGTTTTTCAGCAAGATTACACTTCTCAGCAACACAACGATTTTGGTCGAAAATTTTTATACTTGCAGTGGGAAGGCGACCGTTATCGCATTATTGCTGAAAAATGGTACGCTCAATCTAAAACAGAGACAGTGCTTCGTCCTATCAAACCAATAGGTAGACAGATGTGACTTCTACACCAAAAGCAAAACGCGGAAAACGCCTCCATATTGTTACCTTTGTGGATGCTGCAAAAACAAAGTCAATGTCTATAAGCATCAAACTTTTGTTTACTCTGTGCGTATTACTTTTCGGATTTTTTTCTATTGCTGCTGCATCTATGATTTTTTATTCTAAGAATTTGGTAAAATTACGTGAAGCTCAAAAGTATATTTTAGAACTCAAAGCCTCTTTGGTAAGTCAAGCGGTGGTTTCGCAAAATCTACTGTCCGAAGGGTACTCCTCTCAAAATGCCCCCATTTGGCAAAAAATAGCTGCGGTCACCAATGCCATTCAAAAGCCGAAAGCTCCCGCTGCCCACGAACTTGCGGCCGTAGAATTGCAAGCAGTGAATTTGCCAAGTGTCGATCCGAGAGCGCCAGCATTAGTGTCAACTCCAATAGACTTTGCACCCCCTAAAATACCGACTCCTCACTCCACAAATGCTGAAAATACTGGCGGATCTCAGGATTCTGGCCCAACTCATTCAACTGCCACATCCTCCGAAAGAACCGAACAAATTCCGCCTGATAATAATACAACCGACCAAAAAATAACATTTGATAATATCAATACGAGCCCCAACGGCACCAACAAAACAGATGTTGAATTTGAATTGGTAAACTCAGATCTCAAAAAAGCAGAGCCCACTGCCGGGCGGGTTTGCCTGGTCGCAGAACTGATTACAGCTCAGGGCGAGACTATTGTCATGACTTATCCAGAGAATCTGAAGCTCAAACCAGACCGTACTCCAGTATCTCGCTGTAAAGGTGGTCAGCTCGTCCGATTTGCACGCCTGCGCCCCACAACCGTGACTCTTAAAACCGCAGAAAATAATTTACACAAATTTACTCTCTTTTTTGCAGAAACAGGCGGTTCTCCCCTAGTTCGCGCCACCCACGAGCTACCTAAATAGCTAAAATAACAGTATTTTTATAAATAACATATGAAATACCCTAAAGCACCTCCACGTACCCACCGATATCTTAAAAATGCACCAGGAGGGGCAACTTCATGACAGACAATCGAGTGATTCTCGGATATGTGAGCTTAATGACCATGGTTTCAACAACCTTGGGTGGTTATGTAGCTTGCGGCGCCCAGAAATACCGCGTGCCTGTACATGGCGAAGAAACGGGCAATAAAAGTACGCGGCCCAACACTAGCACGAGTGGCGCAGCAAATCCTGGAGCTTCCGAAACCGCAGCTGGCGCAAGCAACCTCTTTGGAGTGCACAGCACCAAAGGATGGGCAGCACACTTACCCATCAAATTTAAGACAAGTAACGAAATTCCAACCCCGGTTGTAGTTCAATTGCGCGAAGCCATGAGTATTTGGGAAGCTGCAATTGGCAAAAAATTATTTAGCTACGATGGCATTGAAAATGTTAAAGGTGCAGATTTTAAAGAGCTTTATGCTCCACTAAACGACTCACAAAACGGCCATTACTTCGATTTTAATTGGTCTAAAGCCACAGCAAAATCTAATACGGTTCTTGCCACAACTATTTGGGAAAACGACCCGAAAGATTCAACAAGCATTGTAAAAGCAGATATTCGCTATAATGCAGAATTCTATATTTTTGGCGACGCTTTAAAAGACTATAGCGAAGGAAAAAGAACCATCGTCGACATGCAAAGTTTAGCACTCCACGAAGTAGGGCACCTCATTGGACTCACTCATGTGCTTGAAAAAGACGACCGGTACAGCGTTATGAATCCATCGTTATTCATTGGCGAAGGCATGATGACACGCAGATTAAGCGAGGGTGATATTGAACGAATACGCAGCGTATACGGAATTGGTGACGCTACGCTTGCCAGCAAGCTAGAAAAAGCAGACGACTTTCCATCTAATAGCAACTAATTCTTGGTCAAAATAAACGCTTGGTGAATGCGCTGATTTCTGAAATCTGCAGGAATAGTTTTTTTAGAGATGTCTTCAAGGATGTGGTCTTTGAAGGCGTCTTTATTTATTTTAAAGCTCCTCAAATTTGTTGAGAACACAACTTTTCCGCCCTCTGGTAAAAAATCTAAGCAGTCTTTTAGCAAGCCCACATGATGGTCTTGAACATCAAAAACTCCCTCCATTTTTTTTGAATTAGAAAAAGAAGGAGGATCGACAAAAATCAAATCAAATTCAGATTTTCTAGCCGAAATGCTTTTTAAATACTTCATGGCATCTTCTCGGATGTACGAATACCGGTCGTCGGTAAATCCATTTAATATCATGTTTTCTTGCGCCCACGAAAGATAAGTATTACTCATATCAAGAGTTACTACTTCTGCGGCTCCACCTGCGGCAGCATGCACACTTGCCGAACCTGTGTAGGCAAACAAATTAAGCACTCTTTTTGAGTGAGCCATTTTTCCAATCATCTGACGCGTAATACGATGGTCCAGAAACAATCCAGAGTCTAAATAATCTGACAAATTGACAATAAATTTGAGGCCAAATTCTGTAACTGTTCGCCTTGCACCCATAAGTTCCAATTTTTCGTATTGACTTAGACCTTTTTGGCGCTTGCGCTGTTTGATAAAAATTTCTTCGCGATCAACATCAAAAAAATTAGACAACTCTGTGATTATTTCATCTAACTGCGAAAACTCCGGCTCCAAAGTTTCACCATCTGAATCCAAATCAAAGTCAGAGGTATGTTCAGTTGCAAATTCATAAACCACAAACGAACCATTATAATAATCGACCGAATAGCGGTATTCAGGAATATCTCGATCATAAATTCTGAACGCACTGCATTTTTCGCGTTTTGCCCATTTGTTCAAATGAGTGTAGTTTTTTTTAATTCGATTTAAAAACATTGACATGAAAAACCTCAACCTGACTATGCTGCTTTGCCCGCGTCATTAGGACTGGCCAAAGCTTTGTTATTCCATTCATCAAATTGTTCATCTTTCAAATTGAGGCAAAATTCAACATAAACCGTCTGAACGGCATCAAAAGCAAAGGGAATGGCCAAAATTCGCGCACCATTGCTTTCGCTAATTTTCTGATCACGGCCAAATATTATTTCTGGGTATGTACTTTTCAACGAAATCTTCTGCTCTTTTTTGACTCTCGAAAAAGCTGTCTGAAAAGTCTCTCTCACTAATTCCTTTAAACTTTCTCCAATACGAGCTACGGAGGCAAAATTTTTATTGTCTAATTTTTTTCGGCTGCGCATCAGAGATTCAACAAATGGACCTTCGCAATTGACACAAACAGACCCCTCAACAAAGTCGCAATCTATCATAACTTTTGCTGTGTATTCGTTGATTGAAGCTTGTTGAGTGCGAATAAATGGTTTTCCTGCTACAAGAGTAATTTCGCCATATCCAGACACCAACTTAGAAAACGACTCTAATAAAATGCGCATTAATGAGCTCTCAAATTGCATCAATCTGCGATTTTGAGGCGCCATTAAAGTAGCCATCCTATTTGCCAATAGCGAAAAAGAAAACGGCATGCAAAACAGACTCGAAACACCCAAACTCAACGATTTTACTAACAATTCGTGCGAAGGATTTGCGGTCATGGCAATAAACGAAGCATAATGATTCAATGAACTCGCATGTGTCCCAGTTATAAAATCAAAAGCATTCGACTCGGCAAGATGCAAATTAATGATTATCAATCTAAATGCCGTTTGGTCTATTTGTTCCACCGCCGCTGCTGCGTTTAAACAAACAATGACTTCGTGCCCAAGTTCGCCAATTTTATTGGCCAAACTCGCACATATCGCCTCTGAATTATCCAACACTAGCAACCTTGCCATTCAATACTGCCCTCACAGTCAAAAAATATTCGCGCTACAATTTACATTTTTACCGCAGCATACTCCTCAAACAATGACCAACAACGATTGTCTCTGCTATAAAATGCCAGCATTATTTTTTCTTGTTCCCACACCTTATATATCGCAGATCGGTATGTGTAATATCTGAGGTACATGCCACCTGTGCGCCCCGTGACTAAATTATCCGGGGTCGGCATAAAATCGTCAATAAAGTAACACTCCGCGGCTTCTGTGCGCATAAAGGGCAAAGAAACACTTACGCCAAGATCTTTACGGCGCTCTGGAATGATTGCGCAACCCGACGCCAATATCAGTGCTACAATGCTCATAAATATTTGTGATTTTCGCTTGCCATCGACCATATTGAATCCTCTGAGCATGCGGCAGTGTTTCTGCCATTCGCCAGACTCATCGGTTGGGCACGAAGAGCGCTTAACCGGAGCAAAGACAAAAATTCATGAGATCGTCAAAGCCCAACATGGTTTCAGGCATTATTTGCCCCCTGATTCTTTTTTGCACTTCTGGCTGTGTGAGTTTTCAGGGCCCAAACACCAGAAACGACGAACAAATCACGCTTCTCAAAAGCGTATTGGCTACGCCACATTTGCAAACGTGCAGCCCTATTTCATCGGTTTGGCAAATTCCAGCACCTGTAAAAAATCTTCAAATAGTTCTGGATGAATCTAAAAAAGTTGCCGTGTATGAAGCCATATTTCGCAATGGAATTAAAACAATTTGGCAGCCACTCAACGACTCCTATGAACTCAATGGAGATGGATTTGTACTGGGGCAAAGGGGTCAGAATAATTTAATCGATTTTTCAATTCAAAAAGATCTTTTCAAAAATTCATGGACAACATACCGCTACAAACTTGGCGAAAATGAACTTTATTATGGCGCAATTGAATTTCTAGAAAAATCGAACAAAAAACAGAAACTGAGTCAAATTAGAATTCCCACTCCTTCCTCCGATTCGGTGCAGCAAGTCTGGTTGCTTCCATCAGTCTCTTCTGGAACCGCAACTGTCGTAATACGCACAAATTCAATTCTCGACTCAGCCGAAGAAAAATACGAATCTACTTATTCCTGGTACACAGTCATTCCCAAAAAAAATACAATTCAAAAAATAGCTGAATACAAAGACAGAACCGATAATTTATCTAGCTTGCAATTTATACCATTTGGAAAAAACTCTGAACCTCTAGCACTTGGAGTTTTAAACAGTGCTGCGGATGCTGATGCTGCCAGCGCAAAATCACAAAAACAAACAAGTAAAATAATAATTAAACGCATTTTTACGCCGCGTCGCGAAGAATCTGTTTTATTTCAATCTCCCACTCCAATATCAAATTTTATCGTTCGATTTAAGCCGACGGGAGCAGATTTCAACACTATTTTTGCCTGGATTCAAGAACCAGAGGGACAACCTTACCCGCAAATAGCTTGGTCCAATGCCAAATTTGATTATTCCGAAAAAGGCATTTCACAATTATTTGCGTCCACCACCCTAAGCAACAACAGATTTAAAGCTCCAGTAATAAAAGGCAGTGCAAATCCAATTCCTGCAAATATAATTTCTATAATGCGACCAAAAATAATAAACACCGGACATCAGCCAGTACAGCTGCAGTTTAGAGATATATCTGCAGGGCAAAAAGATGATTCGGGAATTGCTCTATCTTGGGTGGCGGGAATGGAAGGAGACTTTGGCTACCTCACTTACCAGGTGTATCCTCCTCTGCGTGATGATCAAAAACCCTTGGCATTTTATTCCAGCGATCCCACCGGTCAAGTTATTGGAACATACGAACCTTCAAAACACTCAGCTAATAGCATTTTATTTGTGGCAAAAGGACCCGATTCTAAAAACCCACACAAGCCAAGCCAGATACGGCTCTGTGCATTTAATTTAAACTATTAACCCAAAAAAAGGAGGCATAAATGTTTCGAAATGTAAAAATTGACCTTCCTCAACGTCCTCCGCGACAATTTCTTTCTGAATCCTTTGATGCTGCAAATGCAGAACATATTCAACAAATATTAATTGAACTTCTGCATGAAATTCCAAATGATTTTCGGTCAGCCTACAATTGGTATTGTTTGTTTCAGGAGGCCTCGTGTGCAATTTCGGAAACGCACACTATTTTAGAACTCGCAGTACATCTCGACTCAGGCGATAAAATAGCCGAACAAAATTTGAAAAAATTCGATGAGACTATTCTCTGTCAAATGCTGATAAAGCGATCTGAATTAATGGACGTCTATTTACAATCTCCCTGGCGAAGTGCAATGCACGCAGACGATAACGGTCGTATTGAGCGAGATTTTTTATACCGGCAAAAATTTGCAAAACCTGAGATATCGCACCTTCAAATTCAAGAAAATCAACTCATCCGCGACTACCGTTACTACATGAACCAAGCCGAAACTCAGTTTCAAAGCAGGCGAACTCCGCTTTCAATTGTAATCGGAAAACTGGGCGATTCTGACGCTGATATCCGCAAAGATGCTTTTTTTTCTTACTGGACATGCATAGCTGAAAACGAAGAAAAATTACAAAATATATTCGACGGGCTCCTCACAAATAGAAAATCGCAAGCCGAAATGCTCAAGCAGCCCAGTTATATCCCCGTTGCTTTTGCCGAACTAGGAAGAAGCGATTATGGAGAAAAAGAATGCAGGGAATTCCGAGAGAGTGTCTTAAAATGCGTTGTGCCAAAAATCTCTGAACTCAAAAACTATCAACTCCAGGGATTAAAAACAAAATCTATTAAGCCTTGGGATGCCAACGTTTGGCCTAATTTAATGCCTCAAAGACTTCCAGCAAATGGCGATCTTCCTAACTTAATATTGGGCATGAGTCGTATTGCAAATCGCATACACCCTTCGTTTGGAAAAATTTTCGATGACCTCAATACCAGAGGACTCATCGAAGTGGGCCCTAGGCATCGCAAAAATCCTGGCGCTTTTTGTGTGACTTTTCAAGAACGTCGCATGCCATTTGTTTTTGGAAATTTCTCTGGAAACTTTAAAGATGCCATGACTCTTGTGCATGAATTTGGACACGCTTTGCATAGCTATGCAACTAGTACTATTCCAAATGTTTTGCTGCGCACGCCAGGGCTAGAATTTTGCGAAGTGGCAAGTATGGGGCTCGAAATGCTTGCTTCGCAACACTTCGAAGAATGGTGGCCAGATAAAAATGACGCTCGCAAAGCTTGGGCTTTTCAGGTTTTTGGCGCTCTTAATTTTTGGCCCTTTATGGCAATGATTGATGAATGGCAACACGAAGTTTATGCCGATAATTTATCGACGCCTCAAAGCAGAAACAGTCATTGGCTCAATATCTCGCGCAAATACAAACCACATGTCGACTGGATCGGTTTAGAACAATTCGAACATTTAGGGTGGTTTAGCAGACCTCATATTTTTACCTCTCCTTTTTACTATATTGACTACGGAATAGCACAGCTAGGTGCTGTTCAACTTTGGCATAAGAGCAAAACAAATTCCGCCGAAGCCGTGAATCAATACATCAAAGGATTGAGTTTAGGTGCGCAACGCTCGCTCCCAGAACTTTTTGACTCCGCCCAATTAAAACTTGACTTTGGGCATGGCTGCTTAGATTCTCTAGTTGATTTGCTTCAAAAAGAAATTATGACTGCTCTAAAAACAGATTAAATAAAAATCTGGCCGGAGAAAACATGTCGCAAAAAACCACTCATTCTATTTCTAGCATGCAATTGATAATATCTGTGGCAACTTGTTTGCCAATATTTTTTGCTTTTACGGTTTTTCTAAAATTTAACATTAATTTTTTTCCAGATTCCGAAAACTTAATTAAACTATTTGTCACATTTATAACATCAATACTTAGCAATGTCTGATAGTAAATTCGTTTTCTAAGAGACTATTTTTGCCGTTCGCGCAACAAATTGCAGACGACACTTCAAATAAAACCATGGTGCAAATGATTCAAGCATTTGCGCATGATATTCGAAAACCGTTTTCTATGTTTAGAGCCACATTAGAAGTAATACAAAATGTAGATAATATCGATGAAATAAAATTGACTTCAAGTGAATTTATTCCAGAAATCACAAAAGCAATGCATGACGTAAATACATTGCTTAGCAACGTCATCGAATTCAGCTGCCCACAGCCGCAACAACTCACCGAAACCGAACCCGAGTCACTTATCGAAAACGCCATTTCTGAAGTCGCAAATATACCGGTAAACAAATCAGTCGATTTAGAATTTAAATTCGAGCATAATCACAATGTTTTGGTCGATAGTTTTAAAATACATCGCGTTATAGTTAGTCTAATACAAAATGCTTTGTCGCATATGATTCCAAATTGAAAAATCTGGATCAAAACACAAAATATTGCAGTATCCGATTCGCAATTTTTAGAATTTATTGTCGGAAATTCAGGCTCATTTATTCAACCTTTACAAATGCCAACACTTTTTAACACTTTTTTTAAAAGCAAAGAGGGAGACAAAGCGCGCATGAGTCTTGCCATTGCATACAAAATAATTACTTCACACGAAGGGTATATAAACTGTATTTCGCAAAAAACAGATGAGTTTCCAGACGGATATGTTGAATTTCTTTTTAGACTCCCCACCCACACGCCCACTGCTTCAATCCGATTACCCAAACACTTGCCCACTAATACGAACGAATTTTCAGCCTTTAACAACCAAAAAAAACCTGTAATTGAAGCAGATCAGTCCGCTGTTTTATCTATAAAAGCCGAAGTTGAATCTAAATTAAAATTGGTCAATCGAAAACTCAAAATACTCATGATAGACGATGAGCCAATTTACAGAAATTCAATTTTAATTCATCTTAAAAAACTCACCGGTATTTCTGAATTCATCGATCTGCAAATGGGAGAATCGGATGCAGATGTGCCCCTAACACAAATTGATGGCGCAATTTTAGATGTAGATTTGGGTAAAAATTCTCGCGATGGATTTGCAATTGCCTCACACCTCCGAAAACTGTGGCCTAAATCTTTTCTTTGCATTCATTCAAATAGAGCTCTTGCCGACGACAACAAACGTGCCATAGAGCGCGGTGCAGACGCTTTTTTACCCAAACCAATGAGTGCCGCATTCTTCGTTCGTTTTCTTGCCCAGGTGCTCGATCGCATTCAAATCGACAAAAAAATTGAAACAGTCGAACTCAAATCCCAGACAAACAAAGCAGCAAATTCAGAAAACGCAAACGTATCTAGCCAAGCATCGCCCGCATCTGAGTCATTTGCAATTGCACTCGTAGACGACTCTTTATTAATGCGCATGAGCTGGACCCTAAAGCTTAAAGATGAAAATTTAATGACTTTTGAAAGTCCCGAGCTTTTTTACGAACATTGCGAAAACAATCCAATGTTTCTTGGCAACTTAAAATTACTGATTTCCGACTTTTATTTCGACACAAAATCAAAAGAAAATGGCGAAATTTTTGCGCAAAAAGTAAAAGTCATGCGGCACGATTTACCCATTTTTTTAGCATCAGACGGCGATTTTAACGAAGAAATAAAAAAATTATTCCACAAGCTCATTTCAAAAGTCGCTCCCGAAGCAGTAACTTTGGCAGCATGGAAACAAGAAATACTTGCCAAGAGTGCGCTGACGTAAAAAAAAACTCAGAGGAATTCTCTGAGGTTTTTTTAAGCACAACAACGCTTTAAAGCATTGAAATGAGCATTACTTACGAATGCCGAGAGACAAAATAAGCTTGCTGTAACGATTTTCGCCTTCTTTGCGGAGGTAGTCGAGCAATGAACGGCGTTGGCTTACCAATTTGAGCAATCCGCGACGACCAGCGAAGTCTTTGGTGTGAACCTTAAAGTGCTCAGTCAAATTGTTAATGCGGAAAGTAAGAAGTGCAATTTGAACTTCGGGTGAACCAGTGTCTGATTCGTGAAGGCGGTAATTACCGATAATTTCTTTGGACTTTTGGCTGTCTAGCAACATAAAAAAACCTTTAAACGAAGCACTCATTCTAAAAAAAGGAGCGCAATTGATGAGGGACAAGCGGAGAACGGGTCAAAAACCAACCCCTGCGAGCCTAAACTGAACTTTGCGCATACCACCCTATTTCCTCCAACGCAACGAATTTCAGGTGTTTGACTTGAATGCTTTGCTTTTTTGCGCAAAGATATTTCTCAAGAGGAAACCAGCTATGATTACTGAAGTTCAAAGCCCAATTCCTAAGCCGACCAACCAAAGCTCCCCGTTTCCGCACGACAAACTCGCAACTCTTTTGCTCCGATTCATCAATAAACTCAAACAAACGGGTCGCTCTAGCCACACATTGGCGGCCTACCGTAATGATTTGTCTCTATTTTCTGAGTTCTTAATTCAGGGCTCCTACGACCCGCAAAATCACAGCTTCGATATTCGTTCTTATTGGCTTCAATTTTTAAGCGAAAACGGGAGAAAATCTCAGGCCAGCGTCCGCCGAGCGCTCATGAGCGTGCGCACATTTATGCACTTCTTAGTGTTAGAAAAAATAATACAAAGCTCGCCCCTTTTAGAGGTTAAATCGCCGACACAACCGCGTCACGATTTGCTCACAATTCTTCCGGGCCCATTTAGAGAGCTTTGCCTCACGCTCGAAACTCAAGCCTCACAAGGCAACGAAAAATCAATCCGCGACTGGGCGTTGGTCCTACTTTTAGGATTTTGCGGACTCAAAGCCAGCGAAGCAGCCCTGCTATCCTGGGGAAATATTTTTTTCGAGGTCGATATTAATCATGCCTCATCTGGAGGCTCCCTCCGTGTGCCCGGATTAAACGAGCGCGTATTGCATTTTGGACCAGACCTTTCAAAAGCACTGACTTTGTTAAAAGAAGTTCGCAAAAATTTAAATCTTGACGTCACCGAAAATGCACGTCTTTTTTTTGGCTACTTAAACGTCAGCCGCAAGACACGTACCGATTCCATGCACAGGCATGGTATAAAATTTGTAGTCTATGAAGTGTGTGAAGAAATACTTGGAGTGCCCTACAATTCCGAAAGCCTGCGAAACCATGCAATTATGAAATGGCTAGACCAAGGTCTTTCTGTTCAAAAAGTGGCTGATTTGGCTGGGTATTCTTCACTCAATTCACTCGACCGATTTTCACTCTTGTCTCGCGGAATTCGAAAATCGCGAAGGCAAACCAAGACTGATATATAGGAAGCGAGACCCTTTGGCAGAAGCACAAGTCATTGGAAATTACGACATCATAGAACTCGTCGGGAGCGGTGGCCTCGGTGAGGTCTATAAATCGCGTCATCGCAAATCGGGTGAAATTGTAGCACTCAAGCGACTCCACGATCAGTATCAAACAAATAAAAAAATAATGGGCCTGTTTCACAAAGAAATCATGATTCAAGGTCAGGTTTCGCATAAACATTGTGTCAGTTTTATCGAAGCCGATCTCACTCCACCCAATGCTCACATTGTCACTACGTTTGTAGACGGGCTTAACTGTCATAATTTAATTAGAGAAGTTGGAGCCGTTCCGCCGCTGGTTGTGTGTTGTTTAATGCTCGACATGCTGCAAGGCTTAGAGCACTTGCATTGCCTCGACATTGTGCATTCCGACATTACGCCATCAAACATTATGGTAGAAAAAACAGGTCGCATTTTATTGGCCGACTTTGGACTCTCCTGCATGAATGAATTCGAAGATTATGCAGGAATGACTGTTGGAACTCCTGGCTACCAGGCTCCCGAAAGGCTCCAACATGCTCCAATTACAACTCAATCTGACATTTATGGCGCAGGAATTATTCTGTTTGAGTTGTTGCGTGGCGACCGGTTATTTGTAAATATGACCGATAAAGAAACAGAAAAAAAAATGCACTTACTAAAGTACGACTGGATTAACTCTGGCAATAAAGAAGTAGACAAGCGCCTCAAAGAAATATTGCAAACAGCACTCTCGTTCAAGCCTTCAAAACGTTTCGCCACACCGCGCGACTTTATGTACAGCATTTATCAGGTTTTAAAAGCATATAACATTCGATATACTAGGCGAGCAATTTTACAATTTTTAATCGATCGTAATTTGTCGACACTCCCACCCGCGCCACCGCCTCAACGCATATACATTTAATAAAAAGAATCGAGGTTAATTATGAGACGCATTGTCTCTGTTGTTCCGAGCATTACGGAAACATTATGCCGTTTTGGTTTGCAAGACGAAATTGTAGGATGCACCTCCTTTTGCGTCGAACCCCTGTCGCTCAGGCGGACAGCAGCATCTATTGGCGGCACAAAAGATGCCAGTATTGAAAAAATTGCTGCGCTGGAGCCTTCACATATATTGGTGAATTCTGAAGAAAATACTGCAGAATTTATTGCCACCGCAAAAAAATACGCCTCTCTTAAAAATATAAAGCTCATCGAAACTTTCCCTTTAAATGCCCAGGATTCTATTGCAATGGTTCTACAATTAGCCGAAACATTTAGTTTTCAAGCAAAAGCAGCCGATTGGGCCCAACAAACAAACACAGAACTCCAAAAAACCATTGCCCTGGCAAAACTCTTAGAAAATCGAAACTATGCCTATTTTATTTGGCGTGAACCTTGGATGGTCGCCGGAAATAGAAGCTATATTTCAAATATGTTATCCCTTCTAGGCTTGAAAAATATTTTTCAAACGGGCGATTCACCGCATGAGCGATATCCTGCTGTCTCAGAAACCGATGCCAAATTTGCTTCCTGCCGCTACATATTTTTTAGCAGCGAGCCCTTTCCGTTTCGCGAACGCCACATGGACGAATTTTTGTCCCTTTCAAATTCTAAAGCCATGTGTATGAAAGTAGATGGACAAGCTTTGAGTTGGTACGGGTCGCGTACGCTTCAAGGCTTACTCTATTTGCGCGATTTGGCCTCATCCTTACTGGAGAATGATTCATGAAATTAAACTTTGTTACCTTATTACTGGCCGCCGTTTCCCTTTCCTCTGCAGTGGGTCAGGCCGTTTCTCCGGTGCAATCTCAAAATTTGTTCACTGTTTTGTCGTGCAACGACGGTGACACCTGCAAACTTCAAGCCTCCAACTCTACTGTTTTAAAAGTTCGCCTCGTGGGAATAGATGCGCCCGAATTTAAGCATTCTAAAAAAGGTGAAACTCAACCCATTGCTGCCGAAAGCAAAGAATTTATAAACAAACTCATAGTCGGAAAATCTGTTACCTTACGAAAAATAGGAACGGATATTTACAAGCGCGAACTGGGTGAAATTTTTGTTGGTGACACCAATGTTAATATTGCTATGATAAAAGCGGGATTTGCCGAAAAATACCAGGGTAGACTCCCTTCCGAAGTCGATGCACAGGCTTATTCCGATGCCGAAGATTTGGCAAAAAAAGAAAAAAAGGGCATTTGGAGTTTACAAAACTATGAAAGCCCCAAGACATATCGCAAAAGAATAAAGTAAAATCACGATGAAATTTAACACCGAAAAATTATACTATTCAGAGCCATTTTTAAGCTCCTGTCAGACAAATTGGCGCAAAATAAGCCCTCGGCAAATTGCCGTTTCTCGCAGTGTTGCTTACCCCGAAGGCGGCGGACAATTGCCAGACTTTGGAACCATCGAACAAAATTCTATAAAAATTAATTTTATTGATTGTCAGAAAACGGGCGGTACGGGGCGAGTTGTGGTGAGAAACGATTTTCCTGTCATTCCCGTCGAAGCGGAATTAATTATCGATCTAGAATCAGACATTCCCGACTCCTTTTCTGAATTGCAGGAAATAAAGATTAAAATAGACACTCAGAGGCGTTCTGCGCTCTCGCTGAGTCATTCTGCTTCTCATTTTCTATATCTGGCCATGACCGAACTCCGGCCCGATGTTCCACAAGCCACATTAGGCTGTCGTATCGATATTTCTGGCGGCCGCTTCGACGTAGCCGTTGAAAAATACACCGATGCTGAAGTTGAAATTCTCAATCAAAAAGTAAAAGAACTCTTAGTTCAATCACTTAAAATTGATGCAGATAATTTACCAAACGAACCAGAGTGTCGATTTTGGATTTACGGCGACAATCGCATTGCCTGCGGCGGCACTCATGCCCTGCATAGCAATCAGGTTCCGCAAATTAAAATCACCAAAAAAAATAAGTGCAAAGGAATTCAGCGCATTTATTACGAATTTGAGCTTTTAAATTCTACTGATTCAACAAAAATAAAAGAATTTGAATCTCTGTTTCATTAACCAACCGGCTAAAAATTCCATAAATCGAAAAAAATCAGTCGTCTTCTTCGCCAAAAAGCACATTTGCTTTTAAAATTACGGCATCGAAAGGTGGAATTTTGCCCACAAATCCTTCTGTAACATCAAGAACTGAAGTGTAGCCTTCCGAATTCCACTTTAATACGTCGATTGTTTTTTCAACAGAGTCCACAATCCAATAAAAAGGCACTTCGTGTTCGTGCAGCACCGCTTTTTTCTTGATGCGATCGTTTGATGAATTGGACGACAATATTTCGCAAACCCAGTCGGGCCTATCTTTAATAGGATAGCGTTGTGGGCGTTCAGGAAAATGAGATCTTTTCCAGCCGGCGAGGTCGTGGCTAAAAAGACTTTTGTCGGAATACCGCACGGCAACTTCGGAAAAAATCCACCAGCCCCCTGGACGCGTGGGCCCGCCACCGCCTATTTTGTTGAAAAAAGACCTTAGAACCTCTGCAATAGCAGCCTGAATATAACTATGATCTGGAGTAGTTGCTTGTGCTTCCCAAATTTCACCTTCGTGAAATTGGCAGCGCATGCCTTCATAATTCTTAATGAAGTCTTCAATAGAGAGAAGGTTAAGTTTTTGAGCTGCGGTCATGAAACCTCCGATCTTTTGAAAGTCTACATTAAATTGAGGCGCATTCACACCCAGGATACGAACTTCTAAAACGAAGGCAACACGCTAAGTCTATAAATAAACGACTCCTTCAATAATTTCGGAACAATGCCCTCCAATCCAAATATTGGCGCCTTCTTTTTGAATAAAAACGCGCCTGGCACGTCCTACTGCTGTACCCTGCGATACAATATACTGATCTGAAGCCATGCCAGCACCAATGAACCATTGCGCCAAGCCTGCGTTTAAGCTTCCCGTTACAGGGTCTTCAATACAAGAGCCATTTCCGCAACAAAATGCCCGAACTTCGAACAGTGGCTCATCATTTTGTGCCAGCATAATATCAGATTTTTCTTTAGAATGTGAACCCACAACTCCTATCTTAAAATCTCCGAGCAGCGCTGCATTTGGTTTTAGTGCCAAAACTTCTGCCGCTGAATTTAACTTAATGGCTCTCCAATAGGGGCCATTGTCGCACCAGGAATGCGCAATAATATCTGATTTCAAAATTCCCAAGCCGCGAGCGATAATTTGTAAATCGTCGTCCGAAAGTGGACCTTGTTTTATGTGCGGCGGCGATATTGATGCAAAGAAAGCGCATTGTGAACATAAATTCTTTTTGCTTTGCCCCCACGCTGAGGTCGCTCACGAATGCTTCGGATGCGGGCTCAAACAGCGACCGTGCCATTCCGACCAGAAGGAACACTGGCACGAACAACCAAATTGACCGTGCGTAGGCAAGCGTCAAAAAAGCTGATGCATAGAGACTCAAGGCCGCGTGCATCACGGCCTTCCGCCCAAAACGGTCCGAGATGTAGCCGCCATAAAAGCCGGCAAGGCTTCCTAAAAAGGCACTGACTCCTATGATGAGGCCGATTTTCGTTGGCGCTAGGCCGAACTGTCGCCCCATTAAAATCGAGACGAAAGGCATGACCATGTACGTAGCGCCACGCGACAGCACTACGATGAGCAGCTGAACCCACAGATTGGGATTGATTCGAGAAATCTGCTGCGTCATCAGCAGGCTCCTAAATTGAATTCAATGGCACTCGCCCTGCTGAAGTGCAAGCGAGAGAGGTGTTTAAACTTTTCCCTTCATGCTTGGCCTGCATACTTTATTTTAAGCTTTGTCTGACAAAAAAGAATGAGACTCTGAATCATTGATTGCGTTGTGGCGTCGCGATTTTTCACTTTAAAAAATGTGTAACCCGGAAACCCTCAATATTGAGGATACCCCTTCAAAATACTATTTTTTTCAATCCAAAATTCATATGCTACAAGTGTGATTCCATCTTCCAAATCTTGCTGTTCGATTGTTGGAATTGATTCAACAACTCCTCCATTTTCAACCTGATGTAAAAATAAAAGTGCCGTTTCTTGAGTTCGGTCTTCCAAGGCAGATGTTGGATCCAAGTCCAACGCTTCAAGTAGGCACGCCTCCATTAAATTTCGCCCGGAGGTATGTTTCATAAGCATTTGAGTGAGGCCTGAGCCGCCAATCCGAAGACCTACGTCGAGGGCATAAATGCCGTCCTCATTAACAATGACTTCAAGATGCGCAATGCCGCTAACTCAATGCTATTTAGCATCGCTGGCATTTGATATGTAATTTCTTCGAAGTATGGTTCTTTCATTGGAGATTTTTGGCATATGCTCAAACATTGCAGAATTCCATTGGTTCCAAAAATTTCTAGGCTGTACTCACTACCTTGAACAAATTCTTCACACAAAAGATGCTCATTTGATGAAATTTCATCTAAATCTAGCCGCAACATTTTAGACTCAATCTCGCCCAATACTGAAGCACTCTGCAGAAATGCTTTGTCGAACTCGCTTGCCTGCCTGCCTCACAAGCTCCACGCCAATACTACTATACTTCACGCGGCCAGAAGCTGGGATTCTTTGAAAATCTGAAAATTTAATGTGAGCAAAGTCGAAAGTTCAGCTCTAACCTCAATGCTCACATTGG
>JAYTOT010000129.1:0-2926 GCA_043747645.1 Pseudomonadota bacterium | reverse complement strand
GAGGCGTGGTTCGGTTTGAGGAAGCAGTGATTCACAATCTAAATCAAGGGTCATGCGACCCACGGCCGGAGGGGTCGTGAGAACATATACAAGCCTCAGTGTGCCCAAAAAGTTTTTCTGGCTCGATATGCCCGAAAAAAGTTCAGGGCTCCTGTAAACAGCAAATGCCATGGCGTCATGCGACATTTTATTCACCTCCGTATTGAGATGATTCGGTAAAAGTAACAGAATGCTAAACTAAAGACCGGACAATATCTTCAACATGCGTAAATGCTTCAGGTAATTTCGCCGGCGCATTGCCTCCACCCCTTGCAAAATCGGGTCTACCGCCGCCTTTGCCATCGACTCTTTCGCTCAATGCCTTCACTATTTTGCCTGCTGCCAGGTTGGGTTTTAACTTGAGCAAGGTAGGATGCACTGCTGCTAAAATCACCGCTTTGCCCTCGATAGATGCCCCAACGCAAACGATTCCCGCTGATTTGTCTTTCACTCTATCTACCAAAAGCTCTAATTCTTTAACATCTGAGGCCTCAGTGATAGCGCTAATTACGCTAATATCGTCAATATTGCGCGATCCATTCAGCAGTTCTGCAACTTGAGCGTTTACCAAGCGGCTTTGTAACGCAGCGATATTCTTTTCTAAGTCTTTGGTTAAATCGCGCATGGTTTTAACGCGTTCAATGAGTTCAGGCGCATTGCACTTAATTTGTGCTGCGGCTTCGCGGATTGTTTTCTGGGTTTCAGCTAATAAATTGAGAACACCATTACCCGTAACTGCTTCAATGCGTCGCACGCCGCTAGTTACACTGCCTTCAGAAGTGATTTGAAATAAACCAATATCACCCGTGAGGCGCACATGTGTGCCGCCGCAAAGTTCCATAGAAAATCCTGGAATTTCGAGCACTCGCACTTTATCTTCGTATTTCTCGTCAAAAATTGCAACGGCTCCCATGGTTTTTGCAGTTTCTACTTCAACATCTATATGGGTTTTAACGGCTGAATTTTTTAGTATTTCACGGTTGACCATCGTCTGAACTTTTTCAAGTTGTGTTGGAGTCACGGCATTGGGGTTTGAAAAGTCGAATCGTAAGCCTTTAGGGTCGACTAACGAGCCTGCTTGGCGCACATTGTCGCCTAAAACATCGCGCAATGCTTTGTGCAAAAGGTGCGTTGCAGTGTGATTCCGTGCAGTGGCCAATCGCGAGTCCATGTTTACAAGGGCAGTTATTGATTGTGATTCTTTAAGCCATTGGCGCATTTGAGCTTCAGAAGTGCTGTGAGCCTCGTCGTTGCTCGCCTCAGAATGACGCAGCAAGAGTACAATTGCCGCTGGTGTTTTGCGCACGTCAATGACTTCAAACGATTCTGTGCCTTTTGCCGATTTCATCAAAATCCATCCAGAATCTGATACCTGACCACCGCCTTCTGGGTAAAAAGAAGACTGAGAAATGACAACTTCGTAAAGTTTATTTTTGAGCTGGCGCATGCGTTTGAATTGTTGCACAGAAATTTTAATCTGTGCAACGGCAGTGTTTTCGTGCGTACCTGTGCTTTCTTGATAAGCATAACCGGCAAATGTTTTATCGTCTGACCCTGCTTCGGCAAATTGAATCCAAGGTGAATCGTCTTGGTCGAATTTGTAAAATCGTGCATCGGCACGGCTTTTTTCTTTTTGCACTTGCATGCAGCGCTCAAAGCCTACAATGTCGGCAGTGTATCCGTTTTCTTCGCAAAGCACGCGGGTGAGGTCAGACGGAAATCCGAAAGTATCGTGCAAAGCAAATACGTTTTCGCCACTTAAAGTACGATCTTTTGATTCAGATAACAATGAATTAAATTTAGTTAAACCGCCTTCGAGTGTGGCAACAAATCGGGTTTCTTCTGCCTTAATGAGTTCCATAATTCGTAATTTGTTTTGAATGATTTCAGGAAAAAATTCTCCCAATTCAGCGACAACAGGAATTACTAAATCGGCCAAAAAAGATTCGTTTTTAGGAAACCGAGGAGCTAATTTATAGGCATGACGCACTGCTCGGCGCAATACGCGGCGCAACACATACCCGCGTCCTTCAGAGCTAAAATGCGCGCCGTCGGCCAAAGTAAATGTGAGTGTGCGCATGTGGTCAGAAATAACATTGAGGCTTTCTTTTTGCGCGTTTGAAAGAATTTCTTGCGAAGATGTGATTCCTGCACGCTTTAAAATAGCTTCTTTAATTCCCTGAAAACTGTCAATATCAAAGGCAACTGGTTTGCCTTGCATCAATGCTGTGAGGCGTTCAAGGCCAAGGCCCGTGTCGACACTTTTAAAGGGGAGTTCTTTAAGAGAACCGTCTTCTTGGCGGTCGAATTGCATAAATACTAAATTCCAAAATTCTAAATAACGGTCACATTCGCAGCCCGGGCCAGCTTTGCAATCAAAGTTTTTAACTTCACATTTACCAACGGCAGGGCCCTGATCAAAATAGAGTTCTGAGCACGGACCACAGGGGCCAGTGGGGCCCATGGCCCAAAAATTATCTTTGTCGCCCAATCGCACGATGCGTTCTGTGGGTTGGCCTTGGTCTTCCCACATTTTAAATGCTTCATCGTCGGAATGATGCACCGTAACCCAGAGTTTGCTGGCATCTACTTTTAAAACGTCCAGCGAAAACTCTCGTGCCCAAGATATAGCTTCGGACTTATAATAGTCACCAAAAGACCACGACCCTAACATTTCAAACATTGTGCAGTGGCGCCCGTCTTTGCCCACGTCGTCGAGGTCGCCAATTCGGATGCATTTTTGTGAATTTGTAGCACGTTTGTAGGTGCGAATTTCTTCGCCCGTGAGTGCCGCTTTAAATTGAGTCATACCAGCAATGGTAAATAATAGGGTTTGATCGCCTATGGGAATAGTAGAACTTGACGGTACAAATGTGTGATTTTTAGA
>JAYTOT010000128.1:0-4598 GCA_043747645.1 Pseudomonadota bacterium | reverse complement strand
ACAACTAGGGTGCAGGGAGGCTGCAAAATAGTTCACATCGGGCAAGGAACAAGTATTACGGCAAATCAAATAGCAAAAAATGACTTGCGGGCTGTGCTTCCAGATTCAATACGGTTTCATTCAAACAAGCAGCCCCATCGCCTGCCACAAGCAACTCACCATTCACGCGCAATTCACCGGCAATCATTTGAATCCAAACGCGCCGACCGGCATTTAATTTAATTTCTTTTTTACCAGCCACTGCATATTTGGCAGCGTAAATAGAAGCATCTTGATTCAATTTTAAAGAACCTTCTGCGCCATTATTGGATGCTACCAATACAAATGATTGGTTTATCCAATCATTCACAAACGACTTTTGCTCGTATTCCGGAGCAATTCCAATTTTTTCCGGTTCAATCCAAATTTGCAACAAATGTGTTTTTTCATTTTTGAGTCCGTTAAATTCAGAGTGACGAATGCCCGTTCCGGCGCTCATGCGCTGCACGTCGCCAGGTCTAATGTGACCTTCACTTCCAAGGGTGTCTTTGTGTTCAATGAGTCCAGAAATGACGTATGTGACAATTTCCATGTCTTTGTGTCCGTGGGTCGAAAAACCATTTCCACCGTCGATGACATCTTCATTTATGACCCGTAACACACCAAAACCCATAAATTGCGGGTCGTAATAATCGGCAAACGAAAAGGTGTGATACGAATCTAGCCATCCGTGATTTGCATGACCACGACTTTGTGATTTTCGAATTTGAATCATAAAAGGACCCTCCTGCTTATAAAAAAGAATGCCAATGCAAAAGCGAGCGACCCACTCAGAACTACCAGTGGCGAAAACAAGTTTATGGCATAACTCGCAATAAATGGAAGCGGAATTTGCATCAATAATGAAATTTGCATTTGCCGCGAAAAAGCGAATGCCACTTCGCCACCGCTAAATTCTGTTTGCATCACGTACACTGCTTTTGAATACAAAACATTGGAAGCAATGTGCGCCAAAACTATAAATGACATCATCAAAAGAGGATTTTGGCTGACATAGGCAACAAGGTAACAAGCATTGTAAGATAAAAGACAAATTAATTCTGTGTGTTTAAAGCGAGAGAGTTTTGGCAACCATTCTCCCTTAAGAAGCATTGGAGCAATACACTGGCCTAGGGCCCTTGCAAACAACAGCGAAATCGTTGCGGTGACCACCATTCCAGCACCAATATTCCAATCACTCAAGCGGGTCCCCATAAATGCAAGGAGCGATGAAGCCGGAACAGTGCCCAGCACTAGCGTGAGATACACAAAAAATGCCTTTTTCTGCGAACTCCTTATCTTGCGAAGCCACTGCAATGTGGAATTCGAAGCTGACTTAACTGCTGATTGCTGCTTTTCGCTCAGCATTAATTCTGGCTTCATACGGGCGCAAATGCAAATGAGAATTGCCGCACTCAGGTAAGAGAGAAAATCGATTGACAAATAAATTTTCGATCCGATATTGTTAAAAAGCAATGCACCCACACCCATGCCCAACACTACATTTGCAGAAAATGCAATAGAATCGATGGGTGTGGCATGGTGCATTTCGTCGGAATAAAAACAGCGGTTGGTGTACAAATGCATTAACGGCATGCTAAAACCCAGACTCAAAAAACTCCCGAATTCGGCAAATTGCACCACATAAATATTCTGATTCTCTATGGCCCACCAGGGTAAAATAAGAGATAATGCTCCAAAAACTTGCGCTGCAATAAGGTTAGTGGACAGACTAAATTTGGAAATGAATTTTTCTGAAAGCCGCGCTGCAAAAAGCGATGGCAATACCGTAAGCACAATTGCAAATGCAAAAGCGTGTGAAATTGCACGCGATTGTGCCAGGAAACCAAAAACGGCAATTGCTGTGAGGCCAGATCCAATTTGACTCAGAAAACCGCCGAGTACAAATACTAAAAAATGAGGCTTTGAACGCATGGCGCGCTAGAGTGAGTTTTGCATTTAAATTTTCCCTGCAAAAGAATAAAAAATAAATTGAAAATTGTATTTAAATTTTAACTCTTACACCGGAATTTAAACCTCTGCTTTTAAAACTCGAATATTCAAATTATGTCAATCTACGAAAACTGCACCCTATCATGCATAATAAAATCAGAACTTTCTTGAAAACGCAACACACCTTCGCGCAATGCACCATACGACTTCGCCTGAGTCGAAACCTTCCAAAAATTATGGCCTAATTGGAATAATATTTTCGGCATTTCTTTTTTTTTCTGCGATTATATTTTTAAATTCTAATTTATTTTCGTGTTACTTAAATCACTGAGGAACAGTTGTTTGGCCACTATCATTCCGTCCCCAGCACTTCACGCCATCGGCGTCGAGGGCGCAGGTGTGACTGCCTCCTGCTGCAACTTGGGTGGGTTTGTTGAGCACGGGAACAGTTGTTTGGCCTTCAAGACTTTTCCCCCAACACTTCACGCCAGCGGCGTCGAGGGCACAGGTGTGATCTTTTCCGACAGAAACTTGAGTGGGTTTGTTGAGCACAGATTCAGTTGTGATTCCCCAACACTTCACGCCATCGGCGTCCAGGGCACAGGTGCTATAACTTCCGGCAGAAACTTGAGTGGGTTTGTTGAGCACGGGAACCTTTACTTGGCCATGATTTGTGGCACCCCTCGCCCCCCAACACTTCACGCCATCGGCGTCCAGGGCGCAGGTGTGACTGCCTCCTGCCGCAACTTGGGTGGGTTTATTAAGCACTGGAACAGTTGTTTGGCGATAATCTTGATAACCATGACCACCCTTCGCCCCCCAGCACTTCACGCCTTCAGCGTCCAGGGCACAGGTGTGAAAGTACCCGGCTGAAACTTGAGTGGGTTTGTTGAGAGTGGGAACTGTCGTATTGCCTAACGAATTGTCTCCCCAGCATTTCACGTCAGCGGCGGCTAGGGCACAGGTGTGATACAATCCAGCCGAAATGCTTGTAAATTTTAGCTTTGGACCTGGTGCTACATTACCACATGCTTTGCCTGCAACAATATCTTCTGCAGAAATGACTCTAGAATTCGAAATGTCCGCAGCACACAACACATCGAATCGACCATCACCTCGGCGTTGCAACGAAACAATTCCAGAAGGTTGCGGAATGCTGATATGGGGGCAAAGGTTGTTATTTTTTATATCCCATTCCGTCACAATTTCAGTTGAGCCACTGGCACACTTGGCGCTATATTCTCCCGGATTACTAGTGCGCTGCATAGAAACAACGTCTTTAACTTCTTTAGTGGCGCTTGTATTAAATTTGCGTGGAGTGCAGCTCAAAAAACCTATGAGAGCGAAACTGCAGAGGGCTGATTTTAAGTAAAATTTCATTTGACTTGTCCCATGGTAAAAAAAAATTTGATTCCGGCATTTTAAATAGTATCTGAAGTCACAGTTCATACCAAAAACAAAAATTTTGACGCTTCACCTCCTGTGGCTGGATAGATGTCTAATAAATTAAATTTACAAGGGGCGAGAAAAATAAAGCAAAATGCACCCGCAGTATTCAAAGCAATCTAAGAAAATTGCTCTTCAAAAATATTTGAGTCGTGGTAATCGTAGTGTGACAGCAATCGCACAAGAAATGGATTCCACTTCGTTTTCCATATACCAGTGGACAAAGTCATACAAAAAAGGACTCACAGTTGTGAATAATACTCCGCGAAGTCCAGAAGATTTTAGTCCAAATGAAAAGCTCGAATCAAGAATGACATTCACTTCAATACCTCAAATTGACCAAGGCGAATGGCTACGTAAGAATGGACTAACAAGCTAAAAAATTATCCTTTGGAAAGATATTTGCAAGAAAAGTTTCGGGCAAAAACCAGATAATCGAGAATCAGCTGGCGATAGAAAAGAAATCAAAAGACTAGAAAAAGAGCTTCTCCGTAAAGACAAAGCACTTGCAGAAACAGCCACATTGTTAGTGCTTCAGAAAAAAATTGCAGAGATTTACGGTTCGGAGGACGAGTAGTTAGTATCGAAGAAGGGCAAACTACTTTCGTAATTTAATGCAATGAAATTAATTTTCAAAATGGAATTAATTTCGTTACACCAGCGAGTCGACACAGGGGCA
Organism: Pseudomonadota bacterium; assembly: GCA_043747645.1. Taxonomy (GTDB): domain Bacteria; phylum Bdellovibrionota_B; class Oligoflexia; order Silvanigrellales; family Silvanigrellaceae; genus JAYTOT01. Next base: position 502 of record JAYTOT010000128.1, on the reverse strand, counting down.
AAGATAAGTTAATTCTTCTCATAAGAAAAGCTGTTTACGAGGCTGCAAAGGCTATAAATCCATCGATGGAGTGGTAACACGAGAGCGTGGCAGTTGGAATCGGAAGTAACGTTAAATAAATATAGAACTGATTCTAACAGGAAGGCGAGCACTTAGTTCACCGGACATCTATCCTTAAAAATTCCACTCTTTCCTGTACCATTTTTTGTAGAAATAAATTAAGATAATCTTGAAAGCAAATGCTCTTCAGATTTTTTTTTTGCTTTTGTGAGGCGCTCATGAATAAAACCGCAAAAAGATTCGCAACGATTGAGGATCTCGTTTCTCTTGGCGGAGATGTACGCATGGAACTCATTGATGGGGAGCTTGTGCGTAAGGCGCAACCTTCAGGACGGTGTCCCTGCGGCAACATTCCTAGCTTTTAAATTTTTCGCAGCTTAATCTAAGTTTGGCAGAGATAATTCCAGGGCATCCACTTTTCAGGATCAGACTTAATCTTGTC
>JAYTOT010000127.1:0-26440 GCA_043747645.1 Pseudomonadota bacterium | reverse complement strand
TCTGAAACGTTCGGTTGGTACATTATGAATTCCTTGAAGTGCCCCCATTAGCTTAAACACAAAGCAGGGACTGTCTCAAGTTTCATTGGCACAGAGGGTAGAGCAAAAAACTAAAATTGAAAAAACTTTGATGAATGAATCGGTGCTATATTTTTGAAAAATTTTGCCAAAAAAAGAGCCCTAAAATTAAGCCCGGAAATTTGAAAAATGCCATTAATAAGACATTTTTGCTCAAGCTGCCGATTCCCAGCTTTGTAGATAGTAAAGGAACAAAAGTCCAAAATAGAGACTGAATGCCAATGATCATTGGCACCGCAAGAGATATATTTCTCTTGGTCTTAATAAAGTTTAATTCAATTTCAGGGAGGGCATTGCCGCTCAACGATTCTTCGGTGTTAAAGTCTTTCCCAAGAAAAAATAGAGTTCCGCCAAGAGCCAGAAATGTAGCGGAGTCAATTATAAGTGCCCATTTCTAGGTGCCGAAATGGATGAGTGCGCCTGAGGCCAGTGTTCCGAAAAACCCGGCGGCAATGGCAAGGGCGCCGTTAAAGCCAACAACTCTATTGTATTCCTGCGCGGTAAAAAAATGGCGGAACATTGCCACAGAGTAAAATAGTTTGGGGAGTCCTTCTTTTGCAAAGGCATAAATGGCCACAAATAGAAGAATGAGCCCATATCTGAAGTTTGGAGAGTCGGAAAGTAAAATGAACATGGCGATAATAAGTTCTAAAAATGCCACACCTAAAAGCAATTTGCTGTAGTCTTTTCTGGAATTTTGTAATCTTTGCGATATTTTATCGGCTAAAAGTGTGGAAAGAAGCATTGAAATGGCAGGTATTAAAAATAGAGAAATACTTGCTTGAATGGAGTTGCGCTCTAGGCCTAAACCTAGTGGCAGTGCAAAATAGAGAAGTGCATCGCCAATGGACGAAGCGAAAGTAGCAACAAAAAAACGATTTGCTTCCAATTCAAGGAGTACCTCTTCTAACAAAAGCAGTGATTTGTACTTTAAATTTATGAACTATTTTTAAGTGTTCACGAGTGCAAATATTTCATAATTAGATCTTCTGAGACAGGCAATTGTAGTATTAAATTACATTTTTTCTCGCATCCATTGAACAACTTTTTTAGGGTAATCAGAAATATTATTTTGTAACACATCGGTGTGGCAAGAATTCAAATGAGACCAAAATTCTACGTCTTCACCGGTCATTTTATTGTAAAAATTCAGCGACTCCTGGTAAGGCACAAATTTGTCGTTGCGCGAATGCAAAATAAGCGTCGTATACTTGAGATGTTCTGCCCGCGACAATGGCGAATTGGAGTCACAGATAAAAGCAGCCACTAATTTTTCTAAATACATACTTTGTTTGATGTATTTGCGCTTTATTTTTACGGCACCTAGAGATTTAAATGAAGAATACATACTGTCGAGAATGACGCCTCTGATTTGCGGCAATTTTTTAATGTTTGTAAGTCCCACACTTGCTATATTTCCACCAAGAATTTGTCTTAAAATAAATACAGGCAATTGGCCTACCTGTTGCGAAAAGTGCTCTATAACTTCGGCGGCTGTTGCAACTGTGGATTCGCGAGTCGGCGTGCCTCCTGACTCACCGTACCCTGGATAGTCAAACATTATGACTTCGTATCCATCGCTGGTAAGGCATGAAACATGTGGATAATGCGAAAAAATATTATCGCCGCTGCCGTGACAATGAATTATTCGGCCAATTGGATTTTTGACTGTGAGATGCCAAATGCTATTTTGATTTCCGAGTGAATCTTGAAACCATTTTTTTGGATGTGACTGTAATTGCCATCGGTGGGAAGATAATTTGTTTTGTCCTCCGGAAAATAAAACGGCTTGTCGTAAAGTGGAGAAAATATTTTCAGTGAGGCATTTAATTTATGAATCAAGCCGCGCTTAAAGGTGTTCAAGTTATAAATTTCTTAGGTGCAATTGGGGCGTAGACTTTTCTTTGCAGTATATTTGTATATTGAGTTCAAAAAATTGAAAAGGAGAATAAGCCGTGACCGACGTTAGTTTTAAAATAGAGTCTGCACTTTTCAACTTTAGAGTAGCCGCTTAAATTTTTCCCATTTTCCGAACTGCAGCGTCTTGATTTAAAGCCACCAGGGCTCGAAAAAATAATCATTCAAAATAATTTGGATTGTGCGCACGTTGTTGTGGGGAGGTAGTTTTAATTCGTTTGTGCGCCCAGAAAACATTCGAAAAAATCGCACTAAGCTAAACTTCCTTCGGAAAATTTTTCTGCTTCTTCTGCAGAGCAAGTCATTAATTTTGAAAATCCAGGAACAAAAATTAAGAGGCAAGCCGCAGACACAATGCCAAATGATACAACAGAAATTGCAATCGCTGGTGAAAATTTATCAGGTATCAATCCTGCGGCACTCAAACCTAGAGGAACAGCTGCGCCGCTCAAGGTCATTAAAAATGCTCCTACGCGGCAACGGTGCGAATCTGGAACAAGCATCATTATTTGGCCTGAGAGGAGCATATTGAATAAGGCAATAGCTGCATATGCGACGAACATTGCTGAGGGAGGTACTGCAAGAATGTGTACCCATGATATAAAATAGAGTGAAATTCCAGAAACAATTAAAAATAAGATACAAAATTGAGCTTTTAAATGTGCTTTTGAAGTAAAAAACCCAGCGACCAATAAAGCACTCACGGAGCCAATCATGCCGACGGTTTCGACTAATCCGAGATATTTGACACCGATTTTTTCGGCATTGATAATTGCTGGAAGTAATATGGAAAACCCGCTAGTAAAGAAATTAATAGCACATATTATTAATAAAGAAGCGGCCAACCCAGGAACTTTTAAAAAAAAACGAAATCCGTCGTAAAAATCTGCTTGCCAGGCTTTAATACTTTCGGCAAGAGTTAATATTTGATTTTCCTTCTGTTGTTCATTGATGTTAATGAGCATTATTAAGAGCATGCTCAAAAGAAATCTAAATGCATTGATTGTCATGGCGCCAGATATTCTCGCGAAACTCACTACAATTCCCCCAATCATTCCTCCACAAATTTCTCCGATGGATTGAAGCAAAGAATTTTTCTGCATGGCGTCTGGAATTTCTTTGCGCTCCACTAAAGACGGCACAAATCCGCCTGCAGCAGCCGAAAACACAGCTCCAGCAATACTTGCAATGATGTACAGCGTGATAAGTAATGGCCAATTGATTTGCGTGTTCCATGAGAGCATTGCGACACCAATGAAAAGCACAAATTTTACAAAACTAGACCACACTAAAACTTTTTTGCGCGGATATTTATCGGTGAGAGGTGCAATGAGGGGAGTGAGTGCGAGGCGTAATACAATTCCAGGAACTGTTATTTTTGCAACGTCTGCCACAGACCCCGTAGCAGTGAGTATTCACCAACTTAATGCCATGGTTTCGGCAGAGTCGCCGATGATTGAGAGGGCCCGACCCGATGCGAAAAGGTAAACATTTTTGTGTGTTTTGTTAAATAATTTCCAGGATACGTTTCCTGTTTTGTTTTAAGTGAGGTTTTGGAGAAAAGTTTGCCAATGCTCACATCGAATATTGCCTTCATTTCTACTGTGAACATCTCAGCTGGTTAACACAAATTTGCTGTTTAGAAAATCGTCCTTAATTTTTTCTAAATTTTTGAGGTGTTCCGTTTTTACGGCAGTGGTCAATTTTATTTCGACAAAAATGGGATTTTGTTGCGGATATTCAATAACTAAGTCTACTTCACAACCACTATGCACTGAATAGAAATAAAGTTTAGCAGCTGAAAGTCGATAACGTAACACGCGAAATATTTCTGCAACGAGCCATTGCTCAAAAAGTTCACCAAAATAGCTTGTGCTTTCTATGGGGTCAACAGTCATCCGGTCTGCTAAAGCGCGCGCGACGCCGGTATCAAAGAAATAGAATTTGGGCGATTTTATGAGTCGTTTTTGAAGTGATGGCAAATAGGGTTCAAGAAAAACCCCCAGTAGAGTGTCTTCTAAAATGGAATAATACGACCTCACAGTTTTGTGGTCTGCACCTGCGGCTTTTGAAAGGGTTGTCATATTTATTAATTTGCCTGCGTTTTGCGCTGCAAGCTGAATGAATTTTCTAAATGGTTCGATGCGGCGGATAAGTGCCTCAGCAAATATTTCTTCTCGGAGGTAAGAATGGGCATAGGATTCTAAAAAGTCTCTTTGGTCTTGAAAACTACCCAGCGTGAATATTGCAGGGAGAGTTCCATATTTTAAAGCTTCTAGGAGAACAAATTTATCTCCTAATTCCAGGGACGTCAGTGGAAACATTTCTCTTATTACTGCACGTCTGGCGAGTAAATTGGCATGACCGCGCCGTAGTTTTCGGGCACTGGAGCCTGTCAATGCAAAACGAATTTTATCGTTTTCAATGAGATAATGCACCACGTCGAGCAGTTTTGGCAGCTTTTGAATTTCATCTAGAATTACGAGCGCGTATTTTTTTTCTCGTACCATGGCAATGAGTAATTCTGGATTTTGCATGAGCCGCATTTCCTCATTTGGGAGGAGCAAGTCTACGTACAAAACTTCAGAATTTCGCATCAGATTTAGAATATTGCTTTTTCCGCTACCACTCGGACCAAAAAGAAAAAAGCTTTGAGATTCTGGTAATTTAAGAAGTCGCTGGAATATACTCCCAACTTTCTCTGAAAATTGGGAGTATAGTTTCGTGGCGGAAAACGAGCAACAATTTCAGTAGCATGGTTCTTAATTTATTCGGAAGCGACGAATCGCGTCAAACCACCTTCCCTTAAAAACTTCGAATTTTTCTCGCCGTAAGTTGCCCTTGAATTGCCGCTGCTAAATGTCCAATTTGGCAATCGTTGAGAAAGGCAAAAATGGTCGGATATTTTAATCCAAATTTTTCGCCTGCAGGAGTGCTTTTAGCTGCATTGCAAAGTGTTTCGAGCGTGTGACTCACGTAACACAAATATTGTGGCTTATTTTTGACAGTAGCAAGGTAACCAAAACTACCAAGGGCTTTAATATTGCGTTGCAAGCCCATGTGGTGGCACTCGATTTCAAAATTATTATTTGAAATAGGTGTGAGCATGGCTTCGGATCGACGCGCATTAGTGAGTTTTAAATAGTACTGCGTGAGTTCATCTCGGGTTTTATCGGTAATTCTCACGTAACTATCCCGAATAAGGCTGACAAGATCGTAAGAATGGGGACCCATACGTGCATCTTGAAAATCAATCCAGCGTGCTTCGTCGTCTACGACCATCACATTGCGCACATGATAGTCGCGGTGGCAGAGCACTCGTGGCTGGTCGCTGAGCCATTGGCAGAGATTTTCAAACTCAGAATTGAAATTTCCATAAGTTTGTTCGACATATATTTTTGAATTTAAGAGTCCGTTGATGAAGTGACTTTTGAAAAAATTCACTTCGAACATTAGTTTTTCGGTGTCGAATGCTCTATTTAAAGCGGGATGATCTGGTATTTTTGAATGCGGATACTGAACCTTCACTAACAAAGCGATAGCTTGTTTGTAATGGCCAAGAATATTTTCACATTGTTGATTTTGGGAATCTAATATAGGCATCTGCATGCCGAAATTTAAGAAATTGTCGCCAAAATCTTCTGTCCAGATGCACTTTTTTTCTTGGTCGATATGTAATACTTTTGGAACTGGAATTCCAATTGCTTGCAATGCAGCATGCATGCCGAGCCAGCTCAAAGGGTCGCCACCGTAACCGCCTTCCCACTTCGGAAACTCCATACAAATGGCCGATTCTGTGGCGTTTTTGAGGCGGAAAAACTTGCGGTCGCTTGCGTCACCAGCAATTAAACTGAGTGAAGGTTTTGAGTTGCCCTCAGTCGCAAAACTGTCGGCAATGGGAATATTGCAAAAATGAAATTGTGTTGTCATATCTATGTTCATCATGTTTGTGACCCGAATGTGCGAAAATTTCTGATCTTTGAAAATATTTTGATATATTTTTTTGTCTGCGTCAAAGCGCAAAGCGGAGGTGAGGCGTGAAAGTGATTTCCGTTCGTGGTGCAAAAGAACACAATTTAAAAGATGTTTCGCTTGATATTCCTAAGAACAAGTTAGTGGCATTTACGGGTGTTAGTGGCTCGGGAAAATCGAGTCTGGTTTTTGACACTATCTATGTCGAAGCCTTTCGGCGATTTGCAGATGCGAGTCAGGCTCCTATTTATGTCATGGGAAATTCTCTTTGGTCTAAAACTTCTCGCCCTCAATTTCGGGCAATAAAGGGGCTGCCGCCTGCATTGGGCCTTTCGCAGCGACAAGGAGTGGCCGGGAAACTTTCGACAGTGGGAACGATTAGCGGAATTTCAGATTTGTTTCGCGTATATTTTGCAGCCTTTGGAGATGTGTTTTGTAGAAATTGCGATATTCCACTGCGTTCTACACCTCTGCAAACAGTTTATTCAAATATAATGGAGAAATTTGAAGGGCGAAAATTATATATTATTTCGCCGATTGTCGAAAAGCGCAAAGGCGCATTTATCAATGAAATTGAAAAATTTAGAGAATTAGGGTTTTCAAAAATACGCATTAATGGAAAATTGCTCGACCTCCAAGACGACACAGAAAAAATAGTTATTGATGCAAAAAAGTTAAATACCATCGAAGTTATTCTAGATTTTTTAACCGTTGCGCACGATAAACAAAAAAGAATTGAGCGTGCCGTCTCGCAGGCACTGGAGTACGGAAATGGAATTGTAAAAATTGAAGAACCTCTGGTAAAAAGTAATTCAAAAGATCAAAAATTGATTTGCGAATCTTTTAATACGAGATCTTCTTGCCCGCAGTGCGGAGAAAGTTCACCAAAACTAGATCCTCGTTACTTTAGTCACTCCTCCTTGGGTCAGTGTCCGGTATGTTCTGGCACCGGAAGTTCTATTGAAGGCGGACACAGCGATCTCAATCCCTGTGCGTCGTGCAAAGGTACGCGCTTGTCTGTAGAGCGACCACGAGTGCGCGTGTACGACAAATTATTCGAAGAATTGCATCAGGTAAATGTGCCGCATGTAGCTCAATTTGTGAATGACACTCTTGTTCCTTTATCGCAAGGCGATAAGGCAAAATTAAGAGTAGTCGACGAACTAGCACGCATGGCAAATATGTTGGTCACCATTGGGCTCGGGCATTTGAATTTAAATCGCTCCGGAAATTCGCTTTCGCCAGGAGATCTTCAAAGGCTGCGGCTTTCTTCCATGCTTTCAAATCGACTTATTGGTGCGCTTTATGTGCTCGACGAACCTTGCCAAGGCCTTACATCCGAAGAAGTTTCTTCTTTATTAGGCGTGCTTACTGCCTTGGTAAAAAAAGGATCGTCTGTTGTAGTGGTGGAGCATCACCCCGTTTTTCTCAAAGAATGCGAGTGGGTCATTACCATGGGGCCCGGTGCTGGTTCACAGGGTGGGGCAGTGACTCACCAAGCCAATGGCAAAAATTTTATGGCAGACCATATCAGCAAATACGGTAAAATGCTGACTTTTAAAAAAAATAGGGCCAAATATAATGAATGTTTGGAATTTCGCAATATCAACATTCGCACTTTGCAATTGGCGAATTTAACCATTCCCCATGGTAAAGTAACAATAATAAGAGGGCCCGGCGGTAAAGGCAAAGCTTCATTTTTAGATATGTGTTTAGAGCCTGTGCTAAATTCTATTCTCGAAAAAAATCCTCTCTTAAAGGGTGAATATTTTACCGTAAAAATTGCCGGCGACGTGCCCGTTGAAAACGTAACATACGTGCGCCCAGGAAGTATGACGCGCTCGTCTCGCAAGAGTGTGGCGTCTGCCCTCGAAGTGATCTCTCATTTAAGAGAGTTATTTGCGCAATTGCCGCAGAGCCAAGTGCTTGGATTAACAGAAATGTCGTTTTCCTGGAATTCAAAGTTAGGAAAATGCAGCCATTGTGAAGGCCGAGGTTATTTAGAACTCATGCAGCGCTACGGGCCATCGGTCGAAATCGAATGTGAGGTTTGTAGGGGCGCAAAGCTCAACAGTAGGAGTCTTTTGCCGCGTTTTAAGGGTCTCAATATGGCCGACGTCATGAATTTAAGTCTAGACGACGCCATGACGCAATTTGCCCACCATAAAAATATTCACTCTCGTTTAGCGCGTGCCGCACAGTTTGGACTGGGATATGTCAAATTAGGACAAGGCATGGATGAGCTCAGTGGCGGAGAATTGCAGCGTCTCACCCTCACTCTGGAATTAAAAAGAGTACAACTTACAGGATCTTGGTTTTTACTTGTACATCCTGGCACAGGGCTTCATTCTCCCGATATTAAAGTGTTAGGCGAATTAATGCGCATTATGGTTTCGCGTGGTGCAACTTTTGTCGTGTTGGAAAATAGAGAGGAATTTTTGGAATACGGCGACCACATTGTGCAGATGTAATTTTTTTCTCGCTAAGATTGGCCGATGTAAACGCACTGACGATACCCGCGATTTTGACAATTGAATTAAGCAAGAATGAGATCACAACCGATGAGGTCTCTTGGCTGCCATTTTGAGCTGTCGGTTGAGGAGCAAGGGTAATGGTCGAACGCAAAGGTAACAGATTCTATCCGCATTCAGCTATTCCTGCAGAAGGGACGCTGGCACCGCGCATTCAAGAACTCAAAGAAACTTTGAATTTTGAAAATTCATCGCGTGCTTTGACTCAGCAAGAGGTTTTGAATGCCTTGGAACTTGTGCGCCTAGCCTCTTTAAAAGAGGACTGGAGTACTGTTGTATTGGCTTCATCTCACGGAGTAAATTCGGGGTGTGGCAAAAATGCATGTTTGTTTTTTTACCGGTCGTGGATTGAAGCGCTGCGAAAAACTCATGAGCTCGAGAAAGTGCAACTATTAGCGCTGCATTTAATGCGATTTAGAAACGAATTCGCAGAATTTGTTCCTTTAGCGTTAATGGCTCTATCGTATTGTGGCAGACGCGATTATGCGCGTCGCATTGCGCGTGCCATTCAAAAAGACCCTATGGCCCGCACAGCGCTGGGTTGTGAGTCTATAGCGACCTTTTTAGCTGAAGGGCGTGCGCGCAGTGGTCGGGCTTGGGCAGTTTCGACTCTTGGAAAAATGGCGCACAAATTTAAAAAGAATTATTTTTTAAATTTGAATTACTTGGAATACGCGCTCGAAAATGGTTTTATGACAGAAGCATCAGATGCTTTTAATAATATCCACGAAAGTTTTCCGCAATGTGCGGAACCCTACTGGGGAGCCGCACGTCTTGCAATGAGAAGCGACAATTGGGGTGAAGCAGCAAGTTGCGTGCAGGAAATTCTCGCTGATAATCCCGAAAATACAAATGCATTGCTGGTTGTATCTAAATGCATGGAAAAATCGGGCGACTTGCTTGCAGCGAGAGATTTACTAACAAGTTCGCGAGAGTGTTTTGATGACTATGAATATGAATTTAATGTTTCATTGGGACTTATAAATTCAAAATTATTTTCACGTTACAAGATGACTCAATACCGCGATGCTTCAATTCGCCATTTGTCTCGAGCACTCAAAGCTGCACCAGTGTTGGGTGTCTCTGCCGCAACGTTGCATTTGGCTCTCAGAGATTTAAACGCTGGCGTGGGTGAACAGTCTTTTAAGAGCAAAATTTCTAAAGAAGAAATGCGTGCAACCGGAAAATCTGGCGACAAATATTGGATGCTGACCTTAGACGACGCGGCCCTGAGGGGAATTGTTTCAAAAGACAGTTTGTTGTTACGTTGTCCTGAGAATGTTCAAAAGGGAGACGTTGTCTTTTTGAGTCGTTTTTCGAGCACACAAATCGACTCTAAAATAAAAATAGTAGGTCTCCTTAAAGCGACCTCCGATACTATTCCAGATCCTGAATACCGCTGCGCAGCTCAATTTGGTGAAATTAAAATTTTCGAAAAAGACAGTCAAATTGACTTAATGACCGAGCTTACTTTTCCTGCGACCGATGCTTGGGGATGTCGGAATTTTTCTACCTCGGGCGAAGCATTTTATTCGGAACTCACTCAAGAATCCGCCACACGCGTTATAGACTACTTGGAAAAAACTGCGGCGCCAGGCATATTTGAAGAAAGGTACCAACATGCGGTATAAAAAGAACTCCAAATTAAATGCGGCAGTTTGCAAATTGAAAAGTAGAAATTCTTTGCTGCTTGCTGCCAGCTGTTTTGGCGGGTTTTTTTATTTATTACCTTTGCAGGCGCAAGACGATTCCTTTTTAATGGAACCTCCGGCGGCGTCGCAGAATTCAAACAAGCCAGAAGCAAAAATAAAAGATTTGCCTTCGGGCTCCATTATTCCAGAATCGGTGAGCAACAAAGCGCCGCAGGTGTCTGCTCCAAAAAATACGGAGGCTATTGAGGCTGATTCTGCACCTGCAACCGCATTAAATGCGGCGCAAGACGCGTCAACGGAAGCAGCTCCAGTGCAAAAACCAAAGGCTAAATCAAAACCTAAAGTACAGGCGCAGGAAGAAAATGTTGAAAAAGAAGAAGGCGCCACTGCACTTTCAGCTAAAACTGGTGAAAGCGTAACAGGTGGCGAGCAATTTGAAATTTATGAATACGCAGAGGGAGAAAAATCTTTCAAAATGACAGTCCCATCGGACTGGAATAAACAAAAAGATTATTCTGGTTACGCTCTGTTTATGGAACCTAAGCAGAAAATTCAGCCCACGCCCGAAAATCCTGTGGTGGGCGATCCGAATCTAACGGTGTCAATCACTCGTAATCCTATGTTTATTGACCAGGAGAGCCTTGAAGAGTTTAGCAAAGAGCTCCAAGAAAAATTTACGCAAGTAAACGGTGCCAGCGAATTGCAAGTATTTAAAGAAACATTGCAAGAGTTGCCCGGAAACCGTAAAGGTTTGCTCTACTATTTTACGTACAAGAAAAACAATTACGATGTTATGTCTGCAATTTTAGTTGTAAGTAATAAAATTGCAATGTATAAAGTTACTTTAACAGACTACAAAGTGGGATTTGACAAGAATTTAGAGAAATATTTTCCAATAATGGCGTCGGTAGTTGTTGAAGGCGAACCTTTAATTAGAGAGTCGGCGTTAAATCGTTATTGGCCATTTTTGGCGGGAATCGGCGGACTCATGGCGCTTATTTTTGCTGGCCGTTTCATTTCCAATCGGCGCGAAAAAACACGACTCAGAAAATTCATGAAAAAGTCAAAGCGTCGAACCCACAGTGGTTCTAGAGCGCCAGACTCGCAATATCCCGATAATGATGACGCTGAAGAAAGTGAATATTCAAATTCCAGTGAAGACTCCAGTAGCCCCGAAGACTTAGAAGATGCTGCATACAGAGCATACGCTCAGACAAAAATTCCCAAAAAGGCATCGAAAAAAATAAATAGTGCTGATGTCGAAAATTCTAGCGCACAATTTACAGCTGCTGAGTCTTCGTGTGCCAATCATTCAGCGCCTGCCAGTGCCGTTGTGGGAAGTTCGGAGCGCAGTGGATACCCTCAGAGCGAAATTCAAAGTCAATTCAATGCAGAAAATACCGATAATCAAAAAACAACTTTGATCAATTCTGGATTTGCCTCTCGTAGCTCTGCAGCACAATCTTATGCGACTGCAGATTCTGAATTTGCCAAAAGCCAGGTGCCGAACTCTCAATCTAATGCTCCTCACAGTTATCCCGTGAGCGAAGCACTTTTTAGCGGTAGAAAACCAAAAAAGAAGTAACACTAGACTCCTGTGACCATCCTTTGTTAGGCTGCGCTAGAATAATTTTCTGCGCATTCAAATGCTATTAAAGGACTCGGAATGGTTTTGACACTCACCCCTGCAATTCAGCAAATAAAAAGCTGGGATTCTGAATATCACAATCAAAAAGAGTTCGATTTTAGCCTTATTTTGGCATGTTATTGCGAATCTCCACATTTGTTTAAAAATGTAGAATTGCTGGCTGAATATTTATCGGCCACCGTTTATAAATGTGAAATTATTTTTGTCGAAGATTGTTCTCCAGACGATACTTTTGAAAAAATTCTGCATTGCGAGAGGCTTCTCAAAAGGCACAATATCTCGTTTCAAATATTGCGTCATCCCGTAAATTTGGGACGTGGAGCCACGGTTCAGGATGGATTTATTGTCGCTCGGGGCAATGTAGTTGGCTATATTGATATAGATTTGGAACACCCCATGGATGCGTTGCTCAGTATGCTAATCCGAATTCGCAAAGGTGAATGCGATGCCGTAGTGGCACATCGAGTGTCTTATAAAAAATTTATCAATCCTTTAAGAACCTGGATGTCTGAAGGGTATAAAGCTTTAGTTCATCGTTTATTGGCATTGCCCGTTGCCGATACGGAGGCTGGTTTAAAGCTTTTTAGCCGAGAAAAAATATTGCCCGTATTGGCTCAAATAGAAGATAAAGCATGGTTTTGGGACACGGAAATTGTCCACAGAGCTCACTTGGCTGGCTTAGTTTTTGGTGAGCAAACCATTGTGTTTAAAAGAAACGTCGATAAAAAATCGACTGTCCGGGTTTTTCGCGATTCGTGGGTCTACTTTAAAACTCTTCTCAAATACTCTAAAAATATGCGTCAAAAGAAAAATAAATTGATTTCGCAATATGTTAAAGTAACGGCATGATTCATTTTGTCGAAAAATGGATTGAAAAAAATTCTTGGCAAGCGCTATTTTTCTATTATTTATTGCTTGTTTTGATGGCAATAATGGGCGTGGGTTGGCTACAGGCCGATGAGCACTTTAGAGTTTTAGAACCAGCGCATCAAATTGTGTACGGATATTCTACATTGCCGTGGGAATTTAACCTAGATTTTCCTATTGTTTCTTGGTTTTTGGGACTTATTTATTCTGTACCCCTTTATTTTATACAAATGCTTCATTTTTCTGGCCTCACAGAGGCAGCTCTGCTGCGCTGTTTTACCGCGCTTGTTTGTATCTCTCGATTGCCTGCAATGAGGTTGATTTTTAAAGAACTCCGCCCAGCGGGTGCGAATATTTCTCGTTGGACATTGGTGTATGCATTTTGCCCCTTTGTTCCCATGCTTTTTGTGCGAAGTAATCAGGAAAATTGGGCAGCAACTGCTTTGATTTGGGCTCTTTTATTTGCTTTGAAATCTGCGCAAAAGGCGCATTTTGCATTTTTTTCCGGTATTTTTATTGCACTTACATTTTGCTTCCGATTTCAGGTTGGGTTTTCGGCGGCAGGTTTAGGAATTTATTTGCTTTTCAACAGACCATTAAAAACCACATTTTTTGCGGCTATTGGATTGATTATTGGGTTTATGCCCATGGCAATAACAGATTTTTATGCCCACGGCACCCCATTTTTGCCAGCAATTAATTATTTAAAATATGCTCTTGGCGGCGAAGAAGACGGAAAAGTATGGGGAACAGATTCTTGGACATTCTATGTAGGAAATTTCTTTTCTAATTGGTATCCCCCCTATTCTCCCCTGTTGTTGATTGCTTTAATTTTCGGATTTTTGAATTCCGCAATATTGAGCAGCATCGCTCTTCCGTTTGCACTTGTGCATTTTGCGATTGGACACAAAGAAGTCCGCTATTTTTCTCCGATGGTTCCAATTTTCATATTATTGATGTTTGTAGGTTGGCCCAAGTTTGAAAATTGGTTAGGTAAATACAAATTTGGAAAAAATTTAATTTTTTGGCACTACAGAAAAATAAATATTTTATTCGTGATAGGTGTTTTTGTATCCCTATTTATTGGTATTCAGAGGCAAAATGATGCTCCGCTGCTTTTTAATGAAGTCGGCGAAAAACTGCGTTTGAAAACCATTGATGCGCATACGATTTACGTCGCAGACAGTCGCAATAAAATGAGTCAATTTTATTTGAAATCACAAAATGTCGAGTTAAATAAAATTGGTATTTCTGCGATGTTTCAATTGATTCAAGCGCGACCACTCGATCGCTACACCTTTGCAGTTTACCGTATTAATCTTTCGGATTTTGAGAAATTAAAGACACTCTGCTCTGTGCAATTTGTAAGTGTTTCTCCTTTCATGATTAAAGCTATGAGCGTCTTTGAACACATTCCACGAAAAAAAAGAGTTGATACTATTGTGGAATGTTTTTAATAATTTTTTTAATAATTTTCATTGGCTGAGGTTAAAAAATGAGTCTCAATAATATTGAAAATATGCCAATCCCATTTAATGAACCTGCGTTTCTCAGCACCGAAATTGACGGACTGCGCGATGTTTTAGAGAAACGTAAAAACTCTGCAGGCAATGGATATTATGGCAAGGCCTGCGAAAAAATAATCTCTCATTTGTTAAATGGTCAGTCGGAAGTTTTATTAACGACATCGGCAACACATGCCCTAGAAATGATGGCATTGTTATTGGACTTAGGGCCTAATGACGAAGTGATTGTTCCGAGTTTTACTTTTGTTTCTACGGCAAATGCTTTTGTGTTGCGTGGTGCAAAGGTGATTTTTGCAGATTGCGATGTTAGCGGAAATCTGTGTTTGCAGAGTGTGCGGTCTTTGCTTGGGGCAAAAACTAAGGCTGTTTGTGTGGTTCATTATGGTGGTTTTTCGGTCGACATGGAACGCCTCAAAGAAATGTGCGACGCCCACAATGTTATTCTTTTAGAAGACGCTGCGCAGGCCATTGGCGGGAGTTTTAAAGATAAAGCATTGGGAACCTGGGGCGATTTGGCTTGTTTTTCGTTTCACGAAACCAAGAATATTTCTTGTGGTGAAGGTGGTGCGCTTGTCATTAATTCTAAGAAATTTTTAGATAGGGCCGAAATTATTCGCGAAAAAGGCACAAACCGGCGCCAGTTTTTGATGGGAATTGTAGACAAATATTCTTGGGTCGATGTAGGAAGCAGTTATATTTTATCGGAACTCAATGCGGTTTGTTTGCACACTCAGCTAAAAAATATTGAAAAAATTCAACACAAAAGAATTGCATTGTGGACCCTCTATTTTGAAGCAATTCCGCAAATGCTCACGCAAAATGAATTTGTTATTGGATTACCTGAAGGGAATAAGGTAACAGGACATTTGTTTGCATTGGTTCTTGAAAATACGGAAAAAAGAGGGCGATTTATTGAGTATATGCGAAGTCAGAAAATTTCGACGCCGTTTCATTATTTGGCTCTTCACAGGTCGAGTTACGCCGCGCAACATTTGAGCAATTACCAACGCTGTAGCAATTATACGAATACAGACAGGCTAGCACAGTGTCTGGTGCGTCTGCCATTGTTTTACAATATGACTTTTGAGCAACAACAAGATGTTATAAATGCGGTGAAATCTTTTAATTCATAGTTTATTTAGAAAACTTAAAATCGCGACGCACAATTTTTATTTTTGCACGTTCTGCTTTTACATAGTCGCTCAGTCGTTCTTTAAATTTAATTTCAAGTAACTTATTTTCCCAAGTTGTTTTTTGTTTGTCAAAGTCACCAAAATTAGCACTTTCGGAGCCCAAATATTGAAAAAAGAAAGTCGATGAACCGATTGTGAGGGGGCCGACTACTGCATCTGGTTTGAGGTCTTTAATGCGATCGCGCAGTTCGGTTGGCAAATCTTTAGATGCTTTAGCTGCCAGAATTCCTTCCGTTTTAAGTGCATCGGGAGATTCGGAATAGAGCTTTACTAAATTAACAAATGGTGAACCGGAATCGACTTCTTTTTTGATTTTGGCAATGAGCTCAGTTTTTGCTTTTTTGTTTTGCTCGTTCATCGATTCGGGAATTTCAATCACCAAAGAACGGAGTTTAATTTTTTGAGTAGCATCTGGAGCTTTATTTTGAGTCAAATAATAATTCTTAACTTCTTCTTCAGTTACAGATACTAATGGCCTAATAACCCGACCTACAAATCTCTGAGTTTCGAGTTGTGTGCGAAATTCGTCACGGTGGCTTTCTTCCGTTTCACCTTCTTGTTTGAGCAACTCTAGAAATTTTTCATGCGTGATATTTTGGTTTTTTAAAAAATTTTGAATTTCAACATCAAGTTCGTCTTCGGCCACGGTTAAATTTAATTCCCGCACTTTTGTAGCTAGCACCCGCTGATCGATGATTTGGTCGAGGAGAGCAATTGCATCGTTTACCGACATGGCGCCCCCAGAGAGTTTGCCTGTGGGTCCTAATTTAGTCTGGCGATCTGATGCCACAAAGAGTGCTTTAGAGAGGTCGCTCCACAATATGGGCTCATCTCCGATGGTGACAATTATGGCGTCCAATGTGTTGAGGGTGGTTGAAAAATTACCATTGGAGTTTTGGGATTCCGGCGTTTGTGCGGTTTGGGCTCGTGCACTTGAGGCGGGAGCGATTTGGGCCATAGCTGTATTTAAAACGGGCATTTTTTGCAGTGCGTGGTTGCAGCATAATATTGTTACAATGAATTGAATTTTATTCGCGTTCAAAAAATTGAATTGGTTTGAATAGGGGATTGATTTCATGGGTGGGTAACCTTCCGAGTGTCCGATGAGTGCAAATATGCAGAAACTTTATACATGAACAGTTCGGTATGCGGAAATTTCGCCGATTTTTGAACTAGCTCTAAATAATAGCATTTGGTAGGTCTCGTTTTGGTGATTTTTGCCTAAGGTGTTAATTGGGCTTATCTTGTTGCCGGCAGCCAAAAATCAGAATTTGGAGCGTCGAAAATAAATTAAAGTAACAAAAATAAAATATCATGCATAAGGTAACAGAATTTTTGGTTTAATATTTTTATGCAGTCTTTTTTTGGCAGAATAAACGAACTTATTTATGTAACATTTCCCTATTGCATCACATGTTTCGACGGCTTGGGAGACATAGATGCAATGTCATTATTGATTTGTTTTCACTGATAATTCAAATTAAAGCAATTCAATATCATAAAGCGGTGAGAGGTCTGTAAAATCGACCCACTCGCCCTCGCCTTTTTTATTGGCATGCCAATACGAAAAGAGTTCAATGTCGCCGCATGTTTCTTCGCCAAAATAAATGGGAGAAGTGTCTTGCGCAATTTCTGAATTGAATTCAGCAAACAATCTGGTAAAGTAACGTGGAGAACGTAATTTAACTGTTTCATCACCAGGCAATCGCACTTCACGACGCACCCGGCCTTTAACAACAATTGCAATATCCAATTCTTTTTGGTCGTTATTTGAGATAACGGCTAAACCAGAACGCACGTGTTTGCCGATGTCGAATTCAAATTTTTTGCTTTTTACCATTTCGAGTTCTGCAATCATGCGCCCTAATCTGGTGCGGGTAACGGGGCTCAATAAACTGCGAACAGTGTTGCGTTCGCGCTTAAAGAACGAAATTTCTTCATCTAGTCTGCCATAAAGAGCAAGAATAAATATCTGCAAATAAAAGAACCTAATTTCCATTGAAATAGTAGAATCATGAAATGGCCAGTGTTCAGCAAGTTCCTCAAGGCGCTTGCGCTCTGCTTTTGCAGATTCAAAAGGCCCAAAACACCACCCAACACCTTCTTTTAAAGTGCCTACGGAGAATGTTTCAAACGATTCGGGTCTGCGCTTCATGACGAATTTTTGCGATTTTACTGTTTTAACAATGCGCCGCGTGTTTCTAATGGGAATGCCAGCATCGGTTTCGTCGGTCTTTTGGTAGGCATAACTGTTGCGTTCAATTTCTTGAGCTTGGTTAGTTGAGCCGATTTCAAATCCGTGTTCATCTGATATATCGAGTGTATCGTCGATGTTTTTTTCGTCGAGCGACGCACAGTTCGATTTCCAAGTTAAATTATTAATGCCTGCATCAGGAATGGAAAAAGGAGAAATATCAGGATTTTCTGCAGCGTATTCTAGCATATCTTTAGGAATAAAAATTTGCACAAAACCATTTGCTCTGCCCTCTAGTTTTCGAGGGTCAATGGGCAAGCTTAGTTTTTTGAGTTCCTTTTTCTCGTTCAAAAGAGCAGCTAAAAAATGCGTGTTTCTTTCGAATCTAAAGTCGGATATATCAACTAAAAGCCTGTTAAAATCTCTGTCTTCGCCCAACTGAGTTAAGTGAGTGAGCGATTTTTTAATATTCTGAGTTGCCGCCACATACATGATTTCGCGGTTCGAATTAAACAAATAAAAGAGGCCTGGTGTTGTGGGTGCACGTTCAACATCTCGAGAAGGTAATCCGGCCCCCAAACGCGACAAGGTTTTGTGGTCACCCTGAATTTTGAGCAAATCTTCGAGAGTAGAAAATCCGTCGTGTTCTAGAGAGTCTATTATTTTCCAGAAGATATTCGCAGTGGTTTCAGCGTCTGCTAGGGCGCGATGAGCATCGGAATTAAAAAGACCAAAGTGCTCTGCAACTCCTGTTAAACTTTTTCCAGGAATGTGCGCTAAAAAATTAGAGACCAATAAGTGCGTGCAAATATAGAAGTTTTTGAGCTCAATTTTGCGAAGTTGGCTGGCGTAATTTGCCAAAAACGCATAATCGTTCAAAACACCGTGAGAAACGAGCACCGAATTACCAATAAATGCCACGATTTCGTCAATTACATCGTGAATTGTTGGTGAATTTCGGACCATATCGTTATCAATTCCAGTGATTTGCCGCACCATTCTGGGAATGGGACGCATGGGATTGACTAAAATTTGAATGCGTTCGATTTCTTGGCCGTTCAGGTATTTTACGGCCGCGAATTCTATGACGTCGCTGTTTTCGGGGTTGCCGCCGGTGGTTTCTACGTCGAAAAACACCATTTCGACTTCACGAGGAGACCGCAATAGCCAGGTAGGGCGGTTATTGGAAGGCACAAGTTTATTTTGAACGGGGGACCGTCCTGTCGTTGGAGTGAGATTGTGATTTTTTTGCTTCGGTCGAAAATTCATATTGTGTTCATTTTGATAATCAGACTGTTGAAAAACCGGAAATCTTCTGAAATCTGCTTCCAATTCGCACAAATCGCGTGTGAGGTCAACCTGTTTTCAATTTGCGTGTCCGAAGTGGGCGCACAGACGGGCTATGAAAGTCGGTATCGTCAGAGTCTCCAATGCCTTCTAATTTTGCCAAATTTAACTCGCTAGACTCTGAACAAAGAAAGGAGTTTGGAAATATTTTTCGCGCCTCTGGTAACAGCGTTGTTTCGAGCTGTTCGTCGCTTGCGAAGGGGTCGTGGTGAAATAGCCCGTAGGCTTTCACGTCTGCATCCCGAGCAATGCGAGCTCCCTGAAACGCAGTGGAATGACCCCAGCCAATGTGATTGGGGTAAGCTAATTCGGAATAAGTCGAATCGTAAAGAAAAACAGATGCATTGTGAGCAAATGAAATCAATTCAGAATCTCTCGCAGTGCCATGTTCGTGATCTGTGGCGTAAACCACCGAAGTCGTTTCTGATTTATTCCAAACTCTGAATGCGATTGCATCTTGCGGGTGGTTTAATTTTTGAATCCCAATTTTATGATTATTTACGTCAATAAATTTGTATTGGTTCAATTCAATAAATTTTAAATCTCGCGAACAAGGAAGCATATCAAATTCGATGGGAAAAAACGGAGCAGAGAAGAATTTTTTGAAGATTTCGCTCAGCGATTTTCCGCACTTTGCCATGCCGTAAATGTGGACTTTACAGTCGTTTCTGAACAATGGGGCAAATCGCGTCAAGCCCATAATGTGGTCGTAGTGCATGTGACTTAGAAAAATATGGAATTCACGGTCGCCCCTTCGGAGTGCAAAATCTCCGAACTTTGCTATTCCCGTTCCGGCATCAAGAATGATAGAGCTTTTCACTTGGCCAGTGTCTGAGGCAGTGTTGACTTCAACACAAGAAGTGTGTCCCCCATATTTGAGGGTTTGGTTTCCGGGCGAGGGTAAAGTTCCCCGTACCCCCCAAAAATGGACGAGATGAAGTTCATCGCCGCCTGCGGATTGGGGCTCTTTTGAGTTTTCTGCGTTTTTTCGCGAGTTTGTAGCCACGCGCTCTCCTTTTTGCCAGCGGCACAGGGTTCTATCGGAAAAGTTTATGTGAACTTTTGCTTTGATTTCTAAAGATTCTTAAAAACATCTTGATCTGACATGATTTTGACGGATATGCACATAGGAGCCGACTTGCAAGTCGCGTTATGAGGAGTTTACAGTCTATGTTCAAAAAATCTCTAGGATTGCTTTCTGCAGCGTCGGAATCTACGACGCAATTATCCGCACCACGCGAGCAGAATTTTACTAAAAATGAACAAGCAAATGGGCTAGTATTGCCTTGGAAACTTGACGCCGAAGCCCCACAATTGCTGCCATTAATTGATATAGAATGGCTCGCAGCTCAGCCTTTGTTGCCTTATATTGTTCAAACAATTCCGCCCCAGGTGTTGTACCGGAGCCTGATGGCCTACGGGCTCGATAATTCTATTGAAGTTATTGAGTGGATACGCGGTCCGTTGCTCGAAAAAATTCTGGATTTTGATTTGTGGGAAACTCAATCTGCCGATTTGTCGCAAGATATTTCTGTCGATAAAATGCTTGAATGGATGAAAATTTGGAATGAAATCGGTGTAGGTTTTGCTGCCGAACGTATGCTCGAATTAGACGAAGAAACAGTTGTCGTAATAAATTCGGGATTATTTGAAATAAAGCCTTTGGGAGCTGGTGATTTTGCAGACGATTTAATTCCAGATGAATTTTTTGTTACGCCCGACAGGCGATTCGGCTTGCGTTTAAAAACTGAAAACCCAGATGCCTTCGAAATCACAAACAGTTATATTAGTAATTTATATGCTAAAAACCCGCGAATTGCAGGTGCAATTTTAGGTTATTCCGCAATGTTAGTGCGTCAAGAGTCGCTCGAAGAAGCTCAACGCTGGCGCGAAGGTAGGTTGGCAGATCAGGGATTTGTTTCGCGTTCTGAAGCTCTAGACAGCCTCAAATTCAAAGGATCTGAAAAAGTTTTATCAAATTTATTGGCAAGCGCCGAGTTGCAAAAAAATGCAAAAGAAAAGCGCAAATTCCCTGTTACCTTTGCGCCAGATTCAACAGATTATTTGCACAGCGACCCGGATATGGTCGATTCTATTGTAACTATTTTACGTGCTGTCGAACCCGAGCAAGCAGTGCTAGATATGGCCCGCGCACTAGGCGACGAGCAATTCGAACTTTTAGCTGGTGACGATTCCGATTACGCGCCTGCGGTTGTTGAGAACTCCGTCATCTTGCAAGAAGCAGCGTCTGCCATGATTCGTTTGAGTCAGCGGCTTTTGGCGTTTTCGAACACGGAGTCTTTACGCGATGAAAATAGGCAAAAGTTAGTGCTCGAAAAAGCACTCGCTGCCATTTCGAAAGCAAAACCCGAAATCGGTAACGAATTACTCACGCGTTTGGCTCGTGTTGCAAATACTTTTGCGGCAGGTACAACTCGAAAATTGGACAATGACGGATTGAGTCGTGCTGTGTTTATGTTGAGGGGTGCACTCAATATTGGCCTCGAACTCCTCTTGCAAAAAAATGTCAAACTAGAATTGTTTGATATTGAATTTAAGATTACCGAAGAAATTGCAGATTCTGCGATTCAAAATTCCGTTGAGTCGCTCCTGAATGCCGGCCCCGAAGCATTGTTTCAATTGGGCTGGAACCGAGTGCTAGAAGTGTCGGATAAACTCAATCAGAAAATGAAAGCATTGGCGCCAGAATTTGCTCAGAATTTGCCGAATTATTCGTCAGCGTTTCAGTTGGTGTGTGAGGCATTAAAGGCTCGTTTGCCTTTGTTTCCAATTTTATTAGAACAACAAAATAAGTCATCTGCTACGTCAGAATTAATTCCATTTGAGTCATTCTACCAAATAGAATTAGCAGAAATATTTATTCAAAATTTTGAAGCATCAGTTGCACAGGAGCAAAAGGCGTGAACAAATTGAAATTTGAAACAGCAAATGTATTGCCTGCTTGGGAAGATGCACAGACTGAATCTTTGACATCTAAACTCAATCAAAAATACCAGTCTTACTTAACGGCAGAGTGGTTTAGTTTAGAATCGAGTTTTAATGCCACACAAATCCAGCTTAAAACCACTTTAAACAAGCGCGATGGAAGCTGGTCGTACCCGGTTGAGTTAGTGCATGTGCGTGAGCAAGGCGAAGAATTAACGGTACCAGAAATTGCCGGATTATTATTAGATTTCGCCGATGTTTATTGGAATGAATATTTAACCAATGAGCGCGATGTGTTTGTAAATCTAGACTGGACTTCGCACAAATACGAAGAACATGAATTGTTTATTCGCGGATTTGTGCGCAATTTAGGTTTAGAAAATCAGGCCGATGCGTTGTTGAAAGAACATGGTTTTGGCGCATACGATATTGACCCTATTTCTTCAGAGACGTGAGTGTAAATATTATGGCAAAAAAGCGAGTATTGGTAGCAATGTCTGGTGGAGTCGATAGCAGTGTAGCCGCAGCTTTATTGCTAGAGCAAGGCTACGAAGTCATTGGTGTCACAATGCAACTCTGGGATTATTCAAAAAATGAAACCAGCTGCGACCCCAATGCCAATTTCGACACTTGTTGCAGTCTCGACGACGTAGCCGATGCTCGTATGGTAGCGCACCGCTTGGGTATTCCCTTCTACGTGCTCGATTATCAAGACGATTTTAAACACAATGTTGTCGATTATTTCACCAAAGAATATTTGCGCGGACAAACTCCCAACCCCTGCGTAGCATGCAATACATTTTTAAAATTCGATCATTTAATGGAACGTGCAGAACGTTTAAAATGCGATTATGTGGCAACAGGGCACTTTGCGCGAATCACATACAACGAAACAGAAAATATTTATAGCTTGAGAAAAGGTCTTGATTCCCTGAAAGATCAGAGCTATTTTTTGTATGCATTGTCTCAAGAAAGATTGTCTAAAATTTTGTTTCCATTAGGCGAACTCACAAAACCTCAAGTGCGAGCAGCTGCCCAAAAATTTGGCTTGGTAAATGCAGCCAAGAAAGAAAGTATGGAGATTTGTTTTATTCCTAATAACGATTACGCCGGATTTATCGAAAAAAATTCTAATGCTGCCGACATAATTAAGGGCGAGCTGCGTCACGAAAACGGCACATGGTTAGGCCAACATTCTGGCATTCACCAATTTACAGTTGGTCAGCGCAAAGGCCTCGGAATTGCAACGGGTGATGTGGTTTATGTCACCCGAATAGATCCCGAGTCAGGCACTGTTTACGTGGGAAGCGAAGAGCAATTGATGCGCGAAGGATTTGTGTTTCGCAATTTTCATCAAATTCGGCCTTGTGGCGTAAACGAAGATTATGAAGTTAAAATTCGGTATCGCAGCGCTCCTGCGCTGGCAATATTGAATCAAAAAAGCGATAATTTAGGTATGAATTTCGCAAGTAAACAAAGATCCGTCACTCCCGGACAAATTGCTGTGCTTTACCGCGGCGACGAAGTTTTTGGCGGCGGATTTATTGATCAGGTGGTTTAAGTGCTTTTTTCTGCAGAGCTTACCCGATTAAAATACGAGTTTGAAAAAACTGATCTCAATCGGATCTCAAAAGTATTTCCTCAATGCGAACGCAATGCGTTGCGATTGGGCGAAATTCAGCAGCATAAATATTTTGATATACGCATTGCTGCAACGGCGTTAATGCACCGTTCTGCACTGGTTTTTTGGCCCGTAGATAAAACAGGTGTTCAATCGAACGAGCGCCTCGAATTTTTAGGCGACGCTTTTTTAAACTTTTTTGTGGCCACAGAAGCCATGGCGGCGCACCCCGATTTGCAAGAGGGTTCGCTCTCGCGCATGCGCGCGGCAATTGTGGGCACCGAAAACCTAGCGCAAAAAGCCCAAGATTGTGGCTTTGGCGAGTTGTTATTATTGGGTCGTGGCGAACAAATTGCACAAGGGCAAAAGCGCTGCAATGCGTTGGCCGATGTGTTTGAATCTGTAACTGCTGCGCTTTTATTAGATGCCGGTGTTGAAGGTGCTAGGGCGTGGCTTTGTAATATTTTTGCTGCAGACCTGCTTATTGCCAAAGAAACTTTGGTGCAATTTGATGTCAAAACCCGATTTCAGCAGTGGACACAGGGAATATTGGGTCAGGCTCCGGTTTACCGCGTTGTAGGAACCGTGGCTACCCCAGGCGAGTCGCAATTTATTGTGGGTGGATTTATTGGCGATATTGAGCTTGCAAGAGCAAGTGCTTTTAACAAACGCGACGCGAGCAAATTGGTTGCTGCAAAAATGCAAAGTTTAGTGGATTCAGGCGAACTAACCGAAGCGAAATTAAAAGCCTATGCGAAAGGAATTGTGAATGAGTCGTAAATGCGGGTATATTGCACTGTTAGGGCGCCCTAATGCTGGAAAAAGTACTTTATTAAATGCTTGCCTTGAGGCAAAAATTTCGGTGGTGAGTGCAAAACCACAGACCACTCGAAATAAAATTATTGGAATTTACACTAAGGACGAGACTCAATTCTTGTTTTTAGACACGCCTGGTATGCATAAATCAGACAATATGCATAAAATAAACAAGACCATGAATCGCGTTGCTTGGAGTGTAATTAACGACTCCGACGTTGTTTGTTACCTTGTAGATGTCACTCGCGGTTGGCACCTCGACGATTCAGACTATGTTCGTTCTATGCTTGAAAAAAGTGACAAAAAATTCTGCCTCATTGCCACAAAAATAGACAAAGTTAAAAAAGACGACGTTGCTTTAGTAATGCAAAAAATTCGTCACAGCTTTAACGAGTGCATTGAACACATCGACTACGATCGCCTTAAAAATATTATTATTGGCGATGTTCCAATGGGAATTTCTGGTAAACGACCAGAAGAAACCAGAGAATTTAAAGCATTCCTTGATGCTTATATGCCAGAAGGTCCTTGGTTGTACCCCGAAGACGACCTTACCGACATGCCTCAACAGTTTATTTGTGGCGAAATGATTCGGGAGCAAGTGTTTCGTCAATTAGGCGAAGAATTACCGTACAGTTGTGCAGTTAAAATAGATATATTTAAACATGAGCCTAAAATCACGCGCATTAGTGCTACGGTAATTGTCCTTAAAGAAACGCACAAACGCATGGTGATTGGTGCAGGTGGTTCACGTATCAAAGAAATCGGCACTCGGGCACGTGAAGCGTTAGAAAAACACCTCGACCGCAAAGTGTTTTTAGAGCTCTTCGTTAAGGTTCAAGAAGGCTGGATGGACAACGAATCGCTTATTGCTGAATACGCGAGTTTAAAAGACCCTACATCCGGCATTTGAATTTATGATATTTGAAAATGAATTGGCAAAAACTTTGCGCAGCCACATTCTTTCTTTTTTCAAAATTTCGCGTCCTGTATTTTTCTTTTGGATTTCTAAATTATTTCAAATTTCTGCAGCCCAATTTTTTGGGTTGCAGTCTTTTTTGTTTTTCTTATTGCAACTTTGTATGCTCATAATTGGTGTTAAATATTTGCTCACAATCAATTATTGTGGCGAAAATTCAGTTCATTTTATTTGTATCAAAAGTTTCAAAAGAATTTCAGGAATAATTTTTCTTTTTTCGGCGCTCATGTTTGTGCCATTTATTCCAGATGTTTATTTTGCATTTGCGCAAGAGAGTTCGCATCCTTTATTTTATACTTTTCTCTGTCTTTTTGTAATTTCTCTTTGCAGTCTAGTTTCGCGAGCTCTAACTTATTTAATATATCGTTTCATTTTTATTTCTTCACAAAGAAAAAAGTACCCGCTTTTTTTATTTC
This sequence comes from Pseudomonadota bacterium, assembly GCA_043747645.1. Classification (GTDB taxonomy): domain Bacteria; phylum Bdellovibrionota_B; class Oligoflexia; order Silvanigrellales; family Silvanigrellaceae; genus JAYTOT01. The sequence continues at coordinate 737 of JAYTOT010000127.1, read as the reverse complement.
TTCAAAAATTTAAATTGCTAAACGGCATTTTAATATGTCTAATTCTAATGTGCGAATTGTCTATATTTTTGTTCATCCCTTTTGCAGGGTTTGGCGGAATTCCGCTCCCTATTATTTTGCCCGCAAATAGCGCAATGCAGCGTGGATCGTTTCACAAAGCGGAATTTAAAGAATCTTTGGTTGTGCTGCTCGACCCACAGCAATCCACTCAAAATAGACTTGCATTGTGGAAGTCCGGCGGCACAGCAGGGCAAGAATATCTTGCATTAAAAGTAAGCAAGGCACTTGAAGATATCGATTGGAAAAAATACGAACGAATCATTATTGTTTTTCCCGAAACAGCAATTTTTGGAGGCACAAATATAGATTGGCCTCTTGTATTAAAAGCAGACACACAAATTTACAATTCCCTTCAAAAATTTTGGTTTGTCACTGGAGTTCAGGCAGGGGCGTTGAATGCGGTGCATTTTTGGGGGGAGAATCCCATTTCATTGATGCCAATGAACGGTTTATTAAATCAAAAAATTTTTGGGGTGCCTTTTTTCGAGTCTCAATTTTTGGGCTTATCGCTCCGAAATCTTGCTAATGAACTAGGGGAAAAAAATATTAATATTGGAATTCTTAATTTTAGCGGAATGGCGCAGAAATTTTTTCCGCTGCGAAGAGAGCAAGTATTAATTTGCATGGACGCATTGAAGTTGGAAAATTGGGTTCGAAATCTGCCCCGGCTTGTTTTA
>JAYTOT010000126.1:0-11479 GCA_043747645.1 Pseudomonadota bacterium | reverse complement strand
CAACAAACATACAGAAGGCAAAATTCAAAAAGAGTTTACAATGAACTACTGAATAATTTGACTGATCTTTTTAGCGATAAATCAAACAAAATACTTGACAAAATCTGTGAACTAGCAAAATTAACAACTAGAAAAATTACTCGGCTTGGACGGGTCTTTGAGAGAATTAGAAGTTATCGACGAAATAAAAAATATCGTTATAGGCAAGCCGTTCCAATTCCAATAGTCTGAAATTCAGTTTGACTAATTATCAGGCAAAAAAAATTTATGCGCCATGCGCAGGTGACTTATCGTCTAAAAATAGGCTTTTTATTCGTCAAATCAGAAATACGGCATGAGTTTTCTAAATCTTCATTTGATGTGGCTTTCAAAAGCAGACTTTGAACTATTTTTTCCAATCTAACAGTTTCTTAACTTAAGAGCATTGACAACGGCCGCTACCCCTAGTTTAGCAATCCAGCAAGTAAATTTATGGTAAGAGCAACGATTGTAGTGTTGAAAAAGAAAGTGACTATGCTATGCAGCAGAACAATTTTTCGCATGTATTTTTTAGTAATTTCGACGTCCGAAGTTTGGCAGGTCATGCCAATCACCAAAGAAAAATAGGCGAAGTCCAGATACTCAGGAACGTCATCTCCTGGGAAATTAAGCCCTTTTTTGAAAGACAATTTTGAATTTTCGTAGTAAGCATGAGCATAAGTCAACGAAAATAAGGTGTGGATAAGAAGCCAGGAAAGCAATATCGTGATGACAGATAAGCAAACAAGTAGAACTTCATTTTGTGACTTTGAAACCGAGTTTTTTGTGAGAAGTTTAGCGATAGAAAAAAGGCTGGCACACGCAGAAGCCACGAGTGAAAAAAGCACAGCCCAACGTCCTACATCTTCTTCGGCTGCAAGCCTTTGTAAGTGATCAAGCGAAGAACGGACCATCATGAACCAAGCAAGGGACAGGAAGCACAAAACGGCGAGGTCGTAAGAGGCTATGAATCGAACCGAAGGCGGCACGAAATACCCTAAACAAAAATAAGAAATGACACCAATTGAGAGAGAAATAAAAACTCTTGGAGTGGACTTGTGGCGCTTTAAAAAATTCATGAGTTTTTCCTAAAAATGCGGCGTCGCTTCTTTCATATTGTCTTCTCGTCTAAAGTTTATTTAAAGAGCCAACGCAAAATGCGAGTTTTTAATTTTGTGTACGGAGCATAGCGCAAAGGAACGTCGAACAAAAATGATTTTTTAAGAACACCCTTTGCGTGCGTGAACGTCTCAAAACTAAATCTACCATGATAGTGCCCCATTCCACTCGCGCCCACACCACCAAATGGCAAGCTTGCCATCGGCATGTGAATAACAACGTCATTGATACACAGTGCGCCTGACGATGTTTCGTTTGTAAAACGTTGCACGGCATCTGCATCTTTTGTAAAAAGGTACAATGCGAGTGGTTTTGGACGCGAGTTGATAAAATCTAAGATTTTTTCGACGTCGTCCATGACCAAAATGGGAAGAATCGGCCCAAATATCTCGTCTTGCATCGCAGCACTTTCGGGGGTTGCTGCTATGATCGTTGGAGCGATAAAGTGCGACGTGCGATCTGAGATTCCGCCATGAAGAATGTCTGCACCAGGCAATAACGTTAAAAGCCTATCGAAGTTTTTCGAGTTGATGATTCGACAATAGTCCAGGCTTTTCGCTGCGTCTTCGCCGTAAAAGTCTTTAAGCGATTTTATGATTTGCGCAACGAGGCTGTCGCGCATTTTTTGCGTGACGATAATGTAATCTGGCGCGACGCAGGTCTGCCCGGCATTCATAAATTTGCCCCACGCGAGCCTACGCGCCGAGACTTCGACGTCGGCATCATTCAACACAACGGCAGGCGATTTGCCTCCAAGTTCGAGTGTCACGGGCGTGAGGTGCGGCGCAGCCTTTGCCAGAATGATTTTTCCGACGGAGCCGCTTCCCGTAAAAAAGATCATGTCGAATCTTTTAGCGAGCACCAAGTTTGTTTCTTCGATGCCGCCCTGGACGACCGCGAAAAAATTTGTGTCGAGATATTTTGGGATGAGATCTGCGATCACTTGACTCGTGTTTGCCGCCATCTCTGATGGTTTTACGATTGCGCCATTGCCGCCACAAATCGCACCCACAAGCGGAGCTAGTGTGAGATTTAAGGGATAATTCCACGCGCCAATGATCAGCACAAGCCCATACGGATCGTGAACGATGTGACTCGTGCCAATTTGATTGTAAATCGGCGTCGAAACTTTTTTGGGGCGCATCCATTTTTTAAGATGCTTAAGTGTGAACTCGATTTCGGCAAGAACAACGCCTTGTTCGGTCGACTGGCATTCCGACGCACTTTTTCGCAGGTCTTTCCACATCGCTTGCGAAAGCACTTCGTCGTTTTCTTCTAGCAACCGCTTTAAAGCTTTGAGCTGCTCAATGCGCCACTGGTAAGTTCGTGGCAGTTTTTTCAAACTCGCGTTGAGGTCTGCATAAGTTGCATCGAGGGCTTTCGAAAAGGTCGCGAGATCTGCGCTCATGGCAACACGACAGCAGAGGCGCTCATCGTGCGGCCGTGAACCGAACAGTTGTAGAGAAATGTTCCAGGTTTCGAAAAAATCACACCCGTCGACTTTTTCTGAGGCTGCACGAGACCTGTGTTGAAATATCCAGGTTCGCCTTCCTTCAAGTTCGAAGTTGCCGAGTGCTCGGTGAAAGACGTGTTGGTCCACTCCACCATGTCTCCGACTTTGATCTCGATCTTTTTCGGATCGAACGAAAGGCTCTTCATCGTCACGGAGTGAGTTTTTGCAAAAGCACTGACAGTAAAAATAAAAGCGAAAGAAGCCGAAGCCAAGTTACTTAACAACACGTGTAAAATTCCTTCTTCTTAATTTTAAAAATATTTCACATACTCGACAAGTGCTCGCTTCTCGCTTTCGCTGAGCTGAACGCCGAAGGTGTGCCCACGGTCTTCGACAAAATCGGGGCAGGTGTTGAGTTTTAGCAACTCCTTTTCGAGAGCTTCAATTCCCGCCTCACGCCGTCGGTCAACAAGGCCCTTAAATTCGCGTCGAGGTTTGCCGGCGAGCACGCCCTTCACATAGGCCATCATCAAACGCGGTGCGTGCGAAGGGTTGATGCCAAGCAACAAATTGACAGGTGTGCCAGCCGGAAGCTGCAAAATTTTGAGATCCATATCGTCGAAGCCTTTGAGATGCGACTGCAATCCTGGAAATATGTCGGGCAAGCTCGTCTCAGCTGTCGTGCGTTTGATTGATTTGACGCCGTCTCGTTTTTCGGGCCACAACATTTTTGTCATCGCGTCTTCGTAAGCGTCCATTCGCCCCTTGACCGAAGGATCGCCCGTGTATTTTCCGAGTGAGTTGTTATGAAAATAGGGCGCACTTGCCCATATGCTGACGAGCGTTGGCGTTCGGTAAAATGCAGCATTTCCGCGCCACGTCACATCGTATTTTTGGGTGAGGGGATTGTAAAGTGGTCGTGTTTTTCCGTTCGCGTCCTTATCGACCACGGTGATTATTGGCTTGCGCTGATCTTTGTACGTCTGACTTGACATCTGTCCCCACGTCGAGCCCGCCATCGCGTTGGTGCCCATTGCGCGTTGAACGTTTGTCCCGATTTCTAAGACAGAATGACGTTCGTCATCCGAAAGATAATTCTTGTCTAAAAAATCTTTTTGCAAAACTAGTTTGCGCCACGCGGCTTTTTGTTCGTCCTTATTTTGCGGAAATGGCTCGGGGCGTTTGCTGCTGTGACACGATGCACAGTTGTCGGCAAAAACTTGTTTTCCTTCTGTGAGCACCGCTTCGTCGTGGCTCAGGTACGCGCTTCCGTCGAGTGTTTTTTGGTCCTCGCTCGCTTGAACTTCTTTCGCATCTTTCAACGGAAACGAATCGTAAGACATCAAAAACGTTGCCATGTTCGGCATGCGACGCTCTGTTTGATTCCAAGGGCTTTCGGGATCTTTTCGCTCGGTATTGATGATGTCAAATTCCCGGGGCTTAAACCCACGTGCAACGCTTGTCTTGAGATCAAAAATATTCACAGGCCACGTGTTGTACCAATCTTTGTGCATCAAGCCTTCGTTCACATAAACGCGTACCGAAGCCATCAACACGCCCATCGAGTCAGCGCCATCTGTCAAGATGTGAGGTGCTTTTATCGTCGGGTGTTCTGCTGTTCCACCAAGGGCACCCGTGATGTTGTCGAAACCAATGCCCGCGTCTTTGTACATCGATTTGATAAGTTCGGCTTGTGCAGGTGTTATGGCTTCGGTGTGCGTTTCGGTGAGACGTTCTCGTAACCTTAAAATCGCGTTGATGTTGGTCGGATTGTTAATTGAATCAGTCGGAAACCTCGAGGTTTCGCTCGTGCCCGGTTCTTGTGTTGTTAAGTAATGATAAACGATCGAATTTTCTTTTTGGCTGAGCCCGAATGCCATGCCTTCGCGGAGATATTGATTTCCGAATGTCGAAGTGACGTCATGCCACGTCGGTTCAGCCGGATTTTTTGGTGGATGAATTGGATTGAAACTGATGTGACAAAACGCACACGACATCCCCGTTATATAAGGAGGCTCGATGGCCTCACCGCCCTTGATGTACGCTTCTGCCGACCATTTTTTTGGGTCGAATTTTGCGTTCTTATACAGTTGAATCCCGATGACGCCGCTCGAATATCCAAATTTTTCGGGATCCCACTGCAGTGTGCCGTCTTTCATCCTGTCGATGTTCATGCCAAATTGATCGGGTTTTTCGGCTGCTACGGCATCAGGATCGTTGATGAGCCCTAGGCGTTTAAAACGATCGGCACGCGGAGTGATCATCAGCAAACGTAACAAGTCGATTCTCAAATTTGTGTAGTTGTGTTTGCTTGCCGTGAGGCGAGAGAGATCGGACCAGAAACCAGGATTGTCAACCCCGACCCACCAGTGCCATGTGTCCATGCCGTCGCCGACAGCTTCTGGATCTAGCTTCATTTTGACGGCGTCGTCCATGTGCTGCTTGCGATATTTGTTGTAGGTCATTTCATTTGGCAAAATCGGGCGACCAAACTCGTAATCGAAATCGAATTTTTCAACACCAGGTTTTGGCACTGGACCCGATTTGTTTTTAAGTTCGGCATAAGAATGTGTGCAAATAAAAATCGAAGCCAAAAAGACAACAGATGACAAACACTTTTGCAATAAGAACATAACGAAAAGTACCCCACTAAAGTGACTGTGACTTGCGGTACAGACGTCATATGGCATGGGGTTTCAAAAGCCAAGCTCTAAGCCGGAAAGTCATCCTGGGGAATTTCACTCTAAGAAGCTCGCAGAACCGGACGTGAGACTCTCGCCTCTTCCGGCACCGGCTGGACAGACCATAAATTCTTTCCAATGCACAAACAGGAGTGGGTTTTCTTTGAAACGATGATGCAGCCATTTCCATCGTGCCCATCGCCGCCTAACTGGTGAGTAGAACCCACCAGTTTCCCAGGGGGGAACTTCCGCAGAAGGTGAGTAGATCAACGGAATTTCACCATCAAACCCTCGCAGAACCGGACGTGAATCTCTCGATTCATACGGCTCCCATTAAGCAACTTTCCAATGCTCCCAATGTGCAAACAGTTTATTTTTGCTTTTGAAGACTCGTTTTAGCCATCCATATGACGATACTTTGCGATTATTCTTATTTCGGTATTTTTTCCTAAACCACTTACAAAGCATCACATTTAGATATCTGTTCAACTTTGCCAACGATGATTTATTAAATTTTTCGTAATATTGAATCCGGCCTCTAATAACTGGGTTAAACGCTTTTGCGATATCTCATAAACTCAAATTAGTTCTCAGAGCTAGCTTCAATTTGTATTTTATAACATCCTTTATTAAGCGCCAGGCATAATCATTTACACCTTCCGGAAGGCAAATTTTCCAACCGAAGTTCTGCTGAGAATTTTGCAGTAAACCTTGGGCTCTTTATTAAAAAATTCTACTTTCGATAAAATGAGCGGGGTGGGGTCTGGAAAATTAAAAATGGCAAATGGAGAAGCGCAACACGCGCAAAAAGTGTTTATGTCTTTGGCATTGTAAGCATCAAGTTGCATTTGCGCTAACAGTTCGGGTGCGTTATTTAATGCTAATATAATAGTCTCTTCTAAAGTTCTGCTTTCCATTTCGAAGCTCGTCTGTTAAAGCTTCGGACAGAGCTTAAATTAGAGTCGGGTTTAAATCTAATAATGTTAGGAATATCCAATGGTTTTGAATTTCTTTAGAATTCCCCTTTTAGCGGCATTTTTAGCTCTCGGTCTGCCTTTTTTTGGCATTGCAAATGCGGGCCAATTTAAAAAAATAATGATTGTTATTTTTGAAAATACCGATGCAGATAAAGCGGCAAAGCAGCCATTTTTTGCTGAATTTGCAAAAATGGGCGCGAGTTTTGACAATTTTTATGCCGAAACGCACCCTTCGCAAGCAAATTACGTTGCACTGATATCTGGAGCTCTGCAGAATATTCGAAATGACTCAAATGTTGATATTGATGCATTGCACATTGGTGATTTGCTAGAATCGGCTGGAAAATCTTGGAAGGTTTACGCCGAAGATTATCCGGGAAATTGCTTTTTGGGAGCCAAAAAAGACAATTATGTGCGCAAGCATGTGCCATTTTTAAGTTTTAAAAGTGTCCAAAGTTCCGCTGCAAAATGCGCGAATATTCAAGACGTAGTCAATTTAGACTCGGATATTGAAAAGGGCACATTGCCAGAATTTTCGCTGTACATACCAAATTTGCAGAATGATGGTCACGATACTAATGTTGAATTCGCAGACGCTTGGGCAGGAAAATTTATTCCTACTTTGTTGTCGAATCCAAAATTTATGCAAGACATGCTTGTTGTTCTTACATTTGATGAAAGCAGTTTATCCGGAAAAAACCGAATTTACGCTGCCTTTTTTGGAAACATGGTAAAGGGCGGAGTTGTCAATCATTCATCCTTAAATCATTACAGTATACTGCGTACTGTGGAAGACAATTTAGGTTTGGGAACACTGCATAAAAATGACGAAACTGCGACGATAATTGATGGAATCTGGAAATAGAATACTTCGGCCATATTGAATTTTAATTTGAAATCGTTTGCGTCTCAAGATTTCTCTAGAGCTGTTTCTATTCTCCTATCGGGAATGAGCCAAATGAGTGCCACAGTAGCATAAATAAGATACGCAATAATCGGCCGCCAGAATGCAGTTATGACGCCGATAATATAGAGAGTCAGTGACACAAAACCCTTTGTATCAGAGCCAAGAGCATTGGCGTGTTTGCCCACAATATTTTTCCGTCGATTTTTTGAGTGGCCTGAAGCATGTGATGATGATTGTTCCAATAAATGGCAACAAATACTGAGCTTAATACATAACCAACGAAAAACTAAATGCTTCTAGCCTTTGTTTATTCACGAAATCCTCATTATTTTACTACCAAAAAAATCCCAAAATATAAAACCTGTAACCATGAATGCAGCAAAAAGCCAGGTGGAGGAATGGAACGCTGGCAAAGATGCAAAAACGGGACCGGGGCAGTAACCTGCAAGTGCCCATCCCACCCCAAAAAGTATGTTTCCAAATTGCGCTTTTACAGACAAATTTGCCCCCGGTTTGGGAAGCTCAGACCAATCGGGTGCTGCAATGGGGCTTGTAAGTTTTCGTGTCAGAAAATGCGCCAGAGAATACACTAAAATAGAGCCTATCATAACGTATATTAAGGCTGGTTTCCAGTCTCCCGCGATATTTAAGAATCCGATGACATTTTTGGGGTTTGTCATTCCCGCTACTCCTAAGCCAATTGAAAATAAAAATCCGGAAAAGAGAGAAATTATGACAGATTTAAACGCTTGCGGTAAAGATTGTGCAGTATTCATTTTATTTACCTCCCAATAGTCGCATCAGATAAACGGTTGCCATTCCAGAAGCGATAAAGAGACATGTTGCAAAAACGCTTCTGAGAGAAAGGCGAGAAATTCCGCAAATGCCATGGCCGCTGGTGCATCCGAGTCCGAGGCGAGTGCCCATTCCTACAAGGAGTCCTGCAATTGCAATAACCGGTGCAGATGCCTCAGATTCCTGCGGTGCAAATGCGCCATCTGAAAAGTGAAGAAGAACGACTCCTCCGAGAATCATTCCCAACAGAAAAAATCCGCGCCAGGCCAACTCAAATTGTTGCTGGTGCGAAGCCCATTTTCTTTGAAGAATTTTTGAAATAAATAAACTTGCAATGCCGCTTGCACCCATAATTCTGCCGTTAAACAAAAGCAAAAGTGCGCCTGCGACTCCTATGATAAGTCCGCCAATTAATGCTTGAACAAACATAATATTTCCTTTGTAAATATAAAAATAGCCATAAGTAAAACGAGCCACGCAAAGATCTTCTTAAGTAAAGAATCGGTAATTTTTTGCTTAAGAAACAGACCAGCAATCATGCCGAAAATAGATAGTGAAGCGACAATGGAGAGAGTTTGCCAATCGAATATTATTCCGCTTGAAAGACTTGATAGCACTCCTATTGTAGAATTAAATGCAATTACAAAAAGAGAAGTTCCAATTGCAATTCGCATAGGAAGCCCTAAAAGAATTGTAAGGGCTGGCACGATTAAAAACCCTCCTCCTGCTCCTACAAGCCCAGTTACTGCACCAACAATAAATCCCTGAATTAAAATATTTCTGGTTGCAAATTTTACTGGTATTGGTGATTCTTTTGGTGCTAAATCTAGAGATTTTTTTTTAAACATAGCCAATGCGGAAAATAGCATTACCAGTGCAAATAAAATCATTAAAATAAAAGATCTCGAGAATTCAAGGCCAAAAAAGTTAAAAAACAACGGAATTGCCGGCACAATAAATTTTTTTGAAAGGAATACAGAAATAAATCCGGGTGTAGCAAAAAAAATTCCCTTGCGAAAATCGAGTTCTTTGGCGTGAGCTGCTTTTGCTGCGCCCAATAAACTTGTGATGCCAACAACGACCAACGACGAAGCCGTTGCAATTTCGGCATTCATATTAAAAAGGTAATGAAGAGTTGGAACGGTTAAAATTCCTCCACCTCCACCAAGTAGGCCAAGGGCAATTCCAATTAAAATACTTGCAATATACCCGAGCCAAAGAATCATGTTTTATTCTCCACCGGAGAGCAGATTTACGGGTACAGTTTTTTTAATGCGTTTCTCCGAAATGCGTTCTCATTTCGCGACCTCTATAATGTTTTTAAGTTGGTCAAAACCGCCATCGGCCGACACAAAAATGTTTGAAAACCCATTTTTTTCAAGAAATTCTGCCGCTGCTGCCGCTCTTTTTCCTGAACGACAATAAATAAAAATGTTTTTACGTACTGGGATTTCGGAATATTTTCCTGCAAGTTCAGGCAGAGGTATATGAATTGCTTTAGCAAGAATTCCTTGTGATGTTTCGTCACTGTTTCGGACATCGATGAGGCATTTTTCTGATGTACATGTATTAAATTTGTCTGCAAAGTCTGAGCATTTGATAAGCATTATTTGATTTTGCCTTTCTTGTTTTTTAAATCGTTTTTGAGAATATCACGTAGTTCAGTCTGCTGCTCTTTCTCTTGAATGAGTTGCGACATAAGTAGGTTTCGCACAGTTGTGCATGCTTCTTTGATGCCGGGCATGGTTAAGCTTAGCAGGTTGCTTGTGCCAATTTTTTCGACTCTGACCAATTTGGCATCTCTTAAGATTTGCACGTGTTGTGAGGCATTTGCCTTTGGAATTTCGAGAACATCGCACAATTGAGAGCTCGACATTTCTTGTGTTCCGAGGAGTTCTAGAATTTCTAATCGCACAGGATGTGCCAAAGCTTTGCACAAATGGGCCTGCCGTTCGAAAACCGGACGAAGGTGAGCTGTGGGTGCTTTTGGATTTTGCTTCATGCGGCCTTCTGGGCAAAAAAAGATTAAGTTGTTTGTCAATGGACAAATAGACAAGCATACTTTAAGACTAACGCATTGCAGAGTCAATGATGGGATTTTGAAAAAGTGCGAACGAGCAATTTATTTTTTTTAATTCAACTCAGAAATTCTTTTTTTTTTGGAAACACATTCAGGAAAAAAATAGAAACTAGTGCGATAATAATTGTTGAGATGACACATAAAATAGTTGAGCCGAGTTCATCTAAAATAAACGCTCCCGCAAATGGCCCCACAAAAAAGCCCAACTGGCGCAATTCACCAAAGCCAAAATAGGCCGCTTTTTGCTTATCTGATGAAATTTTATCTATTAAAATATCGCTGGCAGGTAGGGCCAAGGCTTCGCCACAGGTAAAAATAAATGTCGCGAAAATCCAGGTTGGCCAGCTACTTTTTGCCATTGCAAAAACTATAAATGAGGTGCCAAAAAGGTAACAGCCCCAGGCAGCAAGGACTTCTGTGGAATATTTTTTACTCAAAATGATTGCCGGGTATTGTAAAATAAGACCTAATAAAGCGTTTGTCATTAAAAGGGTACGAAACACTGGAGTGGCAGATTTAAAATTTTGATTTAAAACGAGCGGGAAAATAATTTCAAATAATGAGAACACCAAAAATACCCCTCCTCCTGCGAGGGTGAGAATGATTAGTTTTCTGTCGCGCACAAATTTGTGACTCTCAAGAAATTCTGGGTTTTTGTTTTCCGATTTATCATTTTCCGATTCATCATCGGAAGGAAAAACCATAAAAAACATAACCGCGTAGCAAATTAAAATTGCACTAGTGCTAAAAATAACTGCTCGCTTTTCTGCAAATGCCATTGCCGCCAAGGGGCCCAAAAAAGCTCCTGCGCAAATGCTCAGGTACCTCATGCGAAACATGAGTTCTGGTTTGCCAGCAAGCGGATATCTACTCATTGATGCTTTAAGGATGGGTTCGAAAATGCTTTTGCCAAACCCTATGGTAAAACATGAGGCAATAAGGCTCCAGAAAGTGCTTGAATTTGCGAGTGCAAAATATCCAAAACTGCACAGTGCCATGCCAAGAAAAATGGCGAACCGATTGCCAAGTGGGCGTGCGATTCTCCAACTCACCAGCGCCAGAGTTGATGCTGCAAGTGCCATGAGTCCAACGGAGAAGCCGATTTGTTTGTTGGTAAATCCAGTTTCAACCAGAAAAAGAGTCAAAACAGCTAGAGACATAAATAAGACAGTGTTCGATAATACACTGCCAGAAATGAGTAAATAAGGCGTAAAAGACAATTTTTTCGACATTAAAATCCGTTCGGCATCAGAAAAAATGTAAAAAGACGTTACTTTATTAACCATTTTGCAATGTACCGAGAATTGAGATCTGCCGCAACGCGCATGGTGTCGGCAAGAGTGTAAAGGTTATACTTCACGCGGCCAGAAGCTGGGATTCTTTGAAAATCTGAAAATTTAATGTGAGCAAAGTCGAAAGTTCAGCTCTAACCTCAATGCTCACATTGGT
>JAYTOT010000125.1:0-2904 GCA_043747645.1 Pseudomonadota bacterium | reverse complement strand
AAGAAAATAAAAAATTCTCCTTAAATATGCATTTAGCATATTTTTTTTATTTCTTTATTCGGTTTTTTCTCTTGTACGAAAGCGATTCTAAAAATGTATTTCAAGTAAACAATCTGCTATCCGTGATCAATGCCGTAGCACCGTCACAAGTGACTCATTCGTCTTCATTGAAATTCAAAGCGCCGCATACTTCTGGCCGTAGTCTGTATTTTGCAATACAAGTTACAAGAAAAATTGCGCGGTCACATTTGAAGCTCGTGAGTTAGTCTACCATTGGCGAAATAAATTTTTTAAATTGCTTGAATCATCATTGCTGAATTAAATCCGCTGCATTTTGTTTTCTCCCACTTTTGGTTCGTACCCAATTTGATATTGACAATCATTTTGAAAACAGGCTCTAACTCTACCAATAAGACGTCTCGCTACAGCTACAATTGCTCGTTTTTTGCCGGCCCTTACTGCAATTCGGTCGAAATCAGATTTTAATGCGGGATCATTTTCGACCGCTCGCCATGCGCATTCGACCAATGTTTTTCTTATGCGCGATGACCCTTGGCGACTAATATGACCCTTTCGAACACTATCTCCAGAGGAATATTCTGACGGCGTGAGTCCTGTAAAACTATAGAGCTTTTCTACGCTCGAGAATTGTTTTAGATTGCCTAATTCATTTGCTAAAAGCCGGCTCGAAACTTTTCCAATTCCCGGAACAGATCGGTAGATCGACTCTGCTTTTTGATCACCTTCAGCTTGTTTTTCTAGCATCGCCTCAAATGTTTTAATTCGATTAGTGAGGTCACGCCAGATATCTGCAAATGATTTTAGGACAAACTTAATTTCACCAGGCAACTCTATTTGTTCTATTTCCTTCAAAAATTTTTCAGAAATAAGCCTTTTGTCATCGGCGGCAAGAAGGCCAAAATACATCAATTTCGATTTTATTTGTCTTGCAATATCAGAGCGTAAAGCTACAATTTGCTCTCGTCCTCGTGAGACACTTCGATGCTCTTCTTCGGCGAGCGACGGAATTCGTATTCCCTCAAGTCGACCCTGCGCAAGTTGAACTGCAATCTTTGCAGCATCTCTTTTGTCCGTTTTTACACGGTCTCTCGAGCTTACTTCGATTGATGCAGCATGCACAACCAAGCAAGTAATACCATTTCCTTCCAAAAATCTTTGCAGGGAATATCCAGAAAATCCAGCTTCATAGGCCAAGATCACATGGGCGGCAGCAAATTGTTTAGCAATATAGCTGAGAAGTCCTTCATGCGAAGAATTCATCGACGCTTTGCCAACTTGTTTACCGTCAGAAATTGCACACAGTGCAAAACTTTTCTTATGCACATCCAAGCCAATGTATACCGTTTTGCCGTAGTATTGATTCACTATACGATCCTCCTTTTTGAGTTAGCACACAAGGAGGATTTTCTATTTTCTTGTCAAAAAGCTCGGCCTCAAATGACTCCGTTTGTCAAATAATAATCATTTGAGGCCGAAACGGGGTCTGGGGCAGTGCCCCAGCTGGGTACAAACCCACCATAGACACTTCTGTCGCATGAATTTGATAAGGCAAATAATACGATCCATTTACCGAAATAGCAGCGTCAATCATTTCTCTGGTCCAGACGGCGACGCGGTTTTTGGCGTTTTCCCGCAAGCGTTGTTTGTAATAAACGACAAATGCGAAAACTTCTTCTCGACACCAACTCAACAGAGAATTCGAATCAGGAAGCGCATGGCGGACAGATACATTAACAATATTTACTTTGTGACGTTGGAAGATTTCAGCCATGAGCGGAACAAATTTCTCAAAGTTTTTCACTGGAATAAAATATTCTTGCAATACAAAAGTTGTGAAAATGCGATTTGCTGGTTCTAGCTCCGAGACGTCGTAGCCAGCTTCAAAGTTTCTCCAGTGCACAATTTTCTTGGAATAAAGGACGGGATCAAGAAGATATTCTCGGATTTGTTTGCCCATGAATGTTTCAGTAAAGAGCCAGTAAAAATAGCGATGAATGGGGTACACCCGTTTTACTGGCTGAAGAGTATATTTACCTTTAAAGTCTCGAGTTGTTTCTGACCAAGTAACGGAATTTACCCTTTTATAGGTAGGTGGATAGATATCGGCATTGTGAAATACCACCCCCTTAGATGTTCCAATTTTTTGCGTAAAATATTCCGGATAGTCCGAAATTGAAATTTTTTCAGACTGACGTTCGACTTTTACATTGTCGACCAAATCAAGTTCGGCTTCCACAATAACGCCTATTCCGCCGTAGCCTCCAATAGCCGCATAAAAGATGTCTTGGTTCTCTGTTTCAGTCGCCGAGATTTTGGTGCCGTCTGCTAAAACAATGACTATTCTTCTCACAGAAAGAATGATGGGGCCTAACCCAATGTACCGTCCGTGAGCATTAACGCTTAGCGAGCCTCCGACGGTGAAATTAGCATAGGATTGCATTATCTTTACTGACAAATTGTATGGGTTAATGAATCGTTGGATATCGACCCAACGAATTCCCGATTGCACATGAATTGTTTTTGCAGCAATAGAAAAAGCCAACACCTTGTTGAGTTTTCGCATGTCGAAGTGCGTTGTACCCGGGCTAGCAGTTTGCCCACCCATGCTGAAATGACCGCCGCCAATACTCACTGGAGTAGTGTTTGTTTGCAAAAATGAAATGATTTCTTCAACCGAAATTGGACACTGAACATCGTCAACTGGAATGGGGTTAGATTGAGAAACATCATTAACGATGTACTTTTGGTAGGCGCGATCGTCAAGCCTCGTGAATTTGGCTACAGTCCCACATCCATCAGTTCAAAGTTTTAAATTCTTAGATTAAAAAAGACATAAGTTTCGATCAGTTACATGATATTAAGATTTTCATTTGACAATTTAAA
>JAYTOT010000124.1:0-2390 GCA_043747645.1 Pseudomonadota bacterium | reverse complement strand
TGTCATGAGCCCTGGCGAAATGGGAATCACGCTCAAAAAAGCAATGGGATTGTAATTATTCTTTCCGCGGTAAAAATTATTCTTTCCGGAGTAAAATCCGGAGAGAATTTAAAGTAACAATAACCGTTGCGCCCGTATCAGCTAAAATTGCTAACCAAAGCCCCGTGAATCCGAACAGAGTGGTCACTAAAAAAATAATTTTCAGCAAAACTGCAAAAAATACATTTTGAACAATCACTCTGCGCGTAAATCGCGATAATTTTATAAGCCGCACTACGTGGTCCACTTTGTCCCCATAAAGCACGGCATCGGCCGTTTCAATGGCAACATCGCTACTGCGTCCCATGGCAATGCCAACTGTGGCTGCAGCCAAGGCTGGAGCGTCGTTCACCCCATCGCCAACCATGGCAACAAAGCCGTTTTTCTTATAATTTTCTAACAACTGCATTTTTTGTTCAGGCAACAATTCAGCTTTTGTTTCAATGCCCAATTTGTTTCCGATAATTGTTGCTGCATCAATATTGTCTCCAGTAAGCATCACTGTATTTATATTCATATTTTTAAGTGCTAATACAGCTTTTTCTGCGTCGTCTTTAATTTCATCACGCAACGAAAATTGCGCAATAAAACTCAGCTTTTCAGGCTCCTTTTTTTCGACTAATAAAATAACTGTGCAACCTATTTTCTGCTCTTTTTCCACATTTAATTTCAGATCTTCAATACTAACATTTAATTTTTCAGCCAATTCAAATGCGTATTTTGGCGAAGCAATAATATACGATTTTAAATTAATAATTCCTTCAACGCCACATCCTTGAATCACTCGGCTTGAATTTATGGGACTCAATTTTTGGTCGGTTGCTTTACGAATGGCAATTGCTATGGGGTGTGTTGAGCCTTGCTCCAAAGAAGCAGCCAATTGTACGACATATTCCTGCGTCAAATGCTCTTGAAGCGAAATAACATTGGTAATTTTCGGGCGGCCTTCAGTTAAGGTACCAGTTTTATCGAATGCAACAGTGCGCACTTTACCAATAGATTCTAGAGCAGCACCTCCTTTAATGAGCAACCCCCGCTTTGCTCCCCACGCAATGGCCGAAGTCACTGCAGCCGGGACAGATAAAACTAAAGCACAAGGGCAACCAATGAGCAAAACACCAAGTGCGCGATAAATCCAAGTCTGCCATTCTTGCCCCGAAATAATCAAAGGCGGCGCGATTGCTACCAAAGCAGCAAATATGACAACAATTGGAGTGTACCAAAGGCTAAATTCGTCAATAAATCGGGCCACAGGCGAACGCCGCCCCTCTGCTGCCTGCACCATTTGAATGATTCTTGCAACTGTATTTTCTTTTGTAGTTTTTTGAACTTTGAAGCGAATGAGCCCATCACCATTTAATGTGCCAGCAAGTACACTACTGCCAACTGTTTTATAAACAGGAACAGACTCACCAGTAACCACCGACTCATCGATTTCGGTGTAGCCACTCAGAATAATTCCGTCTGTTGGCACTTTAGCGCCAGAATGGACTTCGACAATATCTCCAATGCACAAATCATCGGCTTTAATTTCGACTATATTATCATCAAAAACTTTTAAGGCCCTGGGAGGTGCCAAATTTAAAAGAGAAGATATATTTGCCCGCGCCTTTCCCGTTGCTACAGATTCGAGCCACTCCCCAACCAAAAATAAGTAAACAACCATGCAAGCTTCAGACGCAGCTCCAATAAAAATAGCGCCAATTGCAGCCAATGACATAAGCGATTCAATGGTAAAAATCGCCCCATTGCGTGCGCTTACATAGGTTTTTTTAAAAGTGGGAAATCCCAATATAAGAACTGCCAATGTCCAAATGTAGTTTCCGAAATTTTTATCTACATATTCTGCACAATATGAAATTACTATTATAACCAAGCCCACAACAACAGAGGAAAATTTTCTATTTTTGAGAAGATTTTCAAAATTTTGCTGCTGATGTTCCGAATTATTTTGCGCAACTTTTGAAACTGGGACATTTTCAACAATATTTTTGACTTTTAATTGAGCAGACCTGCCGTCGATTAATTCAATTGTAAATCCCAATCGGGTTACTAATTGTGAAATTTCAATCACGGTTGTGACATTAGAATCAAATTTAACATGAAGCCTTTGGGCCATAAATTGAACTTCGTTAAATAAAACACCTGGGGTTTTTGTCAGAACCCGTTCAATTGTCGTTTTACAGCCTCCACAGTCCATTCCTTGCACAGACCAATGTGCTTCCAAATTTTTGCGTTCTCTTGTTCTCAGCTTCATTTTTGCCACAGTAAATTTACCTTTGCCGACGAATACGAAATATACCGAAAATCCAACACTTCAAGATTTTAAATCACGGGCGCTTGAATGCAAT
>JAYTOT010000123.1:0-21320 GCA_043747645.1 Pseudomonadota bacterium | reverse complement strand
ACAATGCTCTCAAGATTTACAAATGAAAGATCTGCTCGCCACAATTGCGGAACATCTTCCATCGGGCCCACATCAACGCCAGAATCTCCAACACCTCGGACGTCTAAAAGTGCGGCTGTCGACATATCATCCGGATTTTGCGCGCCCGAAATGCCTATTTTTTTTTCGTACCAATCTTGATTTTCAATCACCGCTTGCACATCAGAATCTGAGTTGAAACCTCGACTTTTACAATGATTTAGTGTCGTAAAAACAAGCGTGCTCATAATTGAAGCCGAGACAAATTTATTCATAAAAAAATTCCTAAGCAAAAATAAGAAAATCAATTTACCGAATCAAAGCTCAGGCAATAAAGTAACATTTGCAAAATTATAGAACAATGCGCCAAAAAAAAACGAACAAAATAAGAAAAGAGAACCCAAATTCTTACAGATGCCCTCGTCGGCTATGATTAGGCTTAAGCCACCAATATTCTTTTTTCTTTCAAAGTCAGACTTGATGAAAAGAACCAAATCTTGCAGCCACTCATCTTTAGCGGCAAGGTGTTCTCATTGCGCGTGGCTCATAAATGTTTTTTGTTTTTTCGAGAATTGTTTTACATTCGAATATTCTGAAAAAAGTGCAAAAATTAATTTCTCAAACGCAACCAAGTCAGCGCGTTTGTAAAAATTTTTCTCTCCGCTCAAAAACGTTGGAAAATATAATTTTTTTTCAAGAATGAATTTAGAATCATTAAGAAGCATAAAAGGAAGATTCATCCGCTATTGAAATTCAAGCTGATCGACTACTGACTCCCCACTCAAACCAAACACTTTATACCCAAGATCAAGAAAACACCGCAGCACATCCCTTACATTTAATCGGCGCTCAGTTGTGCTTGAGCAAATAAACTGTCAGAATAAATATTTATATATTGAGTGATTTGATTTCAAAAATAATTCTAAGCCAGTTTTTAATTGTCATTGCAATTGCTCATGAGAAATCACGGTGACGTCGTACAGTTCATTCCACCTTGCGCTGTCGTCTTACAATTTGTGACTGAGGGCCGCTTGAGCGCCCGCTGGATTTGATTTGAGAGCTGCAAAGTGGCGGCGGCATTTTGGTCCTCCTTATGACGCCTTTGTGTTTCGCGCTCCTGCGTTTTTTGCAATTCGAAATTTTGGTTCGCAATCTCAGCTTGTTGAAGCCGAGTTCTCTTCTGTTCCGACTCAATCAATATTGAACAAGCATGCTGAGCTCCTTTGATACATCCGAATTTTGCAAACTTAGCGACATATTCTGCCTCATCTTCAACTGCAGCCTCATTCAATCCAACAAGGCAAGGCGCTGATGACTCAGAATTTTTACATTCAATAAGTTTTATATCGAACTTCTGAACTAGAGCGACTCGCCGCTCTTTGCGCAATTTTTCTTCAGCTAGTCTAAGCTGCAGGCTTGCATCGGCCTTCTCGACAATATCCGCAAAGCCATCCCCAGCAGCCATAGTTCCCTTTTTGCAAGCCGCTAATACCTTCTGGTGACAAAGCAAACCCAGCTCGATAAGATACTTGTTTGCCTCTTCCTGCGACTCAGTTGACTTCCAGAGCCAATAGGCTTCCTCGGCGCAAGAATCAGACTCTCCAAGCGCACAAAAACGACCAAAGTACACCGCTTGATCACGTGATGTCATACAACCCGTTGAAACTAAAATTATTAAAGCGCACCACCTCAAGTTAACCCGCATATTTCACCTCCATAAAACGATCGGAGCGCCCTCGATGGTACTTTAGAGTTTCTTTGCGCTTGAGTTTGAGCGAACTCAATTTGAGTGAGTTCTCCGAAGGAAGAAGCACAATTTAAGTCAAAATTATCAAGAATCGAAATTGCAAATGGGAACTAACTATCCTATTTGAATTCGGAATTCCAAAAACGCACTCAATAAATCTAAAAAAAATAGACCATAAAAGCGACCTCATCACCCCACCCAATAACACAATGATTTTAGCGTACTACCGAAATTTTTCGACAAAAAAAGACAGTCATTGACACTCTATGACATTTTTTGCTAAACTTAGAGTACTGCCGATACGATCAAGAATAAGGGAGGCCAACATGACAAAATCTGAACTATCCGATCATGGGTCACTCAAAAACATTTTTGGTTTACTTTCTTCGGATAAATCAATGCTCAAGCCAAAACAATTTTTGGAATTTATTTCTTCAGGCGGGCAAAAACCAGACTTAAGCGACCTCTCTCGTCAGCTAAAAATCGCTCGCACGTCATTGTATTTAGAGCAAGTTCGACTTTCAAAAGAAGACATTCAATTGCGAATTTTGCCCTTTGTGGCAGCTGCAGACCTCGCAGCAGAGCTTTTTCTTGATAAAGATCGAGCCAGAGATTGGATGCTTTCGCCCAATCAACACTTTTTTGGCCTCAGTCCTTTTCAAGTTGCCATGAGAAAAGAAGGCAAGTTGGTGTGTGAATTACTTCTCAAATGGTTAGGGAAAGAAATTGGACAAGCGTACTAAACGCCATAAAAAATCACTCGTTGTAATAAATAAAAAAATGGGAAGCACTATTCCCATTTTTGACGAAAACGATATTTTCAATTTCATTACGTCTGAAGATAAATTAAAATTTATTGAATTGCACAATTTAAAAATACAGACAAAAAAAGTTTATGAGTTCCTTTTATCTCGCACCGTAAGTTTAAATTGGGTAAAAACTATTTCTCGCATTAATTTTTGCGCATACCGGGGTATTTGGGGAATCGACCCACTTGACATGATAGGGACCGCATCTGCAGGCGGGCGCCTTAATGTCGGCGGAGCTCAAGTGTGCAACGCATACGGAGAATTGTGCACAAGAATTTCACCTGGGCTCTACATGTCTAATTCACAAATTACTGTACTTGAGGAAATGGGTCTCCCATCAGAGGCAGCAGCCCCGGGGTTAGTGCGACCATCTCTATTTGAAATATCATTCACCGAAAAAAAAGAAGATTTTCGATTGTTTGATTTAGACGAAGTCATACCGGAACTTGATTCTGCATTTATTGCCGGATTTTCACTCAAAGCAATGGCAATTGCGAGCCCGTTAAGTGCAGAGTGGAAATTGCAAAAGACACCTTCACCAATTCAGCTTATCTCTCAGTGGCTCCGCGCAACCAAATTAGCAGATGGAATAAAGTTTCGTTCGACACGCCACCCCGATGGAATCAATTATTTTTTCTTTTTTGGTACGTCTCATTATGCAAAAACAGCTCTTAAATTTTCTTTAAAATTATAAATATACCCACAAACTTTACTCGTTACTAGCCTTTTCACCCATTTGATTCAAAAATTCTAATAATTTTAAAAGCACGCTTTTTGGAATTTTTACTTTAGCCTGAAGCTCTTCAATGCTCGCTTTTTTCATGTCATCAATGGAACCAAATGCCATAAAAAGTTCGCGTCTGCGTGCGACACTCATGCCGCGAATTTCACCAATTTTAGATTTAAATGAACTTTTGTCGCGCCGTTTGCGGTGAAAAGTGATAGCAGTACGATGGGCTTCGTCGCGCAATTGAGTGAGCAAGCTATATTCGGGCGACCCCACTTTTAAAATGCGAGTTTCGAATTCAATTTTAATGTCCGGATACGTTCCGCTCATTTTTGGCAAAACTATCCTTTCAAAGCTTGACTCAACATTTACGTTTTTAAAATCTCTTTTTGTGCGCGATTTTGCAATTCCGACCAAACTAACATGCGACAATCCTAAACTCGCCATAAGCAAACTTGTTTCACGCACTTGGGGTTCACCGCCATCGATGAGCAATAAATCGGGTAATAATTCTCTATTTTCCTCTTTAAACCTACGCCTTAACACTTCACGCAACGAAGCAAAGTCATCTTGCCCAACAACATCTTTAATAATATATTTTCTGTAACTCTTTTTTTCTGATTTGCCATCTTTAAACACCACCTGCGAAGCCACATTTTCACTGCCCTGAAAATTCGAAATATCGTAACATTCTATCCATCTTGGCAAAGCTGAAAGATGTAAAAATTCTTGCAAGGCAAGCATAGATTTCTGACTCTTTTCATCGACTTTTAAATGGTCTCTAAACCGATTCAACGCATTGCTTTCGGCCATTTTGCAAAGGGCTTTAAAATTGTCCGAAAGCATTTTGTCCGATTTATTTTTTACAGCAATTTCAGCTGGTAAAAAAGTTTTCCACAGGATATCCACATTGGCCGATTGCTCCGAGACGCTGCGCAAATAGGCACGAACCAAACGCTGCTGGTCTTGCGAAAGGCCTTCGTTACCATAGGGAGCCACTACCCATTTTGGTATTTCGCGGGTCTGATAGTACTGAAACACAAAGGCTAAAAATGTTGATTTTCGTTTTAATTCTAAATATTCTTTCCGATTTTTAATTTGTAAATCTGCATTTTCACTCGAGTATTGCTCATAAATATCAGAAATTTCTTGCAATTCACCAAACCAAAAACTCTGCCCTCCCACCACACGTCCGTCGCGCAATTGCGAAACATAAAAACTCGCCGATTCATCTTGCCAATAGACAGCAATGACATCGGCATCAAATCCAGGCGTAAGCGACACACTTTGTTTAGCAGAAAGATTCTCAATGGCTATCATTTGATCGCGAATTTCACCGGCTTTTTCGAACTCCAAATTTTCGGCAAATACAAGCATTTCTTTTTTAAGGAGCGATACCACTTCGTTCGATTTTCCGCGAAGCAAGGCGGCAATGGTATCGATTTGTTTGTCGTAATCTTTTTTTTCAACAGCCAATTTGCAAGGCGCTAGGCATCTTTTAATATCGTAATAATTGCAAGGTCTGCTTACATTTTTAAAAATATTAGGAGTGCATTTTACCAAAGTAAAAAACCGATTTACCACGCCCAACAAACTGTAAACGTCGCCTGTGTTTGAATAGGGGCCAAAATAAATACCACCGTCTTCTTTTCTTTTTCGAGTCAAAAGCAGCCGAGGCCATTGCTCTTGAGCCGTTAATTTTAAATAAGGGTAAGTTTTATCGTCGCGCAATAATATATTATAAGGCGGTTTGTTGTGCTTAATTAAATTGTTTTCTAGGAGCAGCGATTCGTTTTCGCTGTCTACTAAAATCACTTCAAATTCCCAAATCTTCTCAACCAATGCTCGGGTTTTGGGCGAATGCCTTTCCAAGCCTGTAAAGTAACTCCGCAAGCGGGCCTGCAAATTGCGAGCCTTCCCCACATAAAGTATCTTTCCCTTTGCATCTTTATGAATGTAGACGCCAGGAGTTTGAGGTGTTTGCACAACCTTGTTGCGCAGTGCGTCGAGTCGCGGTAGCAATGTTGCGATGGTCAAGACAAAGCCCCTTCATTGAGGTACGCTGGCAGGGTCAAGATTCCCTCTTGCCATCAGTACACCTTCTAAAGTGGAGAGTCAGCAGACGTGATTTCCATCCCCAAACTCCGCCTTAAGCCAGATATTTTTTTGTATGCCTGCCGTGAAGCCGACGTTGCACGCACTCTTAAAAATGGCAGTTTTAATTCGCATTTGCGCTGGGATTCCATACTTTTTGGAACCTATAAACGGCCACTAAAACCATCTTTGAAAGTGATGTGTGGAGAAATTGATTCTATCATCTCGCACCACGCAAAAATTTCTCCGCAGTTTCGTCGCAACGAAGACATTGATCTCGAAACTATCAGCTATTTTACTGTAGCAATCACTACTTTATTTGCAGATATAGATTATATTCTAAAGCAATATACTGGCTTTGGGCTCCCCCGAATTCCAGCAGTTCCCATTGAGTTTTCGGGTAAATACCCGCTTCTTAATGAAGCAATTGCGAAATTCCAAAAATCTTTAAAATCGACGCAAGAAGCCACAGAGCTATTTGCACTTTTTCCGCTTGATGTCGAATCAGACTCTAACGACGACGATGCAAACGCACCCACGCAAGATGAAATTTATGCGAGCGAACTTTGGGACATTATTGCTGATGGCGTAAACAATAAATTTGGCGACCACTCCGAAGCCATGTTGAGTTACGCTTTCTGGCACTATCAATTTCAAACACCAAAAGCAGAAATTGATTGGCGTATCCGCCCACCCGTAGGCGATCTCTTTTACAAAAACTTTAAAGGAGCGAGTCGCGGCTCCAGTTCGAATTCTTCGCAAAGCCGCAATGGTCCGCGCAAAAGTTCTAACTCAAAAGACAGCACATCTCGGCCGAGCCGTCGCGACGAAGCACCTGCGGCTTCTACTTCTTCCGCTGCTCCAGTAGCGTCTGCACCAACCGAATCTCGACCCGAAAAGCATGCTAAAAGCGACCGCCCACAGCCCCGGCGCGACTTTAAAAGCGACCGTCCTCACGATCGCGAAAAGCCTGCGTCAACCGAAGAGTCTCTTAACGAGGCACTCAAAGAAGTGCGCAAAGCCGCAGCTCGATTTAAAAAAGAGAGCACTCTTACAGAAATGGCACTCAAACCTCAGAATTCCTTCATCCGCCGAGAGCAACACAGCCTCGCGACGGAATTAGGACTTGAGACTGAAAGTCGTGGAGAAGGCAAATTGAGAACTGTTTACCTCAAAGCCTCAGACCACAACTGAATTTAGGCCATTTTTGCCCACCCTCAAGTTTCACTTTAGATTTTCAAACAAAAGCCGATAAGACGTTCAAACAAGAGTTTATACTCCTTTGGAGGCTTTTTAATTTGAAAAGACATTCCTTAAAATCTGGACTTTTTACTTTCGGCGTTACAGTTGCGCTCATCCTTTGTGCAGCTTCCTTTTCAGCACACGCGCAACCACCCAAAAAGCCAGCACAAAGTTCTCTCGAAGGTTCTAAAAAAGTTAAATTCAAAGACAAAACTGAAATTAACTTCGACGCCGCAAACATCGATGGCCAAGTTAAAAATCCCTTCGGCACAATGGTGACAGAACGCGACCAAGACTTTAATAAGGGATTCATAAAACTTCGCTACCATTGGCACGATCAGATGATCATGAGCGTGAGTGGCCTCAGTCAGTAAGAAATTCTAATCATGTCAGCTCCTATCAAAGCTTTTGGCAACGGCGACCCTAAACTCACGCCTTACGCCCTCCGCCTCTTTAAACCTGAAGACTCTATTCTTGCCGAAATCAGAACTCGCAGCACGGCTGCCGGCTTACCCATAATTCATGTGGGAGCAATGGATGGATTGCACCTGGAGGTGCTGACTCGTGCTTTTGGAGCAAAAAAAGTGCTTGAAATTGGCACTTTAGGCGGTTACTCCGGGGTTTGTATTGCGCGCGGCTTACCTGCGGACGGAAAACTTATTTCGCTCGAATTGCACGAAAAAAATGCTGCCATAGCACGGGAATCTTTTCAAAAAGCAGGTGTTGCCGAAAAGTGTGGAGTGCGGGTAGGGCCAGCTTTAGATTCGATGGAAAATCTCTCAGCAGAAGGCCCTTTTGACCTCGTATTTATCGATGCAGACAAATGCAATTACTGCAATTATTTTAAATGGGCCGCAAAAAATGTGCGAATTGGCGGCGCTATTTTGGCCGACAATACCTTTGCCTGGGGCCTTGTGCTGCAAGACACTTTTGAGTCTAAAGAAGCCGAAGAAGAAGGCACGGGAATCAAGAATTTTAACAGTCTCATTGCCGAAACACTTAATTTTCGCAGTACAATATTGCCCACAGGCGAAGGACTCACATTGTCGGTTCGCTTGTTTTAAATAATTTTTCTTCCAAATGCATTTGTCCTTTGTAAATTCTTCCAAAAAAACGTTTTATCTGAGTTGTGCTCAATAAAGATAATTCTATTTGGATGCAAAGGTACAAAAAAATAACAATGCGAATCAATCTCAGCATTCCAGATATTTCTAATTCCAAAAGAAGTTTTATCTGGCTATTAATAATAAATATTGTTTTTTCCATTATTTTACACGAATTTGTGCGCCAAATCAGCTTCGCACAAGAAAATAATTCCGATCATTATTTCGACCTTTTTGCACAAATTTTTTCTAAAATTTCAAGCTTGTTAAAATCTGAACTTCACGAAAGACTCATCCCTATTCTTCAGCACATGTCCGAAGCAAATTTGGCGCAAAGTTTTCTTTTAAATCAGCGCAAAATGTCGCTCTCTGAACAATTTTCATTTCAAGCAACCGGCCTTGCGCATGTGCTGAGTGTTTCAGGAGGCCAACTTGTCCCTTTATTGCTTTGTGTAGTCGAACCACTTGCAGCCCTTCCGGCGCAGTATTTACACTCTGTTTTAGCTGCCACCACAACATTAAAAATTCAAAAAATTCTTCGCTTTGCACTCTCACTCTTTGTGGCGCTGGCATTTTCACTGCTTTTTGGAGGCACGGGGTCGCTGTGGAGAGTTGCTCTACTCAGTGTCGTTATGCAAAGTCATTTTATTAAAACTTTCTTTTTAAATATCTGCGGAAAAACTAACCCATTTTCAATCCACACTTGCGCTCGGTGTCTCTTACTATTCCTATTTGCAATTTTTATGAAAAATCCGTGGGACGATTTCAGTTTTCTTTTTTCGGCTCTTGGTGCTGCATTGTCGTCTTTTTCTATACAAGTGATTAATTTATACCTTCACAAATTAAAATTGTTCGGAATCAGAAAAATCTTTTTTCAATATTTACTGTGCAGCCTCGCAAGCAGTTTGCTCATTTCTGTTGTACTTTCCTTTTGGCAACCGGCTCAATACACAATTTCATGCCTCGCAAATATTATTGCATTGCCCTTGGTAACATGGGTCATCACTCCCTTGTCACTAGTAGCATTGCTGTCCCCAAATGTTCCAGGAATCGCATTTGCATTAAACCAATCCATTGCATTGCTGCATATTATTGCTAAATATTTTTCGTCTTTTGTTGCTTTTAGCAATCCGTTTCAAAATCACCAAACTCTTTTTTCCAGTCAGACAGCTTATCAAATAGGGAGCGTAATCATTTTCGTTTGGTGTTTGCTCGATCTCGCTCATCATTTTCCGAAATGGAGGAGGATTTGCTTACTCCGTTAATTCATGCAAAATGGCTTCACACCTCTCCTTAAATTTACAAGGAACCCACTTTGCCAATCAATGAAATTGCCATCACCCAAATCAAATGGGTTCAGTATTTGGCCACCGCAATTTTTTTTATCGCCATAATCCACACATTTATTGCCCATAAATTTGCAAAATTGAGACATAAATTTGAGCCTGATTCGGCAGCACACAATTTCTTTCACTTCTTAGGAGAAGTTGAAATCGTGTTTGGGTTGTGGTCGGCAATATTTTTGGCAATTTGCGGAATTTCTTTAGGAATTAACTCAAGCGTGCAATATATTGATTCTCTCAACTATGCAGAACCTGCTTTTGTCTTTTGTATTATGTGCATGGCATCTACTAGACCAATATTATTTGCCGCACAATTTATAATTTCAGAAATCGCGACTCTGATTTCATCTTTTTCTCGCATTAATTTTAAACTCTGCGAATTTTTTACCATACTATTTTTGGGCCCACTTTTAGGCTCACTCATTACAGAACCCGCAGCAATGACTGTCACAGCGCTCCTTATAAAAAAATTCCTGGTTGCAAAAGACGCATCAAAAACCTTTAAATATTCCGTTCTAGGTCTATTATTCGTGAGCGTCTCTATTGGAGGCTCACTCACAAATTTCGCAGCTCCACCAGTGCTTATGGTAGCCCATAAATTCGGCTGGAATAACTCGTTTATGTTTTTTCAGTTTGGCCTGAAAGCAATTATTTGTATTTTTATTTCCACTTTGCTCTGCACGTTCTATTTTCGTAACTTTATCAAAACTATCAAAGAATCTCATCACGATTCTAAATCTAAAATGCCTCTCTACATTATTATAACACATATCTTATTTATGTTATTAACCGTTGTTTATCACAAACACATTCAATTTTTTATGGGAATATTTTTACTGTTTATGGGATTTACAGAAATCACAAAGGTAAAACAATCCAGTCTCAGACTGCGCGATTCTTTGCTCGTCGGATTTTTTCTCGCAGGACTCATGACTCTCGGCAATTTGCAAAGCTGGTGGCTCGAAAAACTTTTCCAAGTTCTTTCGCACCACCCTCTCTATTTTGGCGTCGCTGCACTCACGGCAGCCACCGATAACGCTGCCCTCACATATTTAGGCGGTTTAGTGCCCCATCTCAGCCCTATATCGCAATATTATCTGGTCGCAGGTGCGCTTGTGGGAGGCGGTCTTACAGTAATTGCAAACGCACCAAATCCAGCAGGTGCAGGCATATTAAAAGATTCCTTCGGACCCGATGGAATAAATCCAAAGAATCTCTTTTTAGGCGCCCTTTTACCCACTCTTTTAGCAATTCTTGTTTTTTGGATTCATTGATTTCTATATCTAAAAATTCAAACCAGCAAAGATGCAAGAGCAGCTTCATTGATAATTTCAATATTTAATTTAACTGCCTGCAAATATTTGCTTGAATTCGATGCCTCATTGCAAACTAATAAATGCGTCTTAGATGTCACTCCTGATGAGAGCTTTGCACCCGCTTTTTCAAGCAAAATTTTATACTCTTCACGGGGCCTATTGAGTTCACCCGTGATGCAAACAGATTTGCCAAAAAGTGGATGATCATTATTTTTGGCAATGAGTTGTTCCGAAAAATCAGACTCCACTTCTATATATTTTAATAATTCATCGACAATCGGAGCTTTTTCGGACAAAGAAGTCACAAAATCTTCGGCCGATTTTTGCGCCCAACCTTTTTGACTCAATAAATCGTCGACACACAATTTTCTGACTTTTTCTAGGGACTCAAATTTTCGAGCTACTTCGGCACATTTAACAGCACCACCCCGCTTCAATCCCAACGAAGTTAAAAACACTGCCAAGGGAAGTTTTCTTTTTAGTTGAATGGCATTGAATGCATTTTCGGCCGATTTTGGCGCAAATCCTTCTAGCTGCAAAAAGTCATCTATTTTAAGATTAAATAAGTCTGCTGGCTGCGAGACCAAACCAGATTCTCGTAATTTTAAAATTATCTTGTCCGAAACACCCATAATATCGAGAGTCTGAACAAAATAAACCAGGCTCTCTTGATCTTTAACAGGGCAGGGGCGTTTTTCGTAGCAAAAAAGATCTGGCCCCGAACGAGTGAGCAAATACCCGCAAGGGCATTTTTCTGGTAATTCGTATTTATTTGGAGCAGGTTTTTCTAATCCAATAATCGAAGGTATGACCTCACCACTTCTTTTAATACGAACCAATGCCCCAGGCGCGTATCCTCCTGCATCAACAAATTCTGCATTGTGAAGTGTCGCATAGTTTATAGTGGCGCCGGCCAAAAATACCGGATTTATTTGTGCTCGAAAGCTTATTTTTCCGCTACGACCGACGTTTTGCTGAATGTTAATAATCTCTGTTATTGCTACTTCGCCAGTCTGTTTAAATGCAATGCTTCCTCTGGGGTGGTGCGAAGTATTTCCCAAGTTTTCCCATAAAATATCGTCATCTATTCTAAAAACCAAGCCATCTATGGCATAATCTCGCTCCCTAGAAAATGCAGAAACCAGAAATTGAGAAATATTTTCGGCGTCATTCTTTTCAACCCTCAGAGTCGATTTATCCGAAAATCCAGAATAAAAACCAAGTTGTTCCAGTAATTTTAAGCGTTCTAAAAATGAATTCTGATTAATTTCAAACAAATCAAAAATTTCTTTTGATTTTAATACAGCTTCTCCGCCTCGTTTGACAACAAAATCGTATGCACAAAAACGAATCACTCTTAAAACGTCAACAGCACCTTCAACTTCTTTTCTGCCAAAGGTTCCGGGAATCGCGTTGCGATAACTTTCAAATCGCTCCGAGAATGGTTCAAATTTCGAGAGCGGGAAAAACACTTCTCCTCGCACTTCAAAAGTATATTCATTCATTTTAAGAGGTAATTTTAGCCGTTTGGGAATACTTAAGACATGCATCACATGTTCAGTCACGTCTTCACCAAGTGTGCCGTTTCCGCGAGTGGATGCATTTTTTAGAGTGCCGTTTCCGTCGTACTCCAGAGCCAAAGCCATGCCATCAAGCTTGTCGCTCGCGACACACGGATATTTCAATAAAAACTCTTTAAGCTCATTTTCGTCGTATGTTTTAGCCAAAGATAACATAGGTGGCTCGTGTCGGATTTTATTATTTTCACTCTTAAAAATATAACCCACTTGCGACAAAACCGGATGCTTTGAATCTAATTTTTGCAATTCCTCTTCCAACGAATCGTACAATTCATCCGAAATTGCCGCTTTTCCGGTATAATAAAGTTTTTTATAGAGTAAAATTTGCGAGGCAAGAGATTCAATATATTCTAAGTTTAACTTGTGTCCGAGAGTCATGGCGGATGATTTCTTTATTGCGGGGTCTGGAACGCATCTGCATTAAGCACAAGCCTGCGCTTTCTCCCGGCATGCCCCAAAACGCCGTGTTCCCAGCCACCATAACTCAACTTCACCCGAGAGCCATCTTCTACAAGAATTTCGGCAGATTTTCTAAATTCAATAGGCAATTCACCAGCAGGGCGGACTCCAGAAATGACCTTTTTTCCGTCCGAAATGACCTGAATTCCCACTTCATTTGTAATCGTTAATGTTGCCTTATGAATTTCAGAAGGCGCAACAACTGGTGCCGCAGGAGCTGGTGGTTCTACCGCTGCTGCAGGAGCTATTGCAGGTGCTTTTACGGCTTCGGCCTGAAGAGCAACGGCTTGCGCGGCAGAGTCTGCGGTCGCAATTGCAACTGCTACTTCGGGCGCAGCAATGGGCGCACTCGCATTCACCAATTCAGGCTTTGCTGCGTCAACTTTAGGAATTGATTCTCCTTGCACTACAACAGGATCTTCCGCTTTTATCTTTTCGCCCTCAACAGACACTGCACCCGACTGCTGTGCATCTTGGGTTTCTTTTTGCACATCTACGGCTTCTGAAACATCAGCCGCTTGATTCATTTTTTGATAAATAAATCCGCCACCAACCATTAACATTAACGCAGCGGCAACTGAATATGCAAAAACTCTACTCTTTTGCTGCCCTAATATTTCGCTTGAATTTGAGGTGGCTTCAAAATTATTCACATGAACTGGGGCTTCTTCTAACCCGACGGTCTCTATTTTAATTTCTTGATTTTTGGAAAGACTACTTGCCATAGCATGCACTGTGCTCACCAGATTTTCAGTCGCTTGCACCACTGGTATCACAGGCAATGGCGGAGTCACTTGCACCACTGGTATCACAGGCAATGGCGGAGTCACTTGAACCACTGGTATCACAGGCAATGGCGGAGTCACTTGAACCACGGGATTGGTGTCATTTTTATGAGGCGCCTCATGCCCCACGAACATTTCGCTTGCGACTTGTTCAGCCGTTACAGATGGAATATCTGGAACAATTGTGGGCCTTGCCACATGCTCTGCTTTTTTCAATTGCCAATTTGAATCAGAAAAATCATCGCCATTTCCGCTCAAATTGAGTCCTAAAATATTAGCTACATCCGGCGTAATAATATCTAAAGGTTCTTCGTCATCTCGATCAGATAACATGGCAGGTGCGACAGTATTTCGCACTTCAAATTTTGACGTTTTTCTATTATGTGAAATATGAGGTGCCAAAGTAGTTGGTGAGCGTGGAATTGACCGCACTAATTCAATCGATGCTTTCGACAATGCCCGACCGGCAGGGCTGTTTCGATTGACAACCTGAAACGCCTGGACAGGCTCCTGCGTGCCACTTTGACTCCCATTTTTTGGCTCCAGTTCAACCACATGAACTGCTAATTCTTTGGCGTAAATTCTCACTAATCCGCGTCCATTGAGCCCCGGTGGGAGTTCATCCCATCTCCCTTGCTCGATGGCAATTAAATAGTGTTCTCGTACTTTTATTCTTGTAGAAATATTCGAAGTTGTAATGCGACCCGATTCACGCGCCTCTCGCAGCCGTTGTCCCACATCTTCTGCCACTGCCTGAGTCACACCCAAACCATTTAAGCCCGTATTGCCTTGCTGCATCATGCTTCCTGCCTTTTCACCGTTTGATTTCATTTAAGAGACGTCTTGCCTTAGCTTCATTCGAAGCGTCTATTTTTCCATTCAACATTTTCTCTAAGTTTTCAACTGCCTTATTCTTTTTTCCAGATAAAGCCAAAACTCGCGCCATTTCTATTGTAGGTTCCACACAACCAGGACAAAAATCTAGCGCTTTAGAAAAACTAGACTCTGCCGCGACATAATTTTTTTTGACAATCCAACATTTTCCGGCATTAAAATGCGCTTGAACAAAAGTGGGATCTAACTTAATACTTTCTTCGAATGACAACAAAGCTGCATCATATTTTCGTTCTTCAAGGTAACTTAAACCAATATTGGAATGAACCCGCTCCATGTACAAATAAGACCCATCTTTTACAACTTCATTAAGAACCTTACGAGCATCTGCATATCTATGTTTAATAATGTAGCCATATCCTAAATTCAATTTCGCATCAAAATTATTTTTTTCTAAATCCACTATACGCTTAAACTGATCCACAGAAGCATCAATATTCCCGTTACCTAAATAAGAAAGGCCTAATAACATCATAACTTGTGTGTTATCGGGGAAATCTTTCGACATAGGAATTAAAAAGCCAATCGCTTTTTTATATTCGGCGGTATTTACAAATTGACGCGAAACTTCGAGCCTTCCATTAAGCGCTCCTCCAGGCGCGGTGTTACCATCGCGAGCAGTTTCACAGCCTAAAAACACAATAAAACATACTGATATTGGCTTAATTGAGCATACAAAAGATCGAAAATTCATTTGTCTCCTTTCATGACTCTTTAATTGTTTACCTAGACGCACCTGGAGCTATTATTGCGCGTGGCTTACCTGCCACGTCACTAGGACCCACCAAACCTTCTTTCACCATACGGTCCATTATTCTCGCAGCTCTATTATATCCGATTCGATAATTCCTTTGAATACTTGATGTGCTGACACTGCCACTTGCAATTGCAAATTCTACAGCTTTCTCGTACAGGGCATTTTCGTCCATGGCGTTACCGTCAATTTCATTGCCGTCATTCTTTGAGCTGTCCGATTTTTGACCTATTCCCTGCGACACCCTGTCAACTTCTTCCATTACTTCGCTGGCGTAATTTTCGGGGTAAATCGTTTTCAGCCGATCTATAATTGAATTGATTTCTTTATCTGCAACATAAGCACCATGAGCGCGCACTAATTTACTCGTTCCAGGTGGCAAGAAAAGCATGTCACCTTTACCTAAAAGTCTCTCGGCGCCGACAGTTTCAATAATTGTGCGACTGTCATGTTTAGAGGCCACTTGAAATGAAAGTCTGCAGGGAAGGTTGGCTTTTATCACGCCAGTGAGCACGTCAACACTTGGCCTTTGGGTTGCTAAAATTAAATGAATCCCAGCTGCGCGTGCCATTTGCGAAAGGCGCTGAATACTGTCTTCCACATCTTTTGGAGCAGTCATCATTAAGTCACATAATTCATCAATTACCACTACAATATATGGGAGTATATGATGAATAATAGTTTCTCCGTCGCTTGCCAGCGGAGCTTCTCCTGCCTCGACTGCCGCGTTATAGCCCGCAACATTGCGCACCTGAACCATTTTCATCATGCGGTATCTTCGTTCCATCTCATTAATTGCCCACTTTAATGCTCCCGCAGCTTTTGACGGTTCAGTCACTACTGGCATTAGCAAATGCCCAATACCATCGTAATTGGAAAGCTCTAACATTTTAGGGTCGACTAAAATAAGCCTTAATTGCTTTGGAGTTCTGCTCATTATCATAGACAAAAGCATGGTATTAATTCCAACAGATTTTCCAGACCCCGTAGACCCTGCCACCAATAAATGCGGCATTGAAGATAAATCTGCGATGAGCGGGCTACCGTCTACTAATTTGCCCAGTGCCATTGGCAGAGGCGCACCATTGGAACGAAAATTACTTTGTTCCATGACGTCCCTTAAAGAAACCACTTCGCGTTTTTGCGCTGGTACCTCTATACCGATTGTGCTCTTGCCCGACTGTGGTGCCATCATAATACTCTGTGCTTTCAGGCCCAGAGCAAGATCATCTTGCAAAGAAAGTACTTTTGTTACTTTAATTCCAGGAGCCGGTTCAAATTCATGCACATTTACTACTGGCCCCGGCTGACTCTTTAATACTTTCCCAGTGACTCCAAAAGTAGAAAGTTTTTCTTCCAGCATTGCAGATTCAACAGTCAATCTGCCAGATTCAGCTTCAAAATCTTTTGCGGCCAATTGGTGGCTATCTAACATATTTAAAAGTTCTTTAAATTCTGACGCACCAACAACTCTCTGCTCCACCTGAGGCAAATTGAGAATCGCATTTTTGGGTTCCATTTTGTGATCATTTCGCAACTGCACTCGCGACATCACTTGGTCTTCTAAAGATAGATCACGGGGCAAACCAGAGTTTGAGCTCTTAAATGTAACGACATTATTCTCATTTCTCAATTCTGTTTCCGATTCACTAGCTTCTTCATTTCTCCTAAAAAAATTCGAGTTATTTGCCTTAGAAATTCCTACTTTTTCGGAGTCATCGCTCCGCATTTCTTCAATCAAAAGGCCCAATCGACCTAGTGGCGCAAAACCAGCAAATTTTGAAATCAATGCAACGGGGCGCATTCCCAAACACAAAGGCAAACTAGCCACAACTCCAAAAAACAATGCCGTTCGTCCGCCCCAATTGCCAAAAAAACCCGCAAAAACACCTGCTATATAGTGACCAACAAGCCCGCCGGTGTAAAAAATAGAACCGCTCACTTTCCACTCAGGTTTTAGGAGGCAGGTGAGGCCAAGGTAACAAACTACAAGTTGGGGATATCCAAAAATGCGAAGAGCAAAACGTGTCTTTTGCTTAGGCTCCCTAAACGAAGCCAATGCCTGGGCTAAAAAAATACACCCAAAAACCACCGACCCTACGCCAAAGAGTTGGTAGCTATATTCCGCTAAAGCCGCGCCCCATGGCCCGAAAAAATTAGCCGCTTGCGCGTCTCGCATGCCAGACCGCACAACTGCAAAACTAAATGAAGAATTGTCTGTTGGATCAAAACTCGCCACTGCAAAAACACAGAAAAGGCATATAAAAAAAACCAAACAATGAATATACTCTGATATGTAGACCCTGTCGGCATGGATTTCGTTTGGATTCGCGGAAATTTCAGATTTCGCCATTGCAAAACTCCATGTTTTTCAGGAAAACTAACAGAAAGAATTTTAATAAAATTCTTTCCTCAGCCTAGCTCTATCAATTTGTAACGTTCCCCTCACAGGAAATACGCAATGGTCGATTTCGGACACAAATTTATAGCTCGCGAAATTCGGGCCGGATTTCTCTCTCCAATTCATTCTCTCAAATTTTTCAGCTCTCATAAATTGCTTTTGGTCAGCGGACTGGCACCCCATATCTTGGGCTTCTGCGGGCATCTTTGGATATCTTTTTCCTACATCATGCCATTTATTCAAATTCAGATTGAAAAATTCACAGGAAATCCACTTTCAGCATTGAGTTCAAAATTATTTGCAGCAAGTTTCGTTCTATTATCTTTCATTGGATATTCATTTCTTGCTGCTCCACTAGTCAATGCTTTAGCGAGTCCCATTTTCGATATTCATGCCGAAAAAGCCTATGCGGCATTCAAATCCGAAAATGCACCGCCAGCAAAATCTGGGAATTTTTTCAAAAGTTTTGTCTCTGAATGCTGCAAATTTGTTTTTATTTTTTCTGTATTCATTTTGTCTTTCTTTGTCCCCTTTGCCGCGCCCCTCGGGTTTTTAGCTAGCATTTGGTTTTTTGGGTGGGACATAATCGATCGCACACTGAGTCTCCAAAATTTTAGCTTTCGCGACCGACTTATTTTCGGGCTGAAGCATTGCGTGACTTGCATTTCTTTGGGAGTGTGGGTTTATATCCCTTTTGCAGGGACCCTCCTTGCCTTTGTATTTGCCGCTGCTGGCGGCATTGCTGTGGCCCATCTCAATAGGGAATAGAATGTCAGAATCCGCAAATAACTTTGCCTTTGTTTCTACAATGCATGAACATCTTGAATCTATAAAATTCAGTCACACTATTTTTGCTCTGCCATTTGCAGTTATTGCTACGCTTTTAGCACGTAAAGGCTCTACTCCTAGCCCCCTTGAATTCACATTTATAATTTTGGCCATGATCGGTGCACGCACTTGGGCCATGAGCGTGAATCGCGCCGTAGACGCACACATCGATGCTCAAAATCCTCGCACAAAAAACCGCTCATTGCCCAGCGGCCGGCTCTTAAGCAAACAAGTTTGGTTAACAGCATCTCTGGGCGCAGTTGTATTTATACTTTCAGCGGCTATGCTTTCTCAAACTGCTTTTTGGTGTTCACCCGTAATTTTAATCATACTTGGTGTTTATAGTTACACAAAAAGATTCACATTTTTTTGCCATTATTGGCTTGGCCTTTGCCTCGGTCTTGCACCCTTAGGCGCTTGGGTGGCACTGCAAAACGAAATTTCTTCTAAAATATTGTTGCTGAGTTGTGCAATTTGTTTTTGGGTTTCTGGCTTCGATATAATCTATGCACTTCAAGATCAAGAATTCGACAAAAGCATGAATTTGCATAGCATTCCGGCTAAATTTGGAACTCAAAACTCCCTGCTCATTGCCAGATTATCACATGCTCTTGCTGCTGTTTTATTTTTTATCTTCGGAAATTTATTTCACCTTGGCATTCCTTATTTTTTAGGAGTTTCAGTCGCTGTTTTACTCATGATTTACGAACATTGGCTGGTGCGCAAAGGCGATCTCAAAAATATAAATATGGCGTTTTTTAATTTAAATGGCTGGATAGCAGTTTTGCTTCTTTCTTCAACTTGCCTTTCACTTTTCTTAAATCGCTGAGCGCAAAATATGGCTTAACAATTTTTACCAATTGACTACCAACTGCTCAATCTGCAATTATTTTAATGCGTAATTTAAAATTAGGAGACTTTCCATGGCTTACATTCCGTCTGAAATCGAACCTCAATGGCAAGCACATTGGGAAAAACACAATACTTTTATCACTAAAGAAGACCCGACCAAACCTAAATATTACGTCCTAGATATGTTTCCGTACCCGAGTGCATCTGGGCTACATGTGGGCCATGCATCCGGATACACTGCCACCGATATTGTTGCCAGATACTACCGCATGAAAGGCTATAATGTCCTGCACCCCATGGGCTGGGATGCCTTCGGACTCCCCGCAGAACAACACGCTATAGAAACTGGAGAACACCCCTCAAGACTCACATATCGCAATATATTAAACTACAAAGCTACGCTACAACGCCTCGGAATATCGTACGATTGGAGCCGCGAGTTATACACCTGCGACCCCAGTTACTACAAATGGACGCAGTGGATATTTAATATTCTTTACGAAAAAGGGCTTGCCTACCAAGCAGAAGTCGCTGTAAATTGGTGCCCTGGTCTCAAAACAGTATTGGCAAACGACGAGGTTATCGACGGAAAAAGCGAACGCGGAGGCCACCCCGTTCAACGGGTTCCCATGCGTCAATGGATGCTTAAAATAACAGACTACGCCGAACGCCTTTTATCCGATCTCGATTCCCTCGATTGGCCCGAATCGGTTAAAGAAATTCAACGCAATTGGATTGGCAAATCTAGCGGTGCGCGCATCAAATTCAAAATAAGTGGGCGCGACGACGAAATTGAAGTCTTTACAACACGCCCAGAAACTCTTTTTGGGGCTACCTACATGGTATTGGCGCCCGAACACCCCTTAATTTCAAAAATTGCCAGTGCCGCACAGCTTAAAAAACTAGTGTCTTACCGCGATGAATCTTCGCGAAAATCAGATTTCGATCGCACCGAATTAAATAAAAATAAATCTGGTGAGTTCACGGGAGCTTATTGCATTCATCCATTAACTGGAAAAAACATACCCATTTGGATTAGCGACTACGTGTTAATGTCCTATGGTACAGGGGCAATTATGTCAGTCCCCGGCCACGATGAGCGCGATCACGCATTTGCATTAAAATTCGACTTACCGATAATTCAAGTTATATCTAATACAGAATTTACAAAAAACATTACGGATTGCGCTTATTCTGGCGATGGCATTTTAATAAATTCCGATTTTTTAAATGGCCTAGATGTAGCTGCTGCAAAGCAAAAAATGGGCAAGCACTTGCAAGAAAACAATCTTGGTCAATCGTCTATCAACTACAAATTTCGCGATTGGCTCTTCAGTCGCCAACGCTATTGGGGCGAACCATTTCCATTGCTCAAAGACGCTAATGGTAAAATTCTACGTTCGCTTACCGCAGACGAATTGCCTGTTACCTTACCCGAAGTCACAGGATACGAACCCACAGCCGACGGAAAATCGCCCTTGGCCAACGCCACCAGTTGGGTTCAAGTCGAACAACCCGATGGTACTATTGCATTTCGCGAAACAGATACTATGCCCGGCGCCGCTGGATCGAGCTGGTATTTTTTAAGATACTGCGATCCCCTCAACGCGCAACAAGCTTTTTCGCTTGAAAAACTAAAATTCTGGATGCCCGTTGACCTTTATGTGGGCGGTCAAGAGCACGCTGTAGGCCACCTTCTATTCTCGCGATTTTGGACCAAAGTTTTGTTCGACGCAGGACATTGTCCCGTGAATGAACCATTTAAAAAGCTTGTGAATCAGGGCATGGTTTGCCGCAATGGCGCAAAAATGTCTAAATCTAAAGGCAATGGTGTCAACCCCGATTTGGTTATCAATCAATTTGGTGCCGATGCTGTGCGCATTTATGAAATGTTTATGAGCCCCCTGACTCAAACCAAAGAATGGGACGAATCCAATCTTGGCGGAATTCTCCGGTTTTTAACCCGTATCGAAAAGCATTTGCTCGATGAAAACGGCAATTGTCTCGTGAACGATTTGCCTGCAAGTAGGCAAGATTTACGAATCCTGCACAAAACAATTAAAAAATTAACGGAAGACATTGAGGCACTAGCATTTAATACTTCTGTTTCACAAATGATGATATTTTTAAATGCCGTAGCAGATTCTGGGTGCCGCAATTTTGAGGTGATGAAACAATTTATTATTATTCTTTCGCCGTTTGCGCCGCACTTATCTGAGCATTTATGGAATAAATGCATTCTTAAAGAAAAACACTCTCCAAACGATGCTCAATATCCATTTGTTTCTTTAGCAGCATGGCCGCAATACGATGCAACTTTAGTCACCGATGACGAAGCAACAATGGGCGTGCAAGTCAACGGAAAACA
>JAYTOT010000122.1:0-107684 GCA_043747645.1 Pseudomonadota bacterium | reverse complement strand
AAATGTTGCTACTAATGCTGGGATATTGCCGGGGCATTAATACGGTTGAAAGTGTTATTAAAACTCACGGACCGATATTGGTTTCATGCAACAACGCCGTTGCAGAATTGTATCTTCCCGATATGTATTGTAAAACTTAAGAGTGTACCATAAATTGCGGGCAGACAACCCCGAATTTGCAGGGTTGCCTTCTTTTAAGTCGGCCTCAAGCTGTTCCACGACTCCTTTGCCTCAGCCCTGTTTTGCTTGGGCTTCAAAAATAACTTTCCCAAGGTCCCAATAAAGCATGATGAGTTCGGCATTAACCTTCCGCATGGCTGAAAATCTTGCAATTCGCACACGAGTTTTGATTTGACTTAAAAGATCGCCATAGCTTTCTTGGTCAATCGTTACTTTAATTTCATTCTTCATTTCAGAGATCCTTTGCGGCCAGTTTTCATATTAAGTGCTTTTTTGCCAAGATTTATTATTGTTACTTTGGTTGATATACGGCTAAATGAATAAGTAGATTGATAATTAAAAAATAATGTTGATGGCGTACTCCACGTCCAACTGCCAGTCGTGTTCGGGCCAACTGGCTTGCAGGAGCTTAGGGGTGACGAGTTGTTGTTTTGTGTTAGCGAGCGGCTCTTGCAGGCTATAATAACTCAGGTTGCCGTAGATAAGTAAACAAGTGGTGTCAGCGGTAGGACTCTAACCTACGACCCCTTCTTTAGGAAAGAAGTGCTCTATACAACTGAGCTACGCCGACGATGCGGGGTTTTTACGCGATGAACCTGCGGGGGTCAAGTCAGAGCCTAATGAAGCGTGCGGGGCTGAGTCTGGCGTTCCATTGTGCCGAGCGTCCTTTGGTCACTAGGTCGCACAAAATGCGTGCGGCTTGGGCTCCTGCGGAAAATCCGCACCCCAGCCAACCAGTCGCACCCAAAATTCTTCCTTGGCGGCCCCATTCGCCTAAAAGCGGGAGTTCGTCGCAGGGCAGGCAATCGTTGGTAAAATGGGCATCAACAAAAGCTAAATTAAATTCAGATGCACACCATTCGGTCGCATTTTTTAAAGAATAAAAACTAAGTATTTCTGGCATGAGAGAATTTCGTATATAATTTTTCATATTTTGCATGATTTTTGTCGAATCATTTTTTGCATCATTTTGTAAATCTTCCGTCGAAAAGCCGGCACCTGCAGAAGGTAACAAAAATCGAGGTCCTGTAACTATGAGGGTGTGAAAGCCTTCTACTGCGGGATTGATTTGCAAAGTCCAATGCCCGAAAGCACTTCGCACGAGCAACGGAAATTGAATTTGCGATTCGCAGGTTTTTAATTTCCATGTGCTCCAAATATCGGCCATGGGTATGCAAATGTCTTTGTATTGCGGCAATATTTTTCCAATATTCGAATCAGTTGCCAGAATTACAAAGTCGCTTTTAAAAGTATTTTGTGAGTCTAATGTGACTTCTGTGTGTGCAGAATGTTCTCTAAGCGAAATTGCATCTTGTGGAATGTGTTTTATTTTTAATGCACTCATTGTTTGCGCCGCAGCCTGGCTTAATTTTTCGGCAGATTGATTGTCAATTATTCCTGCCATCTGTGTGTCACAAAATAAATTGTTTTCATTCACTGACTTTAAATTGAGGTCGAGCTGGCATGCAATTTCGAGTTCTTTTTTTTCGAAGTCCTTAAATGCCATTCTAAAGCTTGATTGTCGTTGCCAATTGTCAACTGAAAATTGCGCATGTTTGTTTAACAGCGGCAGTATTTCAGATTCAAAAACACTGTTGCCAGAGGAGCAAAATTGACTCAAGTATTTTGCGACTTCGTTTCCATGGGCCACTTCGGCACGAGTGGGTGGGTCGTTTGGTGAAGGCCAGAAAACGGTTGAATTTTCAGAAATTCCCGACAATGGTTTTTTAGAATCAACAATTAAAACGTTATAATCTGTTTCAGATGCTAACAATAGAGAAGTAAAAATTGCTAACGGGCCGCAGCCCAAAATTGCAACAACGGGAGACTCGTTGTCGAAAATAGGTTTCAAATTTCTATTTTCTTGAAGTTTTAAGCCTTTTTCTCGCAGAGAATTCCTAGCCAATGTCCCATCTCCTTGATTTCGAGTGTGTTAACATGACATTCATTTAAGAATTCAGAAAATTCAAGACGCTCAGAATTTAAAATCCCAGAAATCAGAATTTTTCCACCTGGGCGAACGTGATCTAAAATATAAGAAAAAATACGAATCAGTGGCTTAATTTGAATGTTTGCAAAGGCGAAATCAAAGTTGGTTTCAGGTATTTTATCAATAGTCGTTTTGGTAAAAGTCGCTCCTGTTACTTTATTAAATTCTGCATTTTCAATAGAGATATTTACGCTGTCTTCGTCGATATCGCAGCCCAAAACTTCTTTGCTGCCGAGCATGCATGCTGCAATTGCCAAAATTCCGGAGCCAGTTCCTACGTCTAGAACGCGGCCCATTTCAGGATTTTCGAGGAACATTTCGAGGCACAGGCGAGTGGTTTCGTGCTGCCCTGTTCCGAATGCCATGCCTGGGTCGATTATTATTTTGTGTTGGTGTGCGAATTCATCTTTATTTTCCCAGGGTGGTAAAATAATAATTTGGCCATTCACGTCGATTGGTTTGAATGATGCCTTCCAACTTTCGCGCCAATTCTGATCTGCAATTGGCTTTAACGATAGAGTTTCACCAGGTAACAAAAGACCATAGTCAGGTGCTGAAGATAATATTTGGCTCTTGACATATTCTAGGCGTGGGAGATCTTCGCTGTATAAAATAAGCGGAGTGTTTTGCACTAATTCTTTATAGTAGTCTTTATCGAGCTGCTCGTAATCGAAATCAAATTCCATATCGCAGTCAATGGCGCCTTCGACAAAATGACTTTCGCCCAAATCGTCGAGGAGTGACATGAGTTGGTCTTTTTGAACTTCGTTAATTGTAATGCGAAGTTCGTAGCAGGTCGGATTAGAAATTTGATTTAGCATAAAATGTTCCGGTTTTAAGGTGCCGAAACCGACAAATTAAATCGGAACGCGGCTGCCCAAGGTTTTTAGCAGGGTTACAGCTTTGGTGTAGCATGGGTCTCTGACGAGGGCCAGCTTTAAATAGCGTGATGCTTCGGTAAATTTTCCCCATTTTGCATAGGCTAAGCCTATGTTAAAAAAGAGCAAATGGCCCTGATCGTTACCGGGAAGTACGTATTGAGCCTTTTTGTAGTGATCGATAGATTCTTCAAATTTCTTTTGTTCAACAAGTTTGATTCCCAAAGTATTTAAAAATGCCGCTAATTGCCGGCTATTGCGCGAATTGGAAAGCAAAACTTTTGCGGTTTCAAAATCGCCCAAAACGCATTTCACTTTTCCCAATTCTTCGCGAGCTGCCGGATTAAATTCGTCGATAGACATGGCATCGCCTAAGGATTTTTCTGCTTTTAACACTTCTCCAAGTGCAAGGTAACATTGTCCGATTTTGGTGAGGCGGTGAAAGTTGCGAGGATTATTGGCTTTAAGCCGCTCAAAGAGATGCAATGCGTCGTCGTACTGCCTTTGTTTCATGTACAAATCAGCCAAAAGCCGCACAGCACTTAAATAGCTAGGGTTTTTAGAAATCGCTTTTTTAAGCCACAATTCGGCTCCAGCAAAATCTTCTTCTTTGATGCATTTTCTGGCCACAAGTTCGTAGTAACGCGATGAATCGCCTAGCAAACGTAACAAGGAGTCGGTGCATTCCATCCTTTTTTCATCGCTTAAGCGCTCCCAAACGCTCAAATATTCATTGAATTTTCTGACTGCTGCTTCTTCGGGGGTTTTTATGTTGTTACTTTCGTCAAAATGCAACTTGTTTACTTTTTGTACAAATTTAGGGCCATCAGTGTCCCAGGCGTTTTGCTTTTCAGGCAGAGCATGAATCATTTTAATTTCGTATTCCGATAAAAATACTGCGTCATCTCTGTTAATTGAAGGCGCTAATATCACAGTCCTTCTTAATTTATGTTCACCACCAACAGATTCTATTTCACAAACGACACTTTCGGACGACCGACTCGAAATATTTTTGCGCTTTATGACTTCAGCTAGCGGAGTAGGTTGAGTTTTTTCCCAAATTAAGACAATAATGTCTTGCTCAGACATCTGATTTTCGGGACTCGACACCCGCAGTGGGCATGTGAACCGCAGGCGCCATGGGAGTTTAGACTTGAACACCATTTCTCTAAGCCATTCGCGTACTTCCTCGTTTTCGCCCACAACAAGGACCTTCAGTAGGGTCCTGTTTTCTTGCGATTGTTGTTCCGACATGCCCACTCTCCTGCGAATATGATAATCTGAATGAAATATCGGTTGTTTTTTGCTTTTGTTGAGGGGGAATTCACTTGGCTGTTTGGGTGGTGGGTCCGGGAGCTTTAGGCTTAACTCTTGCAGCCGCTGTGCGGACTTCTTGTGTGCCCGATAATAATCTTGCATTGCTGGGTAAAAGTAACAAGAAAAAAAGTGTCGTTGTAAAATGGAACAGTGCAACTTTAGTAAAAGCTGGTTATGCGACAGAGAAAATCGAATCATTAAATCAATTTTCTCAATGGAATTGTGAAGTCAAATCGCATTTATTGCCGCCAAATAGCTATGAGCCGCTGACGGTGTATGTGTGTGTTCCACCCCAGAATGTCGTAGATGCACTGAAACGAATTTGTGATTTATTTCCAGATTTGTATTCTCATCCTGCGGGTGTCGATATTGTTTTTTGCAGTAATGGTTTGCTCGCGGAATATGCGGATTTGTGGCCAAAAAATTTTAAAAACGCATTGCTAAAATTTTTGAAAAACGATTCTTTTCAAGAAAATAAACTGACACTTCAATTATGGCGCGCGCTTTTTTTTGTTGGAGTGACCGCGTCGCATGATGGATTAACTGAAGTTTCGCACAACGGCGGACTTACAATTCAGTATGGTCATTTGCCTCTCGAAAAATACTTGCATACCAAATCTTTTTCTCGAAATTCAACTCATGACATTAATTGCTTATTGCCATTTGTTTGGCTCCAACAGGAAGATATAGTAGAGAATGAATTGCAAAAATTCTTTGTGAATTTGGCGCTTGCGGTAATTGTTGGGCCTCAACTCATTGCCA
Source organism: Pseudomonadota bacterium (assembly GCA_043747645.1). GTDB lineage: Bacteria > Bdellovibrionota_B > Oligoflexia > Silvanigrellales > Silvanigrellaceae > JAYTOT01. The sequence continues at coordinate 102,557 of JAYTOT010000122.1, read as the reverse complement.
ATGGAATGGTTTCAAATTTACCGGCATTTTTGCATTTGAGCAGCATTGCTGAACTTGTTACCTTGGCTGGAAAACATCAAAATGTAAATGTCGAAGTACTTGTAAAGTCTTTTGAATTTACCGTTAGCGAAACTCGAGAAAATGTAAATAGCCTGAGTTTGGCATGGTATAATGGAAACGTGCATATTTTTGATGAATTGCTTCACATGCTAGAGCTTCGCCTGCCGTTAAAACTGAGCAGTGCGCAAGTGTCAGTGCACCGGTCATTGAAAGTCTTGTGGCAGAGTGCCAAAGTAGGTGTCTGACTGATTTATTGAGTCGAGGCAGAATTCATGCAGCAAGCATCGACGCACTCTTTTTCGGTGCACCGTGGCTTTGTGATGACGTATATTCTCATCACAATTAATATTATTATATACCTATTTCTTGTGCAACGCGGCGGCACAACGTACGAAAATTTGATTTTATTTGGCGCAAAAGAAAACGGACTCATTGCCGACGGGCAACTTGGACGCTTATTTTTTCCCATGTTTTTGCATGCAAATTGGATGCACTTAGGATTCAATATGTACGGCCTTTTTCAGGTGGGCCGCTATTTAGAAACCCTTGCAGGCTCGCGCAATTTATTAATTGTTTATATTGTTTCTGGAATTATGGGTAATTTGTGCAGCTTTGCATTAAGTCCCTCTTTATCTGTGGGGGCGTCGGGAAGTCTTTTTGGTATTTTATTAAGTCTGTATGTATTGCAAAAATACGAAGAACGACTTGCTCAAGAGGCAGGAGTGGAGCCTCCGCGCACAACTCTCGGAAGCATGATTTTATTAAATGGCGTCATTAGTTTTGTCATACCAAATATTGATTGGGCTTGTCATTTAGGCGGCGCCATCGGCGGCGTGTTTATGGGTTTGGCAATAGTCATGCGTCACCGCTGGAATTTGCGCGTAATGCGTGCAGTGCGCTATTTAGGTGGAAGTTCTGGCCTCATGAAGCCAGCTTTTTTTGAAAGAGAATCGGTTTATATTGGTATTTTAATTGCTATTTCTCTGGCATTTTCATGTGGAATATTTAGAATTGGCATTGCCGAACGGGCTTTTGGTCGAGGAGTATTGGCTGCGGCAGAAAACTATTCCGAAAAACGCGACCCAGAAATGATGAAAGAATTCAGTTTAATGTTGGGTTCGGCTAAATCGGATGCAAACCCTGAGCGTCTTTTACAGGGCGCATTGCGACTGCATAATCAAGGAAAATTCAGGTCTGCCATTCTTATTTATGAAGTTTTAATTGATATGAATATGAGCGCGTTGGGTACGGCAGAATTTAATTCTGAATCTACAAAACATTTGCTCACTGAAATTCAACGACTGGGAACTCTAAATTTAAAACCTGATGAACACTTGCTGAACGCACTCTCGTCAGATTTTGAAAATAAAGAAAACGATATCGATATTTGCAGAAAACCTGCTGAACTTTTTAAAAGTCTGGGTTTTTTCGACGATGCCGCAAAGCTTTACAGGTGTGCTTTTGCTCTGAGTCCACTGGACGTTAATTTGGCTTCAGGGACGGTGGAAAGCCTTTGGTTGGCTGGCAATAAAGATGATGTGCTTCGATTTGTAGAATGGGTAGATGAAATTTATGATCAAAAGAAAGCGACGCCTCAGTTTGAAAATTTATAACAGTGCAAACATTTTTAAATTAGTTTTGTCGCCAATTCTAATTATTTCATTGCTCATATCTTCGTGCGGAGGAATTGAACCGCTGCATGGCAAAGAGCTGCACGAAAAATACGATAAATTTTCGCTGCCAGCCATGGACAATTTTAGTTCGTGGAGCCCCATTTGGAACAAAGGTGCATGGGTTGTTACTTTACGCGAGAAAATTGGAGAGCCACGATTAGATCAAAAACAAATTTTCAATTCTATTTTTGCAAATATGATGACAGTTTTACGCTTGGAAACAGGTTCTGCCGCCTCTGTAGAATTTGAATCGATATTGCAAAATGAACTCAAAGTCGAGCTCGTTCTGCCAACTCAAAAGGATTTTGAACTCAATGCGGGTCAAGAAACGATGGGTTTTGCGTTAGTAAAATTGAACGATTTTAGCAGCGCCGGTGGTTTTTTTCAAAAATTTGATTGGCTGAATTCTCAATTTGGATATGATGATTTTTTAAAAAACATTGCTTTTTGGCAAATGTCTGCTTTGCAGCGACTGCCGCAATCTGCCTGGGTCGAACCAGATTTACAAAGTCATCTTTTTACCGAAAATCTAGATTCAAATGTGGCACAAAAAATTCCATTGGCCACATTTAAATTGCCAGGAGAGTTTGTCGGATCTTCTAGCACTATTGATGCATTTAGGCGCATTAGAGCAGACAGGGCCTATAAATATGTCACTGAATCTCTGAATATAAAACCTGCTGAAGTCAATGTTGCTGTTTTAGACACTGGCGTGGACTATGAACACCCCGAATTAAAAGACCAAATGTTTGTAAACCCAGATCCAAAAAACGATGGCAACGATTATCCGAACGACATTCATGGTATTGACGCAACAATTGAAGCTGGAAAACCGGATTTAACTACAGCGCCAGTTCCGGGTGCAGCCGATTTAGGTGGCCCTGGCAAAGCTTGTCCTTCTGCAAATTTAGATAAAGATTTGAGCAGAAATTGTGGTCATGGCACTCATGTCGCAGGAATTATTGCTGCAAAACATGGCGAAGATTTGCGCACATTAGGTGTGTGCCCCAATTGCAAAATCATTTCACTTCGAGTTTCTGAGCGTTGCCTGATGCCCGCGACTCGCGATAAGGGCGAATGCATTAAACCGACGGGGCCATTCAAAAATGGGGAATATGAAGTAGACGGAGGAATATCCGATTCGTCTCAAATTCGTGCTCTCACTTATTTATTCAACTTGCGCAGGCCGAATCAAACTCTTTACACAAATGTTGTAAATATGAGTTTAGGAAAATACTTCCGTAGTAGGGCCATGTCTTATATCATTCGAAATTTAGAAAATAAAAGTGTCGTAATTGTCGCAGCTGCCGGAAATGAAAACACCGACACGCCGAGTTATCCAGCGGCTTATTCTACTGTGGTCTCGGTTTGTGCTACGGGCGACAAAATTCATTCTGGTGAATACGGAAAAGCATCTTTTTCAAACTTTGGAGACTGGGTAGATATTTGCGCCCCTGGTTGGGAAATTCGATCGACTTTACCTGGGCTAGACGAAAGCGGATTGCCTGCAATTGGTCCCAAATCTGGTACAAGTCAGGCAACTCCTTTTGTTGCTGGTGCCATTGGCTACATGTTGTCACTTACAAATAGTTCCCGCTCTGCGGCCCAGATTGTAACGAGTTTAAAAAAAGCGTCTAATTTTGAAAAACTTTATAATGCCGAATTTAACGTCAACAGATATGTAGCATGTTATGCCGACAGAAGTGCGTGCGATTATCTCTTGGGTTCAGGATTTTTAGACCTTGAGGCTGCAGTACAAGTTCCGATTAAACCTCAGAGTTTCGTGGACGATGTTCAAGGGCGCCAGGTAAAAGGCGGATGCTTCGTTTCGGCAATAGGATACGATAATAAGCATCCCTATTGGTCTTTTGCTTCGAGTTTACCTTTTTTGTTAATTGCTTCTTTGTTGTTTTTCAAAGCAATTCGAAATTTTAGAGGTAACTGAGTGTGAAGCATTGTCACTCTTTGTTTAAAAAAATGAGTACCACCCTTTATTGTATTTTGGGTTCTGTGAGTTTTTTTTCATTGATAAATGCTTGTGGCGCATCGCAGGAAGAAAATTTTTACGCAAAAATAAGTGCTGCTGAAGTCAAGCAAGCGCTTCCTACTTTGAAAAATTTTGATTCTTGGAAATCGAGTTGGAACTCAGGATCTTGGATTGTCTCTTTAACCCCGTCAGAAAGTGTTACTCGACCTGGGTATTTTAAGTCAGAATTGATCGAGTTATTTCTCGGCAGATTTGTTTCGCCAAAGCTCAATGGGGCGAGGGCCGCATTTGGAAGTTTTTTGACTGAGCATTTGTCCGTAGAAATAATTCCGCTGAGTTATTCTGGCGGTGTTGTTGTAGATAATAATATTGCCGGGTTTGCAAGTGTCTCCTTAGACAATTCAGCAGCCCTAATGACTCTTATGAATCAGTGGAATTTACCATTTTCGAGTTTATATCAATCTCAAGGTGAGAAAGATATTGCTCAATTTCAATGGGATTTTTTCAAAAATCAGAAAGATGTTGTTTTTGCTGAACCGAATCTAAATTCCCAACTCGCTCAAGATAATGTTTCTACGAGCGGATTTAAGTTGCCTTCGGAGTTTGATGCAAATGTAAGAAGCGGTTATTCTCGCGACGTAGACTTAACTTTAAAAAGAATTAAATTACCTGAAGCTTTAAAGTATATTTACGATCAAAAATTGCCTGTTCGCGATATTGTAGTTGCTGTAATTGATACTGGTGTAGATTCGGCACATCCCGATTTGCAAGGTCAAATGTTTGAAGTTCCAGAAGCTAAAGGAACGTATGGAATTGATGCAACATTTCCTTTAGGATTCAAAGATAGTACTGCAGAACCTCAGCCAAAATGGGCCGATTTAGGTGGGCCGGGTGCAACATGCCCCAGCAAAGATTCTGGCTCAGCAGGAAGTTCTGAATCCTGTGGTCATGGCACGCATGTGGCGGGAATAATAGCCGCGAAGGCTAACACGGAATTACCAACAATGGGTGTTTGTCAGCACTGTAAAATACTTGCAATAAGGGCTGCTGCCAGGTGCTTGCAACCATATACTGCACTGGCCCCAGGTAAATCATGCCAACCAGTAAATGTTGCTGCAGAAACTGCGCGAGGCGAGTTTGAAGACGATGGAAAATTAGACACGGTCTCTCAAATTCGAGGGCTCACGTATATTCTTAATTTTTCACCGGTAAACGACAAACAATCTTTGTATGTAAATATAGTGAATATGAGTTTAGGTACTTATTTTTACAACCGTGCAATGGCTTCTGTTGCAAGAGCATTGGCAAAAAACGGAGTGATTATTGTGGCAGCTGCAGGCAACGATAATACTTCGTCGCCTATGTTTCCGGCGGGATATGATTCGGTAGTTGCAGTGTGTGCAACAAGTCGCAAAGCCGATGATTTTGCGGGAGGCCGCGGTGAATATGCTAAAACCGACTTTAGTAATTTTGGAGATTGGGTCGATATTTGTGCGCCGGGAGCCATGATTTTATCTACAGTGCCGGGCAAAAATAACGAACGTGGAAATTTAAGGGCTGAAAGTGGAACGAGTCAGGCAACGCCGCTGGTAGCAGGAGCAATAGGTCTTTTAAGATCTGCTTATCCCGAAAAAAGCGGAGAAGAACTCGTCAAAAAGCTCAAAAAATTTGCTAATTTTGATTCACTTTATAATGCAAATTTAAACCCGCTGAATGCACCCTTTGGTGGAAAAGTTTATGGTGGACCCTTTTATTTGTTGGGGGCTGGTTTTTTAGATATTGAAGCCGCAATGAAAGAAAATAGAGAGGTTAGCTTGGCATATTCCGATTCTCAATTTGGTCCAGCTACGCAGCCTATTCAAGGTTGCGTGATGAATTCGATTGCGGCAAGACGCCAAACATCCTTTATGACTTTCTTAACAAGTATGCCTTTTTTGCTAGGATTATTTTTAGTATTTTTAAAATTAAAGTCGAATCGCGTGATTTAAATTTCTTGTCCGCAACAATTAGGCATAAAAAACCGGCCTCGGCCGGGTTTTTATGAAGCTCAATTATCTTCAGAGGTATCTTCTGTAGGTATGCCTTTTTGATTGTGGTGATCGTACCTTTTATCGTGAGCTTTTTTCATTTGCTCAATTGCCTTTTTTGTAGCTTGATGAATGCTGCCATACATATCGTCTGATTTTACTGTGACATCGCCATGAAACGGGCCGTCGCTCCACGTTACATGTGCAACGTGATTTCCGGCATCAACAGATAGTGCCCAGCGAGAACTGAAATTGTGCAGCGCGAGACCAAGCAATTTGTCTTTGGTTTCGTCGAGGCAGCTAGTTTTAAGTGCTTCAGTGAGTTCAAAACCTTGTGCAATAACCTGAATAGCCATGTGGAACCTCCGCAGTGGGACAATGGGTTGGAGCAACAACGTAACAAAAAATTAATTACGCAATCGAAATTCAAGTTTGCTCGAGTCGCAAGCCATCGATAACGCCTTTGACTCTTGCAAATTCTGGCGAAGCAAACTTGCGATTGCAAAGCTCGAACAAGATAAATAATATGGCAGAAAGAATTGTTTCTCTCAACTGGAAAGCCAGATTATCTGGCCACATGCGGTGAAAACTTGCAGCTGCTTGGCTTCTGGCTTTGGAGCGAAAAATTGCAGCATGAATAATGTTTGTTTGGATTAATCCTGATTCAAGTGTCAGAAATAATCCTTTACCAAGATGCCTTGTGAGCATACTGTGTGCGCCCTGAACAATTTGTTCCCATTCTGTTATTTGTTCATTTTTTGCTGCATTTGCAAGCTCGGTGAACATGAATTGTCCGTCTTCAATTATAGAGGCTAAGCTTTGAGTCGTTTGTGGACTGACTCTCGAATTAGTGAGTCCCCAGGTGTCTTTAATTACGCCTCTAATTAAAAGCTCAAAGAGTGTGCGGTTTGTATAAATTTTTGAAAGTCGCGACGCCTTGTCTACTATTTCAAAATAATCTTTTGAATCTTTGATAAGAGCAACCATGTCGCGTAAAAAATCGTTGTCTGCTGCTCCTATAGAAGATTCAACAATTTCGAGCTTGGGATGAGTTCGGGCAGCTTTTTCGAATGATCTGACAAAGTGCAATTCTTCGTGTGCATCTTTAAAAATCTCTGCCAAATGAAATTGAACCGGAAGTTCGAATTTGGGAGCTTGAACGTTGTAATCCATTTCCACTTCGACTTCTTCATAAAAACAAAGAGAACTTAATATGGCTTGAGTTTGATTGGTGAGGGCATCCCACAAATCAAATGGCGTGAATAGTCCACTTTTGAGGAGCAGGTCACCAAAGCGCATTTGTTTTGTTACTTTGCCTGCCGCATCGACAAAAGTATCGAGCGAAAGTCTGCCGTCGCGGTAAATCACTTCTCCGAGGCGATCATCTATAAGAGTAGATGACGCACTTGTTACGTTACCTTTCCATACGGTGATGCTTTTTGTGATTCCTTCCATTTTACAAATCACCGAACAGCTGCTTTTTCTAAAGCACAAATCTTTGAGGAGCGATGGTACAGTAACTCCAGAGATGTGACCGTTAAACATCAGAAAGTTCCTTCAATATTTAGAACGTGCAAACATTATAAAAGCGAGTTTATCACGAGCTTCAGGATTTGAGTCGGTGACTATGTCCGGTAATGTCATGTCGTCGTCAGATGTCGATTCTTCGGTTTGTGGAGTTTCGTGAGCCTGCACTGCTGAGAGAAAACTGTCTGCAGTTAAAGCAGGGAGCGACAAGGTCGCAGATTTTAATATGTCCATGTCATCAATTGGCAAAGGCTTTGAGCCGCTTGCTTCTGAAATGGTTGGAGATTGAGGGGCGATCATTTCTGATCCCTTCGGTGTTTGTGCTTCTAGAGCTGCACGAGTGGCGCGAGTGAGTCCTTCGGTTGCGTTTCTTGATTGTGAGGCATTTTGAGAACTAGGAATAGTTAATGGATTTAAATCTTCAGACATTGCGAGTAAGTTTTGATAATTATCGGAAATAGATTTTTCGTCGCCAACAATATCAGGCGTCGTTTTTTCGATGAGTTTAATTTTTTTCTTTTCGTCTTCTAATTTTTTAAGCAGCCTGCGGCCTTGCAAAAAAACTTCTGGCGCTTCTTCGAGGCAAAGTTTTGCTTGTCCTAATGCGCTTTCAAAGTCTCGAGATTCGAAAAGTAACATTGCTAAATTAAAGTGCAATATATGCCTTATTTTGGTGTTTTTTAGATATTTTATAGCGCTTTTGTAAAGGTGAATTGCTTCGCGAGATTTTCCGGTTCGAGATAGATTTTGAGATTTATTATTAATGATTAACGCTAAATCATTGTGTCTATCAATATTTTTGTTTGCTGACTGACCTTCGTAAAATTGAGATTGCGCTTTGAGTGCTTCGCTTTCAAGGTGTGCAAGGGTCTCTAAATTTTGGCTCAATTCGCGGTAGGCACCGCTCTTTAAAAAAATATGTGTTGCAATATAACGTGAATTTAAATTATCTGGTTGTAGCAAAAGTGCACGTTTAGTAATTTCTTCTGCTTTAATAAAACTGCCTCTGCGCACAAGTAAATCGGCATAATGTATTAAGTACTCTACTGTAGAGGGGTATTTTTTCATGCACACAGTGAGAATTGTTTCTGCTAAGTTAACGTCGCCAGCAGCAATGGCGGCTTCGATCTTTTCAATGTTTTCGCGTCGCGTTTCTGGGTTTTCGCCGTGCCGGGTGAGTGCATAAATTCTTGTTTCGAGCTGGTCATCATTTACAGGTTTCAGTATAAAATTTTCAAAACCGTGGGCTTGCAGCGTGCGAAGTTCTTCTCTGGTTTTTGCATCTACTATTGCCAAGTATGAAATTGATTGATTGTTCTTAAGTTTGATTTGAATAATTTCTTCAAAAACATCGAGTCTTTTGAGGCCAGATTGGATAACAAGAATTAATATTTGGAATTCTTGACCACTCTGCAAAAGCTTAAGTGTTTGTTCTGCAGTCTCGTGAAATTGCACTCTATGTGTTTGAAATCGAGCTAATACACGCTGAATTTGCGTGTTTAGTGGCAAATCGGCGCCCACTATGGCTATGGCCCCCAGTAGAGCTTTACGCATCGATTCCTCAAACTTGGTAAAATTTTAGTTCAGTTAATCTAGTTAGGAGTCTAATATAACTTTTGATTGGGCATCCTGAAAACAAAGCTTTCGTTGACACCGCCTGACCAAAGAGTTACAGGCAAAGTTCTCCCCTCGATGGGAATTTCTGGCAACGCGCCCTGTGCCTCATTTTTTGCAGGCAGCAAGCGCATTCCGCAAAGGACACCGTTATGGCTCTTAAGCTTCGTCTCCAACGTCTTGGTTGCAAAGGCAAACCCTTTTATCAACTCGTTGTAACTGATTCTCGCAACGCTCGTAACGGTCGATTCATCGAACGTTTAGGCTATTACAATCCAATGACTGAGCCATCTATCGTTGAATTTAAAGCGGACCGTATGGCTCACTGGTACAAAGTCGGCGCTCGCCCTAGCGATTGCGTTGCAAATCTTCTTTTAAAAAAGAAGATCGACATCACTCAAGGTTAATTTCTTTTACATAAAGCACATCCAGGAACCGGTGGTCGGGTGTTTTATGTTGAATTTTTCGCAAGAAAAACTCGCGCTGCAAAAGCCTGGTCGAATGCCAGCCTCTTAATTTTGCAGCGTTATTATTCGAGAGGCTGATATTATAAAGGATTGTCATCATGGCAACTCATAAGTCTGCTGCAAAGCGCGCGCGCCAAGCTCTCGTTGCTCGTACACGCAACCGTGCGAACATGAGCACAATGAAAACTGCGATTAAAAAATTGCGCAGTGCCATTGAAAAACGCGAATTGACTAACATTGATGCGCTTTTTAGCGAAACTCAATCGATTATTGCTAAAACACGTCGCAAAGGCTCTATTCACACCAATAATATGGCGCGTAATATTGCACGTTTGGCTGCAGCAATTGTCAAAGCAAAGGCTGCTCCTGCAGTTGCGGCTCCTGCTGCTAAAGTTAAGGCTGCCCCTGTTGCTAAAGCTGCTCCAGCTGCTAAAACAAATGCAGCTCCTGCTTCCAAGGCGAAGGCCTCTCCTGCTGCTAAGTAATAGTTCAGTTTTTCAAATAAAAGCGGATGCCTGAAGTTTAATTCAAGCATCCGCTTTTGTCGTCTGATTCTTAATTGTAACGATTATCGACTTCCGGCACCCAAGCCGTCGACGCGCTGACGCAGCTCTAATCCGGTTTTCCAGAAAGGTAATTTCTTTTCTGGAACTTCGATTTTTTCGCCAGTTTTAGGGTTACGTCCGTCGTAAGATTTGTATTTACGAACTGTAAACGCGCCAAATCCGCGGATTTCTACGCGACCTTCGGTTGTTAGGGAATCGATGACGGTGTTGAACATTAAGTTCACAATTTCTTCAGCTTGAGCAGTGGTGATGTCTGCTTTAGTAGCGACAGTTTCAATGAGCTCACTTTTCACCATGATGGGGCATCCTTTCGGTATCACTCTAGAAATCGAACAAGTTCAAGTAAGAGTATCTCAGATGCTGGTGGCTTGAAACGGGGCGTGCTCAAAGAATTGTCGCTTTTTGTGGCTCCGCTCATTGAATGAATTTAAAGAACCTGTTTTTTCGAAAACGAGGAATCCAGCCTTCGTGGCGAATAGTAGAATAAAAGACAAACGAGGCACGTCCGTAAATGCGGTCTGCATCGACAAATCCCCAAAAACGACTGTCGTTGGAGCCATCGCGATTGTCGCCAAGGCAGAAGAGTTTGCCTTTAGGCACAACAAATTCTCGTGTTTCCAAAAAAGTTGTTCCGCCAACATTTGCGCGTAAAATTGTGTGTTCTGCTGCGGTGCCAAGGTGACTTTCTAAAAACAAAGTGCGGTCTGAAGGGTCATCGCCCATATCTTCGAGTTCAGATCGGTCTGTTTGTTCCACTTCCACGACGGGCTGCGCGTTCACAAATAAGATTCCGTTGCGAAAAGTAATGCGGTCGGTTTCTATTCCGGCGACTCGTTTTACAAAAGTATGGTCTTCTACGGGGCTCTGAAATAGTACGATATCGCCGCGCATAGGTTTGTTCCAAGTAATGGCTTGGCGTTCAGTAAACGGAAACATTAATCCGTAGGCAAGTTTATTGGCCACAATGCGATCATCAATCTTTATTGTGGGCAGCATAGATCCTGTGGGAATAATATAAACCGAAAAAAATGACGATCGAATAACAATAATAGTTGCAAGTAAAACAAAAATAGAAACAATTTCGCGTGCCCAAGAATAGGCGCGAGATTGTGCTGAAGGCGTAGGCTGATGTGCAATGGAATCAGCTTCCGACGACGAACCCTCATGACCTGCATTGGATTGAGGTTTGGCGAAAAACATCATGAATCAAACCTTTTTCCTGGAGGCGGCTCAGTGCAAGATTCTGTCGTGCTCGTGAGGTAGCCAATTCATTTGAAAGTCATTACAGTGAAGATTTACCGGCTACAAGTCAGCCCCCGTCTTCCTGTAAGGAAAATTTATGCGCGTTCAGAAACCAGGCAGGTCCATCGATTTCCCCGCCATGGAGCAGGGAGTTCTTCAAAAGTGGGAAACAGAAAATACCTTCCAGAAGAGCATCGACTGTCGCTCTGATGCGCGCAAGTACAATTTTTACGATGGTCCTCCTTTTGCGACGGGACTACCTCATTTTGGGCATTTTGTGCCTTCCGCAATCAAAGATGCGTTCCCTCGTTACTTTACTATGAAAGGCTTTAAAGTGGAGCGGCGTTTTGGTTGGGACTGTCATGGTCTGCCAATCGAAATGTTGATTCAAAAAGAGCTGGGGCTCAACGGGCGCAACGATATTGAAGCGCTGGGTGTTGCAAAATTCAACCAAGCCTGCCGCGCCTCAGTGTTACGTTATACCACCGAGTGGCGGCAGTATATGAAGCGTTTGGGCCGTTGGGTCGATATGGACAACGAATACCGCACCATGGACAAAGACTTCATGGAAAGTGTGTGGGCTGTGTTCAAACGCTTGTGGGACAAGGGTTTGGTCTATGAAGGCAAGCGAGTCATGAGCTTTTCGGCAGCATTGGGCTCTACGCTTTCAAATGCCGAAGCGAGTCTCGATTACCGTGATATTCAAGATCCATCTGTTACAATTAAAGCAAAATTAAAAGATAAATTTTCTGGAAAATCTCTGTTAGTGTGGACAACCACTCCCTGGACTTTGCCAGCCAATGTTGCAGTTGCCATAGATGCTGCTGCACAATATTCATTGGTAAAAGACTTAGGAAACAAAGAAGAGTATATTCTTTTACACGATCGCGTTGCCGATTACTGGCCCAAAGAAGAGTCGTTTGAGTTGGTGCGTACATTTAAAGGCCAGGAGCTTGTTGGCGTAAGCTACGAGCCATTTTTCGATTGCTATTTGAGCGAATCTGGCCCAAATGCCTTTAAAATTTATAGCACCGATTATGTTTTGCATGACACTGGTACAGGTGCGGTTCATACGGCACCTGCATTTGGCGAAGACGACTTTAAATGCGCACAACAAAATAATTTACCTCTCATAGATCACCTCGATATTAACGGGTGTTTTCTTGCACAAAATAAACCCGAAGTTGTAGGATTAAATTTTAAAGAGGGCGACAAAATTTTGTTGACCGACTTAAAACGACGTGGATTTGTTTTTAAACACGATACATTTGTACACAGTTATCCGCATTGCTACCGCTCAGGTATGCCTTTAATGTTCCGCGCCATGCCGACTTGGTTTGTCAATGTTGAAAAAATTAAAGACAAAGTCATTGCCGCAAACAAGAGTGTTAATTGGGTACCTGAGCACATTAAAGATGGCCGGTTTGGAAAATGGCTCGAAAACGCACGCGACTGGAATATTGCGCGAAATCGTTTTTGGGGAAACCCGATTCCTATTTGGAAAAACGACGAAACAGGCGAATCGGTTTGCTTGGGTTCTGTCGCAGAATTAGAAACCTATGCTAAGCGCCCCATTGATGATCTCCATATGGAATTCATCGACGACATTGTCATTCCATCACCAACAGGGCGTGGGCAATTAAAACGTGTGCCATTTGTGCTCGATTGCTGGTTTGAATCGGGTTCAATGCCCTATGCGCAAGCACACTATCCGTTTGATAAATCTGTCGATTTTGAGAATTCTTTTCCGGCCGATTTTATTTGCGAAGGCCTCGATCAAACGCGCTGCTGGTTTTATAATTTGATGATTTTAAGCACGGCATTGTTCGATAAACCTGCATTTAAAAACGTAGTTGTTAATGGAATAGTTTTGGCCGCCGATGGCCGAAAAATGAGCAAGAGCTTAAAAAACTATCCCGACCCTATGCTCACGCTCAATGAATACGGTGCCGATTCTGTGCGACTCTTTATTTTAAATTCACCTGCTACTGCGGGCGAAGAACTTCGATTTGCAATCGAAGGAATAAAAGAAAGCACTCGCAGGGTTTTGTTGCCACTTTGGAATGCATATTCGTTTTTTGCAACCTATGCCGCCGTTGAAGATTTTGATCCCGCTATATCGCACCCCGAAAGTACAAACGAGCTTGATTTATGGATACTTTTACGACTCAATGAACTCATTGCTGGCGTAGACGAATGTATGAATAAATATGAAATTGCAAAGGCATGCCCTGCAATAGTAGACTTTTTAGACGATTTAAATAATTGGTACATTCGTCGCAGTCGCAGGCGATTCTGGGAAGGCGACCTAGAAGCTTTTGTTACAATGTACAAAGTTTTAGTTCAAACTTCGCAAATATTAGCGCCTTTTGCGCCTTTTGCTGCTGAATATTTCTTTGGAAAACTTTCACTCACTCCCGAACTCATGGCACTAGCCAGTGTGCATCTGTCGGTTTTACCTTTGGCTCGGACTCTGAATTCTTCAGAAAAAGAGTTGCTACGGCGTGTTTCTGTGGCTCGTCGTGTGGTTGAATTGGGTAGAACCATTCGAACCAACCATAAAATTAAAAATAGACAACCGCTTTCACGCTTAACTGTTGGGGTTTTGTCTCGGAGTTTGGGCGCCGATATTGAATCTATGAAAGACGTTATATCTGAAGAGTTGAATGTAAAAACAGTGGCAATTACCTACAGCCCCGAGACGCTGGCGCGTATTATCGTAAAACCAAACTTTAAGGTTTTAGGAAAAAGCTTAGGGCAAAAAATTAAAGATCTTCAAAATGAACTCACACAATTGAGTCAAGAAGTAGCTATTCGTGCTTTGCGCAAAGAAACAATTGTAGTGGGCGAATTTACTCTTCCATCAGAAAGCGTCACTGTTGAATTGCAGCCATCGGGCGATCAACTTGTGGCAACGGATGCGGATATTGTTGCTGCACTTGACGCGGTTATTACCGAAGAACTGCGGTATGAAGGAATGGCGCGTGAACTTGTGAGTTTAGTACAAAAGGCGCGTAAAAATGCTGATTTTGAAGTAGAAGACAGAATTCAATTAAAAATCACAGCCAACGCCGCTCTAGAATGCGCCGTATTCGCAAATCGAGATTACATTGAAGACGAGACTTTGAGTCAACTTGTGGACAGTTTAGCCTTAGCTGCTGAGCATGTTGTGCAAGTGGACCTCGATGGCGAATGCGTGAAAATGGAATTGCGTAGAGTGAGTTTAGGCGGATGAATTGGGTATGAAAAAACAAAACGACCAAAAACAAAACGAAGAAGATTCTGTTCCAGCTCAGAATTTAGATCTTTTTTTGAACGAAGATTATCTTATTGCTTTGGCAATGCGCGACCTCCGAGGACGAAGACCTCCAAACAATAAACCAGATCAATTGAGTGACGAAAATGGCAGTTATTCAAGTGTAGTTGCCCAAAAAACATTGCTGGGCAGAGAGCTAGAATCGCGAGGCTGGACTTCGCGCGATTTGGCAGTGGCAGCAAATTTGGCGCCAGTGGAAGCCAATGCGTTAGTTAAAGGTAACGCAAAAATAACTGCTGAATTGGCCGTTAAATTTGCAAAACTTTTTGCCACATCTGAAGAATTTTGGTTGGTAAATAAAAGAAATGTTTAAGCTTGAATTTTGTTCTTTTTATTAATTGAATTTGAGACGAATCTCCAGCCAACCGGAATTAACGAAACAGCAACTAACGCTACTAATACGCCTACGGGAAACGGTTGAGCTTTAATTGCGCTTTCTCCTAAGGAATGCCCGACGTACGCATAAAAATAAGAATAAGGCGCACTTACTAAAGCTGTGATAATAAAATAGCGCCAAAAAGTGACGTTAGAAACTGCCATTACAAAATGCACAAATGCAAAAGCGAAAAGCGGGTTAATGCGCAGAGCCAATAAATACACAAAGCTGTTGGAGTCGAATTCGGTAAAAAGCCCACCATAATGAGTTTCGAGTAACACTCTCAGTTTTTCGCGTGCAAAAAGTCGCGCGCCTTGAAAACTAATTGTGGCGCCTAAAAGTCCACCCAAAAACACAATGCCAAATCCTAACTGTTGACCAAACAACAAGCCGGCAGTCATAGAAATAATGCGAGTTCCTGGCACAGGAATAGAAGTGATTGCCGCAAAGGCGCAAAGGAAAATGAGAGGAGCTGCAGTAGGGTATTGTTCGAGCTGAGTGCGCAGGAGTGCAATTTTTGGAATTGATCCGTTAAAATAGTAAATAAGACCCGCAGAAATGCCAATTGCCAACAGGAGTCCGATTCCAGCACTCAAAGCCTTGAGTGTGCGTTCAGTCATAGTAATTCCTCATTTTACGTTCTCATTGTAAATTGAATTTGTTTCAACCCCAACAAGAAAGTCTTTGCATCTTATTGTTTCCTTGTAAAGTGTGGAGTAAATTCATGCAAATTAAATTGAGAAAAAATTGCTTGTATTATCAGGGGAAATTTAAACTTGAGTCCAATTGCTTAGAATACCGAAATGGTCCTGGGATATTTTGTACAATTTGCCGAGGGATTTTGAACAATGACCAAATCGCTTTCTGATATTATTTCAGGACAATTTGTTGATGCGGAACAGCGAAGTCAAAGGCCCTTCAGCGTAGAAGAAGTCATGAATATCGGGCTCAACCTGGCTGCGCTCTTGGAACAAGCACACGCCAATGGCATTAGGTATCGCAATATTTGTCCTAATAATATATTTTGCAACGACAATTTACCGCGACGTTTTTATATTGAAAACACATCTGCGAATGTAATAATAAATACGGTTTCGCTCGACTCAGACGATGCTATTGTACTTAGTAATTTGGCATATTTGCCGCCTGAATTATCGGGCTACTTTGAGGCTCCCGATCACATTTGTAGCGATTTATATGCTTTGGGTGCAGTGCTTTATTACCTTTGTGTCGGAAATCCGCCCTTTGTCGCTTCAAGTTTAAAATCATTAATTCATAGTATTTTAAGCGTTATCCCTGTTTCTGTTTCCAAAATCAGAAGCGATGTGCCTATTTTATTAAGTGATATCATTCAAAAATTACTCCGAAAAGACCCCGAAAAGAGATACGCAAGTGCCGCCGGATTATCTGCAGACCTTAAAGAAAGTCTCAAAGAACTCCGCAGTGGCGACGGGCAAAAATGCTACGCGCTTGGAAAAAAAGATGCCTACCGTGAAATAGCTGCGCAAATTCCTTTTGTGGGAAGGCAGCTAGAAGAAAAACAAATGCTGCAGTATCTCGACAACGCAAATACTTCGAGTGGTCGTGCAGTATTTATTGGTGCACCATCTGGAATGGGTAAAACGAGATTATCTCACCAAATAGTAATAGCAGCAAGTAACTTAAAGTTTAAAAAATCCACTACAAAATGTGTGGATTTTGAAAGAAATATTCCTTTTGCGTGCTTGCGGCCTCTTTTGATTGAAATGAATGAAGAGTTTAATAATTCAACGCCAAAAATGCAGATGGAATGGCGCTCTAAAGTAAAAGAAACGGTGGGGGAAAACTCCTCGATACTTTTTAAACGCATTCCGCAGTTAAGAGCTCTCATTACTGAATCTACCGAAATGCCGTCGCTTGAAATGGCCGACGAAGAACAAAGATTTTACGAGAGTTTAGCTCGGCTCATCTGTATGGTTCCTCCTGGTTATGCGGGAAATTTTACGTTATTTGATGATTTGCAATGGGTCGATGCCTCTACGCTTAATCTTATTAAAGAAATAATTACGCTTTCAAAAGAAAACGCGCTTGTTAATTCGTTCTTCTTGGGAACCTTTCGCAGCGAAGAAGTTATCGAAGGGCACTCCCTATTTAAAGTCTTATTTGAGGTCAATGAGGTTGAGGGCATTTATAATTTAGGGCCGCTGAGTTTAAACGAAACCTCAAAAATGGTTTCGTATTTGCTAGAAGAGTCAGAAGAAGAAATTAAAGAAATTGGAAATACAACATTTCTGTTTACGGGGGGCAACCCGTTTTTCATTCACGAATATATTAAATCTGTGTTTGCATCTGGTACCTATATATTCGATTCCGGCATGCAAAAATGGCGATTCGACGCACAAAGGGCCCAAGAAGCCCTTGGTGTTGAAAGCTTGCTGAGTTTAGTTTCACGTCGCATGAAGTGTTTGTCTCCTCGTGCTTTTCATTTGCTCACTTTAACCAGCGTCCTGGGAAGTTCTGTTTCTTTGTCGGTGGTCACTACATTTATAGTGCGATACCTGCGTTCGACCGATGGTGCGCTTTCAATTAACGACAAAAATTTAGACACCCACACATTGCTCAATTTAATTTTAGATGAATTGATACGTGAACATCTGATTATTCCAAATGAGATGAATTTTCTATTTTTTCACGACAAAATTGTAGAAGTCGCTGCAAGTTATGTGAATTTTGAAATAAAAACTTCGTTGCACCGCGACTATGGTGTTTATTTATTTGAATCTCACGATCGTTTTCAATTTGCAGAATTACCGCCGCGAATTATTTTTGCCACCGCATATCATTTGTCCGAGGTGCCCGCTTCGGAGCGCCCAGATATCTCCAATTTTGTTTTTTACAAAGGCGCGCAGCGTGCCCAAGGGCTTTTTGCTTACGAAAAAGCACGAGAATATTTAGAATATGCGTTAGAAACTATTCCAAGTTCAGCACGTGACCCGAGCCATGCAGATTTTGCAAAATGGGCAGATCAAAAAGAAATGCTAGCAGACCTCGATAGAGTTCTGGGGCGCACGGAAGCAGCAATTAACGCATACATTGAGCTGTTAAAAGTTATTGAGGATTCTATCAGGCGGGCAGAAATTTATGGAAAAAAGGCACAAACACACTTTTTTGAGTTTCAATATGAGCTCAGTTCTACTACTGCCATAGAAGGCTTGAGGGTATTAGGCGTTTCTCCTATTGGCTCGAATTTTACAGCAGTCTTGTATGTTATTTTTTGTTTTCTCAAAATAACTTGGCTTGAATTTTGCGAAAATAAGCTAAA
This sequence comes from Pseudomonadota bacterium, assembly GCA_043747645.1. Lineage (GTDB taxonomy): Bacteria > Bdellovibrionota_B > Oligoflexia > Silvanigrellales > Silvanigrellaceae > JAYTOT01. Next base: position 84,401 of record JAYTOT010000122.1, on the reverse strand, counting down.
TTTGAAACGAAGTAAAAAACTAGACAGTCGGCGCGATTTAGCCATGTTTGCGCTGTTTTATTCCTGCCTTAATTCTCATTTTTACACAAAAGCAATTACTGGCATTGGCTATATGTTTCGCATGATGGCATTTATTTATAAATTCGAAGATTGCGCTTTACGTTCCTATTCTGATGCATCTTACGCGGTAATTCTTTCAGTTCTCGGATTTGATAATAAAGCTGAGGCTCTTTTCCGTGCCAGTTTCAGATATTTTGAGGAACATCCAAACCCCTATTATAAAGCAATGACAATTTTTCCCTGGGGAGCTATTCACGATTTAAAACTTGCAAAAACAAAAGAAGGCATGAATAAAATTTTTCGATCACACGTTATTTTAAGGGGTGTTGGCGAAGGATTTTGGCGTATTAGTGTTGGTAACACCTATCTCTATTTTGCTCATCAAGTGGGATATGGAAAAATAGAACAAGAAGTGGTTCAGGATTTAGAATTTTTGTATAGCACCACTAAAGTAGGTGGCGTTGGGCTTGGTGGAGTGCTCCGGTATTATTTAGTAAAGGGCATGGAGAACGAGCTGCAACGTTCTCAAAAATTAGCAGACGAAGCGTCTGATGTTACAATCTCAAACGGCTTTAAAAGCCTCGAAGTGGCTATTGCATTGTTGTCTTCTGGCGAAGTTTATTTGATGCAAGGCAATACCGAAGCTGCAATTGAGCGTCTTGAAATTGCATGGAACGTAATGAGGGATGAAAGGCAAGACTATTCTCGGTGTTTGCTGGCACCAGTTTTTTTGAGTCAGGCATATGTGCGTGACGGCCAACTTATTAAGGCTTTAAAGCCATTGAAACACGTGCGTCGTTTGGCAAAGCGTATTCCATTTGTAAGTGCCCAGCTTTCGTTGGTGGAGGCTGAATATGCAGCGGCTCTTGGCAATCGTATGCAAGCTTCAATTCACCTTGAAGCCGCTATTGAAGAGGCTTCTTCGCGGGGATTTCACGCAGTAGTATCGGAATGTCAGTGGGTACAAGCCCAAATGCAGCAAGAAAAATCGCCGCTCGTTGCAAAAGTTCTTTTTGAACAGCTCAAAGATAGGCACGATTCACATGGCGAACCTTTTTTGAGTAAGAGATGCGCCCAGCGCATTGAAGAACTTAACTTAAAAATTGCACAAAATGAGGTACTTCACGAAGACACCTCGGGCAATTTAAGAATCCGAAGAAAAGTTGAGAACTCTGCACTTTTAGAAATGTTTCTGTCGCTGAGTTCTATTCACAACACGAGTGAGCTTTCGAATGCAGTATTAAAATCAGCTGCTCAATGCGGTGGAGCTGAATGGGCCGTTCTCTTTTTAACAGAGAATAAGAATTTTATTGTAAAAGATTTTATTGGAATCAATATTTCAAATTCTAATTGGAATGATTTGGAAAGTCAGGGTATTGACACTATTTTTTTGAATTACTGTATCAATTCCATCGATTTTAATGGCATTATTCGCGATAATAATGTGCCGCATTCCGACGCAAAAGGTTCAGTGTTGGTGCTTCCATTGATTCATCAAAACGTAGTTTCGGGCTATATTTATTTGGCCAATCGCGAAACAAATTTGTTGTTTGATAATCATACTTTAAAAACTTTAATGCCGCTTGCAACGCAAGCAGCTATTGCGTTTGAAAATATTGAATTGCTTAAACAGACCCGAGCTCAGGCCGTAATGGAAGTTGAATTGAGTGCCGCTAAAGCAGTGCAGGCTACCCTATTGCCGGGCGAGTCGTCGCAATATGCGGGCATTAAAATTCCATACTTTTACCGACCGACTTCCCACACAGGTGGCGATTGGCTGCATTACTATTTAGACGAAAAACGCCAAAAACTTTTTTTACAAATTGGAGATGTCACGGGGCATGGTATTCCTTCTGCACTGGTAACTGGTGTGGCCTGTGGGTCGGTATTAATGGCCGAATATTATGGTATTTTTAATGAACATCAGTCTGATTTAGGCGCAGAAATATTGAAAATGGCCCATGGAGTCAATAGAGCAATATTTGAAACCGGATCGCACTCAAATCTGCTCATGACAATGTGTTTTATGGGAATCGATCTTAATACGGGGCTACTTTATTTGGTAAATGCTGGGCACAATCCGCCACTTGTGTTTACTAGGGGAGTTGAAAAACCAAAAATTATTGTTTCTTCTGGGTCTCGATTGGGTTACAAGCAAAATCCGGTATTAAAAATTGTGACTCATCAGCTTAAATTGGGAGACACTCTTTTTGCTTACACCGATGGTCTTATTGAAAACGAAGGCATTGATGGCCAGTGTATTTCAATGCAAGAAATTAAATCTATTTTTTCGAGCTCAGCTAGCAACAGCGAATTTAATTTGAATCTTACTCAGCGCATTGAGAATTTGCAGGCGTCAATTCCGCCAGAAGACGATGTGGCATATATGATTTTTCAATGGCAAGGATCCATTCAGAAAGCAGATTGGGGCGGTCAAATTTAATAAAATGGCTTAGTTGATTGCATGCACTCAATGAATCAATTTTTTTGAATGTCGAATTTTTCTTCCACTTTAGTGTCGTTCTTTGTGTGTTCCATTCTAATGCCGACGATCATAATAATAGGCGCAATTGAGAGACCAACAACTAAAATCAAATTGCTCATTTTCATTCTTTTATCCTTTGTTCTGAATAACTGCGACAAGCAGTTTCGATATGCGAGAGCGGGATATCTAAAACTACAAGTGTTCTGGCCAAATTTGGCAATTCAAAATTAATAAAATTTTCACGCATTTTATTTTTTATAGTATCGAGGGCATTTTTTTCTACAAAATAACCCAGTCCTCTTTTTTTATAAATAATTCCTTCTTCTTCTAGCTGGGTAAAGCTTTTGATTACGGTATTTGGATTCACCTCAAGCTCAACCGACAAATCGCGCACTGCAGGAATGCGCGCTTCGGGCTCCAATTTGCCCTCTAGAATTCTTTTTTGGAGCATTTCACATATCTGAATGTAAATTGCTTTATCCGATGAAAAAAGCATTTATTCAACCTCAAGTTCTTTTAATTTAAAGAAGCTAGATGCATAAAAAGTAACAAAAAGAACGAGCATAATAGCTGGTAAAGTAAAGTCTCCAAACTGAATGTTATTTATGGGATGGTCGAAGTTTCCGTTCAACTCAAAGCCGTTTTTACCCAGCGAAGTATGCACCCCGAGCGATTTCAAATAGCGAGAACTGACTGTCGAGAAAAGAATCATAATTGCAATGAAATAACCCGATGAGTAGAGTCCAAGGCGTATTGCTCTATGATTTTTAAAAGCAATTGCGGCCAAAAATACTAAGGAATGTGAAAAAAGAAAATTGATATAAAATGCCTTTACCTGTGAAATATCTGGCACCACAAACATAATTTGGTGAGCATTGAGCAATGCCGATGCGAGGCTAAAAATATTTGCTAATACAGTTAGCATAGACAACTGCAATATGACGTAAAATACTGAATAAGTTAATAGTGAAAGAGTGAATTTTTCCGCGAGACTTGCAGGAATCATCATGTGTAAAACAGCAGATTCTCTTGTGTGGTATTCACTAAACTGATTTGAAGTCAAAAATAAGCCATAAATAAGTGATGCAGCAAAATAACCAATGGGCCATTCTGTTGTTGTAGAGCCAAATAAGAGGCTAAAAACTCTTGAAAGAAAGTAAATCATAGGCAATAAAAAAATAGATCGTCTGCCCATTTTATTGAGGCCATTAACGTTAAACATAAAGAGTTGAAAGAGACTTTGAACCGAGAATGATTTGTACATTTTTATATTCCTTTCTAATTAGCACATTTGTTCGAGATAGTGCGCTTCGATACTTTTTTGGCCGTTTTTTAGGGTTAAGTCATCGAGTGATGAATTGCACAAAATCGTTCCATTCTTGATAAAAATAAGGTGGTCTATGAGCGATTCAAATTCTTGCACATGGTGCGTAGATACAATAAAGCTTGATTCGGGACTCAAGGTAGAGACAATGAGTTTTCTTAAAATCATTTGCGCATCTATATCAAGGCCATTGGTAGGTTCGTCTAAAATAATGAGTTTGCAACCTGTAGACAACGCAAATGCTATAAATGTTTTGCGCCGCTGGCCGTATGACATTTGGAGAATTGATTTGTCAGATTCAATGCTAAATTTATTAAGGCATTGCGTGTAAGTTTCCGAGCTAAAAGTAGGATAAAAAATTCCCAAAGATTTTTTGAGTGTACGTGGCGTAAAGTCGGGTAATTGAACGCCCTCGGGCACAAAAAAGATTTGCTGCAGAATTTCTGGTGAGTTGAACTGATTTAGGGTGCCAAACCGCTGCAAATTTCCGCGTTGCGCTTTAACTAGTCCGCAAATCACTTTTATGAGAGTTGTCTTGCCAGAGCCGTTTGGGCCCAGGAGTCCGTAAATTTTTCCTGCTGCGATGGCCAAATCGATAGGCTTAGGAAATAGAATGTCATCGGTGGCGTAGCGGTATTCTATGCCTTCAAGCGAAACAAGCATCTGAAATCTCCGTATTAATTGGAAAAGCTGGTAACCTGGTCATGCGGTGTGCTACCTTACTCATACACTAGATTGCCGACGAGACCATGTCAAGTCTGAAATTTTTTGCCGCCTTTGTAAAAGTTGACGTCGATTTATGCCGATAAGAGAGCACACTTTACTAGGAGCCTCAATGGTACGCCGCGTTGGTTTTTCGCTCGTTGTAGCGAGTCTGATTCTATCGCTTTGCGCTTGGCCCTGGTTTGAACAAAATGTTCAGCAGCTGCCAGGTTTATACGTGGATTTAATCACGCATTTTTTTCTGGCAGCCGGCGCATTATTGGGCATAATGTTGGGATTTTTAGCTTTCCATTTGGTTACCCAGAATAGAAAATCTCATGCTGAGACTTTGCGCGTTAATAACGAATTACGAAAGGCGCGCGATGAGGCAAACGCAGCAAATGCTGCAAAAAGTCAGTTTTTAGCAACCATGAGCCATGAACTCCGTACTCCACTCAATGGTATATTAGGTATGACCGAGCTCCTTTTACTGACAGAACTCGACCAAAATCAACTTCAAAATTTGAGCGTTGTGCAGGCATCGGCGAAATCTTTATTGCAAATTGTCAACGATATTCTCGATTTGTCTAAGGTAGAAGCTGGGCATATGTGCCTCGAAAAAAGGCCAATTTCACTGTTAGTGCAACTGCAAGAAATCGTGCAATCTTTAAAAACTGTTGCCGAGGCTAAAGGTATCCAGCTTAAATTTTCACACTCTTTGAATGAGAATGATTTATACTTAATAGATACTTTAAGAATAAGACAAGTTTTAATGAATTTAGTTGGCAATGCCATAAAATTTAGTTTCAATAAAGACGTGAGTGTGCATTGCGAAAGAGTTTTTAAAATTCCAGAAGGCTCGCAGCTTTCAAATAACATTCAATGGCAGACTCAACAAGATTGGCTTCTCTTTGAAATTGTTGATGCTGGAATTGGAATAAAAAAGGAAAATCTGGACAAACTTTTTGAAAAATTCACACAACTCGATTCCTCTATTACGCGCAAATTTGGAGGCACAGGACTGGGGCTCGCCATAAGTAAACAACTCGTAGAGCTGATGGGTGGATTTATTGGGGTTCAAAGCGATGTGGGAAAAGGCTCTCGATTTTGGTTTGTGTTACCTCATGAATTGGGATTAGAAAAACCTAAAGCTGAGTCTCAAAATGTTTCGAAAAAAGCGGCAAATTCGAAATTAATTGGTAATGTATTGCTTGTAGATGACGATGTTATAGGCGGGCGGGTGGTGACACAAATGCTCAAAAAACTGGGATTAGATGTTACTTTAGCCTGCAACGGAATTGAAGCACTCAATTGTATGAAAAATAATACCTATAATGTAGTGCTGATGGACGCTCAAATGCCAGAAATGGATGGCTACGAAGCTACCCGCCAAATGAGAAAATGGGAAAGGGAGTTTGCAAAAGTTCAATTGCCTATTTTAGCTTTAACGGCCAGTGCAATAATAGGGGAAGAAAAGATCGCAGAATTGGCGGGAATGAGCGGTTTTTTAACAAAACCCGTGTCTTTGGCAGAATTGCATGCTGCGCTTGCGCCATGGCTAAAGAAACAAGATATTGCTCAGGCAGAAGGTAAAAATGTTTACGACGAAAAAGTTGCAAAAGTTTCTTAATAATTTAATGCAAATTCAGATTTAAATAAACTGCATCAATAAAAACTCAATATACCATTTTGAACTTGATACGAATCAGTTTCAGACTGAAAATCGTAATTATGTAGCAATCGCAGGCACTTTTTTGTTGCAAATCCTTCATAAAGTATGGTGAGTTTGTCAGTAATATCTTTGTTTTTAAGGGGGGCGAAATTATAACATTTCATTTGCCCAGAATCTTTTTGCACAGCGCAGGTCATAAAATCTGTTTGCGCAAGTTTTGCTTTGATAATAAATAGGGAGTCTGTTTCGTTTGTGACCTTAAATTTTCCTGCATAGATGTCGGGTATGCTCGTGGTGAACGACCACCTGTCACACTTTTTAAATTCTGTGTCTTGGCAAATGCGGCTGCGGCCTTCAATGTTAAATGTGGCAAATGGCAAATTCAGTTTTTGCATGAGTTCAAATTTGCTTTTCAAGCTGTCTACTTGAGTACCTGGTTTGCAAGAAGCTGGATTAAACGCCGAAACATCGCTGTTTTTTTAAAAATAATAGAATCTATATTTATTCCAAAATTGCGCAGCGCACTTATAACTGCAGGTCGGCTGGCATTTAAAAATCGAACCGAATGAAAATAACGGTTGGCATCTCGAATGACACGTGCATCATTTGCAAAATCCCAAAGCCATTCATGCACATATAAAAAAGATTGCTGTAAGGGGCGATGAAACAATTGACCTAGTAATGAGGGGTCGTAATTGTATTGAACACTATTGGTACGTGCTTCTCGTATCACTGCCTGGAATATTTTAGGTTTCGAGTCGGTGCCGGAAAAAACACAGTTGGCAGGCAGTAATTCTATGAGTCGTTCGTCGGGTAAATCCACAAGGCCAAAATTTGCGCGGCGCCAAAAGCGCCGGTAGGCAGGGTCTTCGTTGAGTATAAAATTGCGGAATGAAGTAAAAACCTCGCCAATTTCAGGGACTGTGGCGTTTAAGTGGGTTTCAATTAAATCTTGGGCCTGATTTTCGGGAAGGAGAGCGTCTAACGGATTGATTGATATTCCAGCAGTGACCAAAAAATCGAGGGTGTAATATCCTGAATAATCGCTCTGGTTATCTGCGCGGTAGAATACTAAATCTCCGCCGTTGCCTACAATTGTGCCAGATGCAAAAATTTTAAAATTTGCAAAAAATGAAAATAAAATGAGTATTCTTAGGGAATAATATTTCAAAATGTTCTCTCCACTGCAGGGTATTTTGTGCTCTGCGTGAGAGTAGAATTTTGTTTATTGTCTATTCACGCAAAGTCAATTTGTTCTGCGCGTGCTTAAAATGCAAGAGTCCGCTTGAAAAAAGATACAATAACACTAAGAGAAAATTTAAAAACATCACTCCCATGCCGCACCAGAAAAACCAAACTTCTTTAAAAGGCATAAATTCGAAATTCATGCCAAATATGCTGCTCCAGAGGCTTATGGGAATAAAAAGTGTGGCAATAGTAGTGAGGCGTTTCATGTGCTGGTTGGTGCGTTCGCCTGTGGCTCCCCAATAAACATCGAGCAGCGACACGAGTTGAAACCGCAAGTGACCAACATTTTCTTGCATGCGAGTGAGATGGTCGTTAATATTTCGGAACTGAAATTTTTCGTCGAGACTAATATGCAAATGCTCAATTAAATGCGTCATTATGGGAAGCCCCGTAGACAAACATCTGTCGAGATCTAGCGCACGACGTTTTAACGATAGTATATCGCCTGGTTTTGCCGACAAAGAAAGTATGGAGTCTTCGAGTCCCGATACTCTATCTGTTAATACATCTAAATAACCGCTTGCATCGTCTACAATCACATCAAAAATACGACGTATAGACTGTGTGTACGATGGCAATTCTCCGCTGGCTCCAAAAAAGGTTTCGCGCCAAGGGCAACCTTTGGGTGAAGCGCCGCTGTGAATGAGCAGAATATGTTTACGACCAAAAACAAAGTGTAATTCAAGCGGTGTTTCAGATTTTTCATTAAAATAATGCCACACTACAAATAAATAATTTGGGTACGCTTCAAATTTACTGCGCTGGTTACGGTGCACACAGTCTTCTACAGTAAGCGTGTGTAAATTGTGTTTAAGAGCAAGTATTTTTAGTTCTTGATATGCCATTTGTTCTGAAGAATTCATATGAATTTCTTCAAAATCCCAAGGCTCTGTAAAGTCTGCTTCTTGAAATATATTAAAAGCGCTCAAATTGGAGAACCCTCCAGAGCCGTTATATTGGCTCCGGAGATTTTAACAGGCAGAGTGATTCCAACCAAATTTCTTTGTGCGAAAACCTTGACGAGTCGTCCTTCGTAGGTGCGGCCATACCATGTGTTTTCTTCTTTTGAGTTCTTGTATAAAACCATGACATTGCGCACTTGACCAATTTCTTCTTGGTGTTGTTTTTCAGTTTCGGCGCGTTGTTGGGCTTGGAGTTTTTGCAAGCGAGCGTGCATGATTTCTTCAGGAACTTGATCTTTAAATCGAGTTGCGGGCGTTCCGCGGCGCGGTGAATATTTAAAAGCGTAAATAAAAGCATATTTCATTTCGGCAACGAGTGCGCAAGTTTGCTCAAAATCTTCGTCCGTTTCGCCAGGAAAACCAACAATAATGTCGGTACTAAATGCGATATCTGGTCTAACATTTTTAATCCATTGAGCGCGCTCTATGTACATTTCGCGTGTGTATTGGCGATTCATGCGTTCTAAAATTGCATTAGAACCAGACTGGACTGGCAAGTGAAAAGAGTTTGCTATTTGTGGCAAATCGGCAAACGCTTTTGCAAGTTCTGGAGTAAAATCGTGAGGGTTTGAAGTCGTAAATTTAATGCGTTCTACGCCTTCAACAGCAGCAACTTTGTATAAAAGATCTACAAACGGCAAGCTTTCTGGAATAGAATATTTTTCGGCTTGTTTGTTTTCGGGTAATAAATCGAGACCATATGAATTTACGTTTTGCCCCAGCAATACGATTTCTTTCACGCCTCGTTCAACAAAAAAGGCTGCTTCGGCGGTGATTTCTGCGCTGGGTCTGCTTTTTTCACGACCGCGCGTGTAAGGCACTACGCAAAATGTGCAAAAATTATTACAGCCTTTAATGATGTTTATAAACTTAGATACGGTTTGTTTGTTTTCGTCCATCCAAGGAGGTGTCACATCTACCGGAATGCTATAGGGCTCTTTATTAAAGCCAGTTTGCACGGTTGTAGAACGTGATGTAGAGGCTTTTTCGAGCAATGCTGGAAGTTCTTCAATTTGGTCTGGGCCGAATATCAGATCGATATACGGCGCGTCTTTTATGAGAAGCTTGCCCTCGGCTTGAGCAATGCAGCCTGCAACTGCCAAAATAGTATCGGGCTTTTGGGCAATGAGAGGGCGCAATTCACCCAAGCGGCTGAGCACTTTGTGCCGTGCTTTTTCTCGAATGTGGCAAGTGTTGAGCAAGATTAAATCGGCATCGTGTTCGGATGCGGTGGGGCGGTAATTGTGTTTTCCAAGGAGTGAGAGCATGCGTTCCGTATCGGCCACATTCATTTGGCAGCCCCAGGTCTGCATATAAACTTTTTTGAGGTACTGCTCGTTTCCCGGCCCAACATCGGGGTACTCAACCTGCGGTTTAGGCATATATTTTGCAATCAAATCTTCAAGCGCAGGTTTTGCAACGGCATCACTCATTTTTAATCATCTCCTGTTTTTAGAACGGGCTAATTTTTCGTCTTTTTTCTTTTTGCGTTGGCGATTGAGTTCGGCCATATCTGCAGCCGAAATTCCGCGGGCGCCTGCGCCGGGCATACCGCCCATGCCACCCATTCCGCCCATGAGGTCTGCCATGCCGCCCATTCCGCCCATGCCCCCAGGCATTCCTTGTTTCATCATTTTTGCCATATTTGCAAGCTGATTCAGCTGTCCCATGCCAGGAATTTTGGAAAGGAGACCACCGCCACCTCCCATGCCACCCATTCCACCCATCATCATCTGCATCATTCCGCGCATTTGCATGAATTTTTCGACCAAGTCGCGCACGTCTTTTTCGTTGCGACCCGAGCCTTTAGCAATGCGGGCCATGCGGTTGCGACCGCCTGGATTTTTAACCATCAAAACGTCTGGCTGGCTGCGTTCTTGTTTGGTCATCGATTGAATCATGGCCAAAGTGCGGTTCATTTCGCGGTCGTCGACTTTCGATAAGTCATCCTGAGATATTTGTCCTGCAAGGGGCGACTTGGCAATAATATCTTTCAGAGGACCCATTTTTTGAATGCTTTGCGTCATCTCCAAAAAATCGTCGAAATCGAATTGGCCCTGAAAAAGTTTTCCGGCGCTTTTTGCTGCTTTTTCTTCGTCTATAACACGAGAAAAATCGTCCATAAGGCCAACAATATCGCCCATTCCTAAAATGCGAGTTGCCATGCCTTCTGGTCGGAATTCTTCAATCTTGTCGATGTTTTCGCCTGTGCCAATAAAAATAACTGGTTTTCCAGTCACTTTTTTAACCGATAAAGCTGCTCCACCGCGAGTATCGCCGTCCATTTTTGTTAACACAACACCAGTGATTGACAACAAAGAGTCAAACGCAGAGGCGGTGCGAACGGCGTCTTGGCCAATCATGGAGTCTATGACAAGTAATATATTTTGTGGCTTCACAGCAGCTTTAATGTTGTCTAACTCAGTCATTAAAGTGTTGTCTATGGCAAGGCGTCCGGCCGTATCGATAATTACTAAATCGAGCCATTCTGCACGAGCGTGTTCGAGGCCTTGTTGAGCAATTGCCACGGCATCGTTAGTGTCTAAAGTGAATACCGGAACTTTATTACGCTCTCCCAAAATTTTAAGCTGGTCGCGCGCTGCCGGTCTGTAGACATCGGCTGCAACCAGCAACGGGCGCATTTTGTGACGATCTCGCATATAAACAGCAAGCTTAGCGGCGTGAGTTGTTTTTCCGGCACCTTGCAAACCAACGAGTAAAATGACCGTTGGGCCCTTATCGTTTTTTTTAATTTCGGCCGATTTTCCGCCTAATAAATCGAGAAGTTCGTTATGGCAAAGCTGAATAAAATGGTCGCCTGCCGAAACTTGCATGCCTGCAGATTTTGCTTTTGTAGCGACAACGGAATCTATTGCCTTAGATTGAACGCTTTCTAGAAAGTCTTTTACAACTTTTAAATCGACATCGGCATCGAGAAGTGAACGGCGCACAGCGTCGAGCGCAGGAGAAATGTTTTCTGGAGTGAGTCGGGCTTGGCCCTTGAGCTTAAGTGTTGCGTCTTTAAATCCTTGGGTGACAATATCAAACATAGCGAATCCTCACATTACGGTTCAGGGCCAGTGAGGGCAGGTATAACCGCAGAGGTGCTATTGAGCAACGACGCCAAGGTATTTGAGTTCCTGGGCATTATTTTTAAAATTGTTTTGTGAAATCGTTAGGTTTTTACAATACGCAAACGGCCTTTTGGATTTGGCAGGGAGTCTAGTTTTACGGCTTCCAGAGGAGTTGGAGTGTTGTTTGTTTCCAGCATGCGCGACACGCTTTGCTGCAATGCCTCCATAAAATCTTGAGTCTGCCGGATGCTTTGGCTTACGGCGTCGTGGCCTAAAAGTCTCGTAATTTCGCGTACAAATTCGTCGGCATAGGCCGCCTGTGTGAGCAAGCATGATGCTATTTCTCGGGTAAATTCATTCAACGAGACTTTAAAACCTTGCAAAACACTTGGCAAATGTGCTCTGGAGCAATTCTGTTTTGAATTTTCTTCACTTTGTGTGTACCAAAGCGACCAACAACGAGGTTCTCCTCGTTTAAAAAGAATGCTCACGCGGAGTTCATTTTCGGCATTGAATTCTAAATACAATTTATCGTCTAGCGACAACCGTTCAAATTCTTCTATAATGAGATCGACGTTTGGCAGCATACTAAATAACATCTTTGCGTTGCAAGCGTTCGAGACTTTCGTCCATAGCTTGCAGGCATGTTTGCCTTAAAAATTCTTGTGTGGCTTCGATAGCATTGCGAATCATTTCAAAATCATTTGCAGAAAACTGTTCTTTATTTTGAAAATGATTAATGCTTTTAAAGCATTGGTCAAACAGATTTCGCAAATACACCATTTTGCTGAGGTACAATTGATATCGAACATCTACCGGAAGTTTGAAATCAACAGGCACACAGAGGTCTTCTGCGATTTCTTTATAAAGCTCATAAGAGCATTGAATTTCACAGATTTGTCCTAATGACATGGTCCGCCCCCTTTAATATTAGTATTATCGGGATTTGGTTGAGCAACTTGAGCTTGCGAGAAGCAATGCTGTCAGTTTCGTGACTTAAATTTTACCCAGAATCCGTTTCTTCATTGAGTCGGGTATTTCGGCGCTTTTATTGTTTTCAAAATCAAACCAAACCAGCACAGCTTTTGCGCGTACAATGCACAGTTTGTCTGCCATGATTTCGTAATGTTGATGAAAACTTTTAGTGCCAACGTAAGAAATATGACTGTCTACTCGCAACTGATGCGCAAGCAAACCTTGGTGCAAAAAATCTATTTCGGTGCGCGCCAGAATGAGTGGCATATTTTGATTTTTACCATCGGGTTTAAATCCCAAAATATCTTGCGACCATTTTACTCTGCAAAGCTCAATGTACGAGTGATAAACTGAATTATTGATGTGTCCGAGGCCGTCTAAGTCACAAAATCGAGTTTGAATATCGATTGAATATTTCATAAATCGCTGTCCTGTTTTAATGTTTTTGTCATGCCATGATTGAGTTGTGCGTAAAATTTATTTTCTAACAAAATAGAATGTGCATCCCTTAAATTCCATGTTGGAATGACCGGGAATAAATGGTGAACTAAATGGTAACTGTCGTTTCTGGGGAACAGAAATAAATTCAACCATTGAGATTTAAAAATGTGATTTCGACTCCTGAGTTCATTTTGATTTGCAGATATGACTTCGGCATGGTCGGCTAAATCTGAAAAAAATTTCATCCATTGGTATGTGGTTAAAAAAGGAATTACAAAAAAAAGAAACAGAAATTTTATTCCAAACAGAAATAAAATTAAAATTAGAAATGCTATCCACAAAACGCGTAGCATTTTAAGAGACGTGCTTTCGTGTTTGTCGAACAATTTAATATCAATATAAAGTGAGTAAAATTGAGGTTTAAATATGGTTAAAATATGAATGAACAAATTGCCGCGAGTGAGAGGAGCACTAAAATTAAGTTTTTTGCGCACAGCAAAATCTAAATCTTTATGCTCATCGCCTAAATAAAGGTGATGGCTCAAATGTTGGCGTTGGTATTTTTCAAAACTAGAGAATTCTAAAATGGCAATAAATTGTCCGAGTTTTTTATTCCACAATCGCTTTGTAAAGAAAGAATTATGCGCACATTCATGCAGAATATTTCCGAGAGCACGCATTTGGGTGCCAGAAATAATAAGTGAGATTATTATGAGCAATGGTGCTAAAATAGGTAATATTTGTGTCAGTTGAATGGCGATAAATGGGGCCAAAAACAGAGCTGAAATATGCGCAAAAATTACAATAATGTTTGAGTATTGCTTTTGCGTGGCAAACAAATGCATCAGTTTTTTTTGTGTCGATTTTTTTTTAAGATACAGAATCAGTTCACTCGACACTTGGGCCTCGTTGCAGAAAGTCGCGATTTTTGATGTTCACTTGAGCCTGAGTCGCAATGCCAGAGGTATTCCTGCCACAGCAATGCCTGCCACGCTAACGTAAATTATTGCGTCGCGCGACTCCGTTACTTCAATTTCGCTCAACTGGGGCTGCATAAAATGCGGATTTTCCAATTGCAAGTGCCCTTGTGCATTGGGTGCTTCCGTTTATAATATCTTTCTCTTAACATTCGCTGCCAAACCATCTTTTAATGAGGAATCTTTATGTCGTTTCCAAAATTGTTTCAGCCCCTAAAAGTTGGCCGTTTGGCGCTTCCCAATCGCATTTTAATGGCTCCCCTCACACGGTGTCGCGCGGATGCAGGGCACGTTCCTAATGCATTGATGGCAGAATATTACTCTCAGCGTGCAAGCTCAGGCCTCGTAATTGCGGAAGCAACCATGGTGTCTGAAGGTAATTCTGCTTTTAATTCTGAGCCAGGAATTTATTCAGAAGACCAAGTGATTGGCTGGAAAAAAGTAACAGATGCCGTACACCAAAAAGGCGGCCGCATCGCACTGCAGCTTTGGCATGGTGGGCGTGCATGCCATCCCAACATGAACAACGGTCGTGAATGTGTTGGACCCAGTGCCATTGCAATTGAATCAGAAGTGCAAACGCCCCAAGGAAAAGTGCCCTATGCGGTGCCGCGCGCGCTTTTGGATTCAGAGATTCCGACAATTGTGGCGAGCTTCAAAAAGGCTGCCCAAAATGCAAAACGGGCCGGATTTGATGCTGTTGAAGTGCATGGTGCCAATGGCTATCTTTTGGATGCATTTTTGCGAGAGTCTTCCAACAAAAGAACAGGACCCTATGGAGGCTCTTTGCAGAATCGGGCAAAACTGATGTTAGAAGTGACTGCTGCAGTTATTGAAGTCTGGGGTACCGATGCAGTTGGTGTGCGCATTTCTCCGCTCAATAGCTTCAACAGCATGCTGGATTCTAATCCTTTAGGTGTAACGAGTTACCTTGCTGCAGAGCTGCAAAAATTGAATATTGCTTATTTGCATATAATGCGATCAGACTTTTTTGGAATTCAAAGTGGTGATGTAGTGACTGCTGCAAGAGAAGTGTTTAAGGGAACAATTGTTGGCAATATGGGTTATACGCCTGAAGAAGCAAATGCTGCCATTGAAAAAAAATTAATTGATGCAGTCGCGTTTGGACATCATTATGTGAGCAATCCCGATTTAACTGAGCGCATTCAAAAAGGTGTTGCTTTGGTAGAACCCGATCAAAACACTTATTATACGAGTGGCGCTAAGGGATACACAGATTATCCGCCTGCTTAAGTTAAATAACTTTTTCCATCACTGGTTCAATTTTTCAGAAAAACTAAAACGAACACTTGCCACTCGGTGGATTGCTAAAGCCAATCCTTGCTTCCCAACATGCTAATGATACAGTGTCAAGCAGAATCGCAAGCAATCGTTTGATACAGTAAGGAGAAGTCCATGTCAGAATCCTGGAAAAAGGTTTTTGGTCGTTTTTCGGCACGAGTCACATTTTTAAATGCTGCTTTGTTATTGAGTGCCGCAGGCATTGCTGCTGTGGGCGGAATTTCGCATCAAGCCGCTGCGGTTGAGGGGAATGGGACATTTGTACGTGCGATTTCTTCAAATCCACCTAATATTTTCCCTTATACTTCAAATGATAGTGATACTGTAATTCTTTATAATTATCTTTATGAAAGGCTCGGGCAACGAAATCGTGACACTTATGCTTGGGAACCCAGTGTGGCAAGCAAGTGGGAAACCTCTGCAGATGGCAAAGAGTTCACGTTCACTATCGACCCTAAAGCTAAATTTTCCAATGGCGCAAAAATAACGGCTGAAGATGTAAAATTTAGTTTTGATGTCATTTATATGGATGGAGTGCAGTCCGCTGCTATAAAATCAGACCTAGAGCAAATTAAAAAAGTCGAAGTAATGTCTCCCGACAAAGTAAAATTCACTGTAAAAGATTTATTTTACAAAAACTTTGACTCACTTGCAGAGCTTATTGTTTTGCCAAAAGCACACTACATGGATTTGTACAAAAAAGATAAAACTTTGGCAAAAAGCGAAATAACACGAAACGCACTTGGTTCGAATGCCTATACAATAGAACGTTGGGACGACAATCAGCAAATTGTGTTAAAGCGAAATCCAAACTACTGGAATAAAGAAAAACGCATTGCTAAAAACACATGGAATCAGGAAAAAGTTATATTTAAAATCATTCCCGACGACGCCGTAGAAATTGAGGCGCTTAAAAAGGGAGATCTTTCATTTTTAGCGTTAGGGCCAAAACAATGGGCGAAAGAGACCACTGGTGATGAATTTAAATCTCGAATAGTCAAAGTTCAAGCTAATAGCAAACAGGCTTTTTCTTTCAGTTATATTGGATGGAATTTGAAGCACCCAATATTGGGTGATAAAAACGTGCGTTGGGCCATGTCGCATTTAATCAATTTACCGCTTTGGAGCAAAAAATTCGATTTCGATTTGCATGAACCCACCGTTGGCCCGTTTAGTGTGAAAAGCGATGAGCACGATAAATCCATTTTGCCAGTGCCGTATGATCCCAAATTGGCAAGTAAGCGTTTGGCCGCAGCTGGCTGGACCACTGTAGGTAAAGATGGCTATTTAACAAAAGATGGCAAAAAATTAGAATTTACTATTGTTTATCCCACACAATCTAAAGCTACTGCAGAGCCAAAGCTAACGGAGCTAAAAAATTCAGCCGCTAAAGTTGGGGTTTCAGTATTGTTAAAAGCAGTGGAGTGGACGAGTTTTGTGAAACTTTTAGATGATAGAAACTTTGATGCTGTGACTTTGGCTTGGACTCGAGACATAGACCCGGATTTGAAGCAAATTTGGCACAGTGCGTCAATTGCAGACAAAGGCAGTAATTTTGTCAGTTATTCAAATCCTGAAGTTGATAAAATGATAGACCAACAAAGGTCATCGCTAGACCGAGCAAAGCGCATTGAGCTTTCGCACAAAATAGAAAAATTAATTGTAGACGACCAGCCCTATTCGTTTCTGTCTGAAGCAAAATTTAAGCTTTATGCTCATCAGAACAGCGTGACTAAAGAGAAAGACACTTTTAATTACGAAACAGGATACGATTCCTGGAAGATTGCCATGCCCCTAAAATAACTTGGCATGCAATTGGTTCTTGGAGCAATGTGCGCGGTAAGTGATTGCCGCGTTTTTTTGTGAAGGTTGAATTAAAAATGAATTTTAGCACTTATTTATTGCGTCGATTGTTCCTGATGATACCGACATTTTTGGGCATTACAATTTTGAGTTTTGGTGTGATACAGCTTGCACCTGGTGGGCCCATAGAAAATTACATTGCGAATATGAAGTTTAATGCCGGCGGTGGCGGCGGAAATGGTGACAATAGCAGAGGGGGTTCAAAGGCAGTCACTGCACAAGTCATAGAAGAACTCAAAAAACAATACGGCTTCGACAAGCCCATTCACATTCGTTACTTGAATTGGCTCAAGGACACTGTGACTCTCGATTTCGGATATTCACACACGTTTGGCAAGCCTGTGTTGAGTCTTATCGCATCAAAATTTCCAGTTTCACTGCGGTTTGGAATTACAAGCCTCATTTTAACATATTTAATATGCATACCACTGGGCATATTGAAGGCCATGAAGCACGGGTCTTATTTCGATTACATCACAAGTTTTACAGTGTTTGTGCTCTATAGTATTTTTCCTTTTATGTTGGCAATTTTGTTAATTGTGGTGTTTGCAGGCAAGCTCGATTGGTTTCCGTTGGGCGGAATTATGACTTTGGATTCGGAAAATCTTACATTATTGGAAAAAATTAAAGATCAACTGTGGCATATGGTGCTTCCTTTAGCGTGTTTTATTGTCAATGATTTTGCCATTCTTACTATTCTTATGAAGAATTCTATCATCGAAGAAGTGGGCCGCGACTACGTGCGCACTGCGCGAGCTAAGGGCCTGGACGAAAAAACGGTGATAGTTAAACATGCGTTTCGCAACGCACTCATTCCCATTGCCACCGGCTTGGGTGGTTTGATTGGGGCAATATTTGCTTCTAATTTGCTCATAGAGCGCATCTTTAATTTAGATGGCTTTGGCAAACTCTTTTACGACGCGGCACTGCAACGCGATTACCCGGTGCTCATGGCTCAGGTAGTCATTGGTGCTATGCTTATTTTATGCGGACAACTTATTTCAGATATAGCGTATGTTGTTGTCGATCCTCGCATCGATTTTGCAAGCGTATAAACGCTGAATGGAAAAAGCTCTTTCTTTAAAATCAATTAAGCGCATTAATGGACTAGGGGAAGATGAATGAAATTAGGTTGCCAAATTAAATCGGTCAAAAAAGTCCGGCTCGACGACTACTCCGTAGAATTGGTTTTCTCGGACGGATTCAAAGGAACGGTATTTTTAAATCATTTATTTAGCCCTCCAAAAGGGCTGTCGGCCGAAGTTCTCAAAGGTAATCTTTTTGAAAAATGTTACGTATCTGCTGGCGCATTGGCCTGGCCAAACGGGCTTGAGCTTTGTCCCGATGCAATTCGACTTTGGATTGAAGAGCAAAAGGTTTCTAATTTAAAGAAGTTTGCTTAATGCATCCGCCTCTAAACTAAATATTGTGTCTTCATGGTTTAACTATTGATATTGCCCAATTTAAAATATGATCTGCGGATTTCAACACCATCGCAATGTCTTCCGCATCTAAATCGACAAATCCGCGCTCATACCTTCTGATTGCAGCGAAATCGTTTAGCAGGGCTATGTCGTATTCTTCTGGAACTTTGTGAACATGTAAAAGCCGATCGGCAATAATTAAAAGATCATGAGTATGCGGAATATTTTTGCCAGCAGAGCACAAAACCGCCTTCAGCGATTTTTCAATGACTTGCTGCGATAGAAAACAAATATTTTCGCGTCTGCCCAATTGGCTTTGAGACAAAACAACAGCAGACTCTAAGTCTCCGGTGGCAATTTCAATAAGTTCAATTGCATATTCTGGCCTGTAAAGTTGGTCACGAATGCGCGTCATAGATAGTGATTCCTTCAGTTTGGACTATTTGCAATAGAGCACTTGCGTTGTGCATTGAATTGTACTGTTGTTCTGAGGCGAAAATCCAGTCGATTGGAATTTCTGAATTGCGAATGCTTGTTAAAATAATTTTTCTCATTTGATTTAATTGAGAATGCTGAGCTGACAATACCAATAAATCAATGTCTGAACCCAATACTGCGGTTTTTCGTGCACAGGAGCCGAATAATATAATTCTTGAAACTGGAAATGCAAGCAAAATGCACGATCTAATCAATTCAATTTTGGCATCAATATATTCACAATCTAATGGAATAGGGCGAATTGATGCAGCCAATATTCCCATAATAATCTCCTAAAAAATATAACTTTTTTTCAAGTCCAGTTCACCTTCGTCTTCGACTTTTCATTTTGCACTTTTTTGCACCTTTTTGCACGACCTTTGTACACAATTCCAGTTGCGAGTGTTAAACTCAAGTCATTGGTTTAGATTCTTGAACAAAGGGTGAGTAAACGTGTCGCCAGAAATTAAACGTCGGTTGAAAATATTTCAACAAAGCAAACCTGCAATGTTGGCTATGTTTTTTTTAATTGCCTTAGGTTTTTTAAGTACTTTTTCGGAGTGGGTCACAAATTCTAAGCCTGTTTTTGGTGTTATTAATGGCAAATTTGTAGTGCCTGCATACGTCGATTACAACAAAGCCGATTTGGGGAGCGAAGGTGCGGGCTTGCCCGACTACCGCGAACTCAAACCCAATTTTAGCTGGGCATTGTGGCCTATTTTTAATTGGGACCCTATTGAAAACGACATTGAACTCGAACCATTTATGTTTCCGCCAACCGGTACGCATATTATGGGCTCCGATGTTGCGGGGCGCGATGTTTTTGCGCGGTTACTATACGGCGCTCGCATTTCGTTCGTGTTTGCGTTGGGTTGTTGGTTTTTTACCTATCTTATCGGTACTTCGCTTGGCTTGGCACAAGGATTTTACGGTGGTAAAATTGACCTCGTTGGCCAGCGCATTGTCGAAATTTTTTCGAGTATTCCAGTTTTGTATTTGTTACTTTTGCTCATTTCACTCATTGCTCCCAATTTATTCTTTTTAGTTGTCATTGCATCTGTATTTGGTTGGGTGAGTATTTCGCAATACATGCGTGGCGAAGCACTTAAAAACCGTTCTCTTGTCTACACCGAAGCGGCCCGTGCTCTCGGCGCCACTCAATCGCGACTCATTTTTAGGCATATATTGCCCAATAGCCTCATTCCTTTAGTAACGTTTTCGCCTTTTGCCATAGTCGGCTTTATTTCTTATTTGAGTTCCCTCGATTTTTTAGGATTCGGTGTTCCCGCGCCCACTCCCAGTTGGGGCGAGCTCTTCGACCAAGCCCGTTCTAATTTTCAAACCGCTTGGTGGCTTGCCACTTTTCCCACGTTGTTCGTCTTTTTTACTGTTGTAGCCCTTAATTTTATTGGCGAAGCACTGCGCTCGGCATTCGACCCAAGGGCTTGATTCAATAGGGCAGGAAAATCACGCCAATGAACCACCATAAATACAATCATTTTCTCAGTTCTCCCGCCGAAAAATTTGGCCTTTTAATGGGTGACGAAAACGCAGAATTTGCAAAAAAATATTGGCAGATAATTTAATTGTTTTGGCCGAGTTTTAGTTCAACTGTTATTTCTCATTTGGTTCACTAATTGATTTTTTGAGTACCGTTTGATACATTAAATTTGGAGTCACAGTACTCCTTTTAGGAATAACACTCCAAAATACAAGAAGAAAGATGAGACCGAAAAAACTTCTTGAACAACTTCATCCACTTCTATCAAAACCTTCATTTAAAGATGACGAGGCTGAGTTGTTAGGTGTTTCCCGTCGAATGCTCAATCACTACGTCAAATCTGGCGATCTTTTGAGGATTGGGGCGGGAATTTACGCCAGTGCCAGCAATAGTCTTGAAGTCGATTTCCAATGGGAAGACCTTGTTCGCACTCTTTTCCAAATTCCAACAGGTGTCGTCTGCATGATCACTGCACTGCGACTTTGGGAGCTCACCGACGAGCATTCAAGAGAGTTTTGGGTTGCCATTCCCAACACTCAAAAGCCCCCTCGTTTAAAGCATGTCAGAGCTGTGCGCATGCGAAACCTAGAACTTGGACGAACAGTATTCAAAATGGGGGATTATGAAGTTCCTATTTTTGATCCAGAACGCTGCGTTGTAGACGCGTTTCGCTATCTTTCCATTGAAATCGCGGTAAAGTCACTCAAATATCTGGCAGCAAAAAATGGTCTCAACTACCAAAAGCTTTCAGAATACTCAAAAATTTTGAGAGTTGACATCGCCCCATACGTTATTTCGGTGAGTACATGATGAATGAAGACGCACTTAAATCAAAACTTCAAGCCGCCACACAATCCACAGGACTGACTTTTAACGAAGGATTCCATAGACTCGTCATGGAACGTTTTCTTGTTCGTGTTTCATTATCAAAGCATTCCAAAAATTTCGTTTTCAAGGGCGGTTTTCTGCTTTCGCACTATGTTGATTTAGGCAGAGACACCCGAGATCTCGACTTTCTGCTTATGAAACTTACCAGTGAAAGAGAAGTTCTGGAAAATGTTTTCGTCGAAATTTCCAAGATAGAAACTGGAGATGCCTTTGTATTTTTATTGAAAAAGATTCAATTGCTCGTTCACGATCACATGAACTATCCCGGATTTACAGCGACTTTCGGTGTTACCTTTGGAAGAATGAAAGAAAATTTAGAAATTGACGTTGGTGTAGGTGACGAAGTCACCCCCGAATCTGCTTTATTGAAACTGATGCAGGGCAAAGGAAAATCAATTTTTGAGGACGAAGTTTCACTTTTAGTTTATCCGCCTGAAACCATTCTTGCTGAGAAACTCCAAACAGCGGCTTTACGTGCCGGCCAAAATAGCCGTATGAAAGACTTTTTCGACATATTGACCATTTTGAACTCGGCTTATATTGAAACCAATCCATTCAAAAATGCCATCGAGAAAACTTTTATTCACAGAGGAACATCGATAGATAAACTTCCGCTTCGCTTTTCCGAAATTGAGTACGAAATGCTTCAAAAATTTTGGACCCCTTTTTATCGCGGACTCCGAAAAAACGAAAACCTTCCTTTACGCATTGAAGATGTTGTCATTGCCATTAATGAAAAACTTGTGAAAATTGGATTCTGATTTAAAATGACTCTTGCTTTTGACGAACGCCTAAATACAAAGGAACAAATGGACATTTTTGCTATAGTGTAAGATAGTCTGGACTCTTAAATAGTGCTGAAAATCACTAGTTATTTCATTTTTGAGAGGTATTTAATATGACTCAATTTTTACAAAAATCAGGTTTAGTTGCTTTGTTGCTTTCCGGGTTCATTGCAGCATGTGGAAGTACCGAAACCACCAGCGACAAGGATCTCACAAAAGAGGCTCTTTTAGGAACTAAACCAGACGGAAGCGATTCAAAAGTTTATGGAAGTTATTCCATTGTTTTCAACGAGAGTGCACGAACGCTTTCGGCCAACGTAGACTTGAAATTGGGTGGAAGCACTGGAAACGGCATAAAGATTTCTGAACCCAATAAAATACAATTGAATGGCGAAAATTTACAATTTCACGATACTTCAAACAGCGCTTTAAAAATTGTGACTTCTTGGTATTTTCTAAAAAAATCGCTTCAAGCTCCTGCACAAAATTATGTATTTACATGGTTCCAGGATGGTAAGGAATTTACAAATTCTCTTGTTTTTGCATTGGGAGTTTCAAATAGCGTTGCTCAAAATGCGTCGATTCCTAATAATGCAGATTTTAAATTTTCATTTGTGGGGCCTGATTTGCTTGCAAAAGAGAGAATGACTGCAGACATTGTGTCACAAGAAGAATTTCTGGCAGAAACAAGCTCGATTCTAAGCACAAGTATAACTTCAGGACATGAATTTATATTCACTTCCCAAGAGATTGCTAAATTTCGCAAAGGAAAAGCAGATATTTCTCTTTCACGTTTTGCCGAGGGGTCTGTTCAACAGGGACACGGTGCAGGTGGAATTGTATCGAGTAAATTTGAGGCGTCGCCTACCCGCGTAGTATTTGCACCGTAATTTAATTTAAATTGAAACTAAACTGCAGTGTTTTTTCTAGAATCAACAATTGCCTGCCATGCTTTTTTAGCGCTTAATGGCAAGTTAATTTCGGCAGAAATACAATTAAAGCGCGAAAAACCTGTCATTATTGCGTAGGTTTCTAGTGCAAATTGACGTGGGTCCGTGGTTGAAGAAAGTTCGTTAGAATTAATTGCAGCAAGAGCGTCGGCGCTCATAAATTCAATGAGTTGTTGCAATGAATTGTTTACTCGGTCGTTTACACTTTGAGATAGTGTAGTGTTTTCAACAACAGCTTGACCAAAAATACAATGCCCATTTGCACAAGTGTCGTGCAACCAATGACTCCACCATGCATTTTGAAATGCATCTATTCGGGCTAATCCTTTGGGAATGGAATGTAACGGCAATAATACTTTTGTTGTAAAAATCTCCGCAGCATAATCTACTACTGCGCATTGCAGGGTTTCTTTGTCTTTAAAATGTGCAAAAAGACCACTTTTTGAAATACCAACTCGTTCTGTAATGCCGCCAATAGTCAGGCCCGTGAGGCCCACCTGGGTTGCCCATTGGAAGGAAGTCTCTAATATTTCAACCCTAGTTTTTTGGCCTTTGATGGTCATGAAACACTCATAATGAAAATTTTAATTTGAAAAGGTTTCCTAGCACGCTCTAAATTCCTTGACGAGTGTTGATGGCGCAGGTACAAAGATTTCCAGAGAGCGACCGGTCGGTCGTATCAGTACCACTGATTGGGTACTCTGTGCAATTTTTTTTTGAGGAGTGTCGTATGAAGTTAGCAACAGCAAAAAATAGCTTTAAAAAGTGGGTCCTTGGCGCTAGTTTGACGGCATTGCCCTTATTGGCAATCACGCAAGCCTGCGGAAATCAAAGCTCTGCTCAATCTGGTCTCGATTCAACAGGGAGGCCAATTTTAGGGTTGGCCACTGAAAATCTGAAAGGCTGCGAAAAGCGCGCTCTTATTTGGAATAAAATTGAAGGCACTAAATACAACACCTTGGCTGAATGGGGTGGATTCGACTTATTCAGTTTTGCATTTATGAATATGAGCACAACTATGGATCATATTTCAGACGAAATGCCCAACGGGCGTCGTAAGTTGATTCATACAAATGGCTCAGTTGCACAAGTTCGGTTTGAAGCAAATCCTGGTCAACCATTCACAGGAATTTACAAAGGTAACAACTGTGGTTTAGTGCGCATTTCTGCTGCAGTGAATCCGGATCAGTTCGCATTTACGCCTGGAATGGGTCTTAAATTTTTAGTTGATGGCAAGCCTTCGGAAAACATTATTGCAATGTATAGCCTCGATGGTCAGGGAGACAATCGTCAACCTTTTGCAAATACATTTTCAAACGTTATTGATGACCCCTCTTCTTTTGCATTAAAGGCTTTGAAAACGATTTTTGAACGTGCGTCAAAACATGCAACACACATTGCAGCAGAGCATTTGTCTGAAATCGATTCTCTAGGTGGAATTGTTGCTGCGCCAGTTGCTCCCGAAAAACTTTCTTTTGTTCCTACGGCAGAAGCTCAGGCGCCCGTTGATAAAGATGGCGAATTTAGAAACACTTTAACGCAATTAAACCCTGGCGTTACTTTGTACAATGTTTATGCCAAAGATTCCGCCGGCAAAGATGCTGGTCTCATTGGAAAACTAATATTGGAATCTAAGTTTGTGAGCTCAATATACGGCGACGAAAACTTATTTTTTAGACACCGCCGTTTTAAAGGTGAATGAATATTTTTAGAGCTTCATATTAAATTGAATCCTGGTGAGAACCGGGCTTTTTATTTTTTGACTCACTACATTATTAGTTTCAGCATTTGTAGCTGCAATTTTTCGGCCCACTGCCGTGCCTACTGCAACTTCTAATTGGAGTGGTCCCCAAAAAGAAATTCCAAAGCCGCTGGTAATGCGATATTCAGTGATATTTATATTGGAATTTATTTGGTTTTGCGGCTGAAATAATGAATTGTCCTCGGAGCTATAATTGTCTGAAAGCGCATTGGCGCGACTGAGTAAGAAAAAAGAATCGGTCAAATGCCAAGTTCCAAATACAAATGATGGCAACCATCCGTCAATTTGAATTTCTGGCACGGGGCGCCATCCAAATCCAAGAAGCGGAAGCGCTCCCATTTTTCCGTTTGATTTGTACAAAACGCCGCCGAGGCCTATGCAAGAATCCGCATCAAATGCATGAACCCATTGAACAAGTCCCGATTGTCCTTTGGGGCTTTTAAAACTTAAACTTTTTGTGTTTGCAAAAGTGACGTTGTATTGCCCCAATACGAAATTTTCTTCGTCTAGTATTTTTATGGCAGTGACATCAAGTCCGCCTTTAATAAGTTGCACCGATTTTTCGGCATTTGGAATTGCGGGCGATTTATACCGGAGTGCGGTGTTAGAATATAAAAAAGTCGGACCAAATAAGAAGTCTTCCTTTAAAGGCAATATGGCCATAAAATCTGTTGAGTTAGAATAAAATGAAATAGACTCAGCACTATTTTTTTCGAGTAATGCAGGTGTTTCGGTGATGTAAGTTTGTTTAAATGTTTCTGCTCTGGGAGAAATTTTGAGTACTAATTGTGGTTTCCAATCTAGCATGCCGTTTTCGGCAAAGGCATTTGACTGAAAAAAACTCGAGATAATAAATCCACGGAAAATGCTTTTAAAATATTGATTCTGTGTTTGCAAAAAAAAATCCTTTCATATTTTTATTAATTTATGTTGCTGCAGGTATTGATTGCGCTGCAACTTTAAAATCTTTAATTTCTTCTTTGAGCATTTTTGCAACTTGAGAATCTTTAATGTCGTCGGCATAAATATTCCAGAGTGCGCGCATTCCGGCGGGCACTCCGTCACGTTCTAATATTTCGGCAACGGATTTAGCAGACTGTTCTTCGTTGGGCGGAGATTGTTTTTCTTCTGAATTTAAATTTTTGCCGTCGAATTCTAGCCCTTCACGTTTTTCGTCTTGAAAAACTAAATTGTAATTTGAGCTCACGGCTTCGCGCACGCGGTGCAATAATGAATTTCTTTTTCTGCGCAACCTGTCGTCCTGTGGAATGGGCGATTGACCAAGGGCATCTAGTGCTTCTTTTAAGTTGCCATGGCGTGCATAAGCCAGTCCTAAATTGTACGAGACGGCGTCGTGCAATGTAGACCATTCGTCTGGCAAGCTGCCAATTGTTTTTTGATACAACGAAATGCCATCATCAAATTTTCCGCAACGTGCAAAAGCCACTGCGCGATTGTTCATATACGAAACTATTTTTGGCAGACTTTCGAGCTGGCCCATGAGCTGTCGCGCTTTATTTTCGTTGCCAAGTGAAATTGCAACAGATATTTCTGTCTGTTTTACTTTTTCGTTTCCGGCATCGAGGGCTTTGGCTTCGTTAATGTGATTCTGAGCATCGGCACCTTTATTGAGGTCACTTTCAACTTCTGCAATGCAGCAAAGTCGTTCAATATTTAAGGGCGACATGGTCTGAGCTTTTTCAAGGCAGCGCAAAGCGGATTCAAAATCGCCAGTTTTGAGCAGGCATTTGCCAAGTAAGTTCAGCAAAAAAAGAGAATCACCCGCGTGTTTTATGGCTTCGGCTGCGAGTCCTGCTGCTTTTTTAAAAGCTCCCTTTGCAAAAAACCATTCAGCTTCCATTTGTTTTTTTGCGCCCCGGGGAACATCGGGATCATTCATATAAAGAGAATGAAAATTTGCAGCTTCTTCAAAATTATTTTGATGAATTAAAAGTCTGATTTTTTGTTCTAACATGCGGCGTTCTGTGGGCACTTGCATTTGTTGCAGAGTCCAAACGAGTGTTTGCAGAAATTCGTTTCGGTCAACTGGTTTTGAAACCACGTTAGCTACGCCCATTTCTCGAACAAGTGTGTATTCACTTTTTTTAACCAATGAACTCATGACTATTATTGCGGCTCTATTGAAACCTATGCCTCTTAAACGCTGCAAAAGTAACATTCCATTGAGTCCCGGAATGCGCCATTCTTGGATAATAAGATCTGGTTCTGGATTTTGAGAACACCAGTCGAAGGCTGCTTGGCCATTTTCGAATGTTTTGACTTCGGGCACTCCTAAGCTTGTGAGGTAAGAAACCACAAGATTTAAGACAACGGAGTCGGGGTCGATCACCACACAAAGTTTTATTCCCAAAACATTTTGATAAACATCTGCTGGTTCAGGACCCCCGGCAGCTTTAAATCGGGTACGAATTGCATTAACTTCTGCACTACGTGATTCGTCTAAAAATTCAGCTTGCCTTAAGGTGGTAAATGCAACGTCACGCTGCCCTAAGGCAAACTGAATGTCTGCCAAAAAAAGTAAAAGTGAATTTGAACCAGGGAATAAATCGAGCAGGCGTAACAAAATGTGGTGAGCTTTGCGATAGTCTTTTTCGGCAAATAAAAAATCTTTAAGGTAACGAAACGCAGTAATAGAAGTTTTGCCTTGGTCCTTTTGCATTCCATCAATGAGTTTTGAGAAATCTTTTTGAATTGATTCTTGTGTGTATGGCTTTTGATGGCATGAAAGCAGGCCCATTTCGAATGCTTTTCGCACTCGAACGTCGGGTTCTGAAATGACACCATCGGCACCCAGAGCCTCAGAAAATAAGGAAACACTCAAATGCACAAGTTCTGGTTTTGCTTGGCATGCGGCCAAAAAAGATAGAATATTAATGGAGTCATCGGCTTGTAAATAGCTAATAACCCAATCAACTGGTTCTCGTGAAATATAACTTATAACGTCTTTTAAGCTGGGTTGGCCAATAATGCCTTTAAAGCCCAACCCAGTTAATGCCTCTGAAATCGCCATGCGCAACGACATAGAAGGTTCAACAATTACAATCCTGGCGGATTTATCCAAGATTTTTTGTGCCATGTTGTTCCCTTACAAAAAAAAATACGAGGACACTGGCACATGGCCGCTCCTCGCAATTCTCGCAGAGACTCATTTTAAAATCAAAAGCCGAAATCGTAAAACAGTCAGGAATGATTCAAACTGTCAAAAAAAATCAGGACCCTAGCAGCCGCAATGCCATTTGTGGTGCCTGATTTGCTTGGGAGAGTACGCTAATGCCAGCTTGTTTCAAAATCTGTGTTTGAGCTAGTTTAGCAGTTTCTTCTGCGAAGTCTGTGTCACGAATTGCACTGTTGGCTGCCGTAGCATTTTCAGCAGCAATATTGAGGTTAGAAACTGTTGAAGTAAGCCTCGATTGAATAGAGCCTAAAGTAGCGCGGAACCCAGCAACTTTAGAAATTGCTCCGTCAAGTGTAGACATGGAAGTTTGTGAACCAATTTTTGAACTGACATGTGCACCATCTTCAGCAGTTGTACCAATGTTCAAACCTTTCTCACCAAGGGTAGTATTAATGTCTTGAAGGTCGATGCGAATGGTATTCACCGATTTCGGTTTGTCGAGACCGTCTGTGTCGGCAAAATAATTTTTACCAACTTGAATTTCTAGAGGGTAAGGGTTCGACTTGGATTTTAAACTGTCTTCGATGTCATTTTGGTCGCCAACAATGAGCATTGTGCCGTTAAATTCGGTTGATTTGGTAATGCGTGTGATTTCGTCTTTAAGCGCGCCAAATTCTTTGTTTAAAAATCCGCGTTCTTTGTCGCCCACGGTGTCAGATGCGCCTTGCACAGCAAGTTCGCGGAGTCGCACTAGTATATTTCCAACTTCGTTGAGCCCGCCTTCTGCGGTTTGTACGAGTGAAATACCGTCGTTTGTATTTCGTTTGGCGGCATAGAGACCTCGGACGTCTGCTTTTAATTTTTCACTAATGGCAAGGCCGGCGGCGTCGTCGGCAGATTTATTGATGCGGTAACCTGAACTTAGCTTTTGCATCGAATTACTTGCGTTTTCCGATGATGTCACCAAGTTGCGTTGAGCAGTGAGTGACGCAATATTACTCGCAATTCGCAGTCCCATAAATTCACCTCCCTGTGAAAACTTTCATCCTGTCATTCGGATGGCACGAGGAAGCCTTGAGCAAGAGGTGCAAAAAATGCACTTTAGATTTTTAAAATAATTCAATTTATTTTGAATTATTTATTTGAGTTAGTCTTAAGAAGAATATTTTTTTAGCGTGTTAAAAAAGGCGCGCTCGGGCAGCCAAAAAATCTTGCGCTAAATTGTCGACTAATTTGTCACATGTTAAAATTTCGTGAATTTCTGAAACAATTTGACCAATTTCCAATTCTCCCTCGGTCAAATTTCCTTCAAGCATTCCAAGTTTCGCGCGGCCTTTATTTAAACAGGCTAAAAGTTCTTCTGGGGAGCCTCCGCGATCTTCTATTTCTTTTATGGAATTTGAAAATTTATTTTCAAGCAATCGCACAGGAACAGTTTTTTTCATGCGTAAAAAGGTACTTGCGCTTCCCGCTTCACACATCGCTCTTTTAAAATTATCGTGTGCTGAGCTTTCGAGGGTTGCTGCAAAAAGTGTTCCTATTTGCACGGCATCGGCTCCAAGGGCCAAGCACGACGCTATAGCAGCACCACTGCCGATTCCGCCTGCAGCAATAATAGGAATTTTGAGTTTATAACGGGCTTGTTGTAATAAAACTAAGGTAGTGAGCTCGTCGCGACCATTGTGACCTCCTGCTTCAAATCCCTCTAAAACCACAGCATTAACGCCAGCATCCTGGCATTTTAATGCGAGATCGACAGAGCTCGTCACGTGAACAACAATGCATCCTTCTTTTTGCAACAAAGAAGTGTATTTTTTTGGCGATCCGGCACTCGTAAAAAATATTTTCACTTTTTCTGAAAGAGCCACTTCGATTTGTTTTTCGACGTCTTTGTAAAGTAACGGAATATTTATTCCAAATGGCTTAATTGTCAGTTTATGGGCCTTTTGAATATGATTTTTTAAAAGATCTGGATTCATGCTTCCTGCGCCAATGAGCCCTAGGCAACCAGCGTTGGATGCTGCTGCGGCTAATTTTGCGCCACTAACCCATACCATTCCAGCCTGAATAATTGGGTTTTTAATATTTAAAAGTTTGCATATTGCTGAATTTGGGTACGTGTTTTGAACTGCAGATTGCAAAATTCAATTTCCCTTCAAGGTTGATGGTGTAGGAGTTGTGGTCGGATTTACCGTTGGAGATGCGACAGCTTTTGCAGCTTGACGCTCTTTGATTTCGTCATCGAATCGATCGTGATTTCCCATGATAGCTTGAGATGGAATTGCGGGAGAGGGCGATGCCTTAAACCCGCAACTTAAAACAATTAAAGCACAAAGAGTCATTTTTACAGCCATAAATAGATGATTAAACACTACCTGCATTAGAGTTCCCTTGAGATAAATATTTTTGAAGAGCTTTTTTATGGTCATCACTCAGCCAGTGGCTGTCGAAAAAATCATCATCATTTTGAACGGATTGATTCCGATTGAGAAGTTCGTGACGTAATTTTTGGGGGCATTTTTGAATTTGACGAATAAATTGCTGAAGAAATTCATTGATTTCTGTGACTGAAAATTCAGATAAATCAGCATCTGCCAGGCCGTAATGTAACAGTTCTTTTTTAAAAAATGATTCCTGCAGTGCAAATAACAGACCTATGCGTCGTGAATCCCATTGTGGAACCAGGGATTTGAGGCGTGCCATTCCGTTCCAGCCCCCAGGCAAACCCCAGCGCGATTGCCAAAAATGCAGGCTAGAATTTTGCCCTGTGATCCATCGGTAATCTGTAGAAAGGGCAATTTCGGCGCCACCGCCATAGGCGCAAGAATTTAAAAGGCAAATGCTGGGAATATTTAATAACCTTAATGATTTGCAAAAATAGCGCATATGTTGAGTGAATAAAATTCCTTGGTCAGCATTGCAAATTGCTAACTGCTTAAGGTCGCCGCCCGAAATAAAAATATCGGCAAACGTAGATTCTAAAACAATGACTTGAGACTGGAATTTTTGAATTAACAATTGCAAAGGGGAAATATTTTCGGCTGAAATATGAGTCAATTCAAATAAAAAATTTGCAATTTCATGGGTAACTGCATTTTTGTTATCTGGGGAATGAAAGCGAATGCGGGCAACATTGTCGGTAAAATGCAACGAAACCCCTGGGCCATCTAACTGCACACATGGGAATGATGAAGTCACAAATTCCGAAAGATTCACTTGGAGCCCTTAATTTAAAACTGCACCTTTAAAGTGAAGGTGAATACCATACCTTTTTAAGATCATCTAGTTCTGCCTGAAACGAAATTCCAATGGGGTCTGTGGATTCTAAATTGCTGAGGTCGAGTTGCGGATTTAAGTCTTTCACAGCTTGGAGTCCAAAAATACTTGCTTTTATGCTTTTAGGTGCACTGTTGCTAATAATTTGGTTTTGAACAGATTGTGGTGCCGCGTTTGAAATCACATTTAGCGCGATGTAGGCCAGAGCAAAATTTGTAATACAGAGAGGAAAATTTCTCACGGCAAACCTCCGAAAGTCATTCCTCTATTACCCTAATGCTTCGGCAAATCGTAAAATAACTAAAATGTCATTTTTTGATGCTAATTTTACTGAGTAATTTAGAAACTTTACAAAATTGATTTAAAGAAATTACAAAATTACCGATAAGTACTTTGTCAGTGCATGAACTCATTCGTGCAATAGAGGAGCCCAAATGAAAAGCATTAATCTTCTAACTCTAAATGGTGTTGTTACTCTAATGTTGTGTGTGGTTGCCGCATGTGGAAAAAACCGTTCATCGGCAGGCGGGGCAGACACATCTTCGGCAAATCCATTTGGGCGCACTTTTAGCTCCACTGATTGGGTGCCATCTGGAAAAAATGACACCAATTTTTTCAAATGTCAGCGTCTCTATAATTCGTGGTTAGACAATCCTTCGCGAAGAAACGATGATTCTGGCTTGGAATTTATGAGTTTTCATAAAGAAATGAAAGAATTAGCTCTATCAGAAAAAGACAGCCCAGAGAAAAGAGACGCGATTTTTGCTGTAACTTGTCCGGCGTCCTACCGTTACGCCGGAATATCAAAATTCACGAAAATTAATGAAATTCTGAAAGCAGACTGTGACACTCAAAGCAGCGGTGAGGGTGGGTGTACCAGCACAGTAGTGAATGCAGGTTCTAAACCCGGAGCTGGCAAGCCTGGAGCTCCAGTAGAAACTGGTAGAAGCGAAACAGCTGAGCCAGTTGAAAAAATGCCTGTTAAAATTATAGAAAATCCGGCAATGTGAAATTATGAAAATAAAAACTATGGGCAACAAAATTTTAAAAATGAGTTTTTTACTGGCGCTTAATAATTGCGAAGGTAGCCAGCCCGTAGTTGAGCCCTCAAAGCCAGATACGTCAACGGTTAGCAAAGCAGCTCCTGCAAAAGATCAACAATCTGGCGGCAGTTCGGTTCAAGTCAAAGATAAAAAGCTAGAACAGGCAACAGAATTGATCAATAAAGGCATCGCGTTTAAACCCGTTTCTTTTGATGTTACTTTATCTCCTGTCGCTATAATTTCGATAAATGATGGTGTCGAAGAACAATTTTGCGTGGGTAGTTTAGTGAAAGACCGGCTCATTGCTACTGCGTCTCATTGTTTTGAGACTTTAAAGGCGCAAAAGTGTTCAGACACTGTTACTTTTTCGTGGCTAAAAATTGATTCAGGTAAAGTAACAAAAATTGAGAATTCAGGAATTAAGTGCTCTTCAATTAAAACAATTAGCGCATTTTCTGATGGCGAAAAAGGTGACTTAGCATTTGTGACTTTAGCAGAACAAGGTACATTTCCCGCTGTTAAAATTGCTTTTGAGCCACCTTCAACTGAAAATCAAGTTTCGTTTGCTGCAGTGGTGCCAATGTTATCGGGTATCGAAATATCTGATGGCGCAACTCTGAGCAACGACATCAATTATATGCGCCACAATGCTGCACATATTCCAGGAATGAGTGGTGGTCCACTCTTAAAAATAAATCAAAAAGGCGATCGCGCCCTTAATTGGGAAAAGGCAATAGCAATTCACGTTGGGGGATCGGGGCCTACGGGAAAGGCTATTTTAGCAAAGACAATATTACCTTATTTAATTGATCAAAATTAGGACTTATTTATGAAACAATTGCTTTGGAACGATGTTAAATTTTTCTCTGTTTGGCTGCTCCCCGTAGTAGCCGCATTAGCATGTGGAAAAAAGAGCATTGCTGGGCCCATCAATTGCAAAGCACCAACGCAAACAGCGCAGCGAATTATAAATTCAAATGGTGTAAAAAGCGGTTTTAATTTAGCCGATACTCAATCAGAAATATTGGGAAATCAATCGGACTTGGGGCTTTTGGGTGGATCTTTTGAATTTTCGATGTTCGAAAAAGGGACCATGACCAAAGTTGATTTTAATCCAGATAAAATTTTCAAGGAAGAATTATGTTCCGCAAGTTTTGAATTTGTAAAAGTCGAAAATGTATATAAAGTAAAAGTTTTTACTGCCCTCACATGCTTTGCAACACTGTTAGCTAACGGTAAAAATCCGAAAATTAGAGTGTATTTTGATGACGAACTCCTCGGTAAAGGTTATGAGCCAATAAAAGTCGAACTGCCGCTACTCGATATGCGCGACAAAGTATTTGCTGCGTTAAAAGAAATAAATGCCCCCGAAAGTGTTCGGAAAATTTTCTGGAACTATGTTGCCATAGAGGCTCGAGCTGCAAACATCTTAGTAAATACTCCAATGGAAAATCGTTTTCAAATGTGTATCAATTCAGATTCTAATACTAACGCCAAAGAAGTTCCTGTGCCGGACAACTGTGTGTTTTTTGCCTTGAGTACGGTCATTGAAATGAACATTCCCGAATCTGAAGTTAAAAATAAGTCGGGACTTTTAAACTCACTTATTGGAAGCGAACAAGCTCGAAAAAATCAGATCGAGAAATCTTCGCTCAAGTCTGACATCAAAAAAGACTTACAAGATTTACCAGTCCTTTTGGAAAATCTGTGGGCGGTTGAATCTAATACGCGCTATTACCGTCTAGCAAATGTCTTTGCTTCTGCTTCAGACTGTAAAACAGAATCTGAAAAAGAATATTGCCTCGGAAAACGTACCCCTTATCTCAATATTTTAAGAGATATAGTTCTTCCTGGTGATGATTTGATTGGTAACGTCATAAAATCTGATTACTCTGCTGGTGAATCAACAAAATTAGCGGACAAAGCAAATGCTGGAAAAGACAGGTTTAAGGAGGAAATTTTAAAATATGTTGCCCTCACCGCTAGATTGAGAACTGCAATGGAAAAAAATATTACACATTTAGGCATTGCTACAAATCATTTGACAACACTGAATGCGGCAGCAACCAAATCGGTGATAAATCCAACGATAGATTCCGAATATAGAACCATCCCGCTTTTTTCAAGAAATTCAGGATATTTAAAGGGAGTTGTGTTTAGATTTGATGAAGGTCGTTTGTTGCTGAATACAATTTCTTCGCAGACTAGAAATCTAAGCACTCCTTTGCATCGAGGATCTGTTGTTTCTTTAGGCGGGTACCCTGTGTTGTCTTTTGTTCCGGTACTTAATGAATCTGGCGGAGCTGCGGTATTGCAATTGCCACAACGTGAAAAACCCACTAATTCAAGCGACGATACTTCGCCATCCGCTGGCAATGAAAAATCTGGCGGAGATGGAACCCAAAAAACTGCTACGCGTCAGCAGGGGTGTTAATCTTTCAAAATTTTGAGCTATTGAATATTAATCGGGCTCACGAGCACATCTACCAGCTGGTACAAATGGGAAGAAGAATTGAATTTTTTATTGTTTAATTCTTCTGTTTTCAATGCTATATTCTGCGAATCAATAGTTACGTCTTTACTGTCTGATTTAATTAAATTTTTTGCACAGCCATATGCAGGCAACACAAATTGCACCATATTACCGGCTGTATTTTTTTTGTCTTGCGACAGCAATTGTAAAATTGATTCACGGATGGAAGGATTGATTTGAGCATTAGGAGTGAGAGGCAGAGATATGTCTGCCTCGTTAAAGAGTCGAATGAGGGCTTCATTGAATTCTGAAGTAGACGCGTTAACCCAATTTTTTTCCAACAATGCATGCATTCCCATTGCCACTGCAATGCCATGCGGCACGTTTGGAATAATTTTATTCTGGCCCATCGACTCAATTAAATGAGCCAATGTGTGGCCAAAATTTAATATTTTTCGAATGTTTTTTTCAAGCGGGTCTGCCTTTACAATTGCAGATTTAATGGCATAGTTTTTTTCGATTAAACTTTTAATTATTTTAGTATCACTGTTAGATTTGTGCTCTAAAAGTTGGTCAAAATGAGGCCAGTCTTCTGCAAAAGTACCTGCAATCCACGAATGTTTTAAGGCCTCAGCAATTCCACATAAAAAATCGATTTCTGTCAGCGACGAAAAAAATTCAGGGGCCACAACAATTTTTGCTGCGCCATAAAAAAGTCCTACTTGGTTTTTTCCATAAGGAAAATAATTAACAGCTGTTTTTCCCCCGATGCTTGCGTCAACAGCTGCTAAAAGCGTTGTAGGAACTGAAATGAAATTGCAATTGAGTAGCCCAGCCAAAAGTCCTGTCATGTCGGAAACAATTCCGCCGCCAATTGAAAACAATGTTTCTACAGGTTCATTTGGCAATTGTTTCTGAAGTTTGAGTAATTCAGAGATTGTTTTTTTACCCTCAGTAGGCGAAATAACTAAACAGCGAGAACTGTTTTCTTCGTGAAATTTTAACCATTCAGGCCAATAATGCAAAAATCCGGAATCAAAAATCACAAACGAAGTTTGCAATTTGTGTTTGAGTTCGTTCATTATAGTTTTAGAATCTGCGAATAAAAGTGCAGGAATCAGCGATTGAAATGGCTGATCTGGCGATTCAAAAATCAAATTGTTTTGTTCATCTACTAATTTTGCCAACCCTCGTTTATAGAGTTGCGCGGCGGCAATGGCTTCGTCTTTTGAAGCTAATTGAGCATTCCAAACGGCAGTGCCGCTGCGTGGAATATTTTGGTCGAACCAATGTTGAAGCGTATCAATCACGCTCTGAGTCAGTTTCACGTTTTAGCTCCTGTACTCTGTTGTAAATATCTTTTGCCGCATGTCCGTATTTTTCTGCAAGAATTCTTGAGCGTTCTTTAAGAGACCTGTCGTCTGGGTTATTGAGTATTTCTAGCGCTAATTCCTCAATTTCGCGAGGCGCAAATTCTTCGAGTTTAAAACTTTCGTTTAAATCTACACAAATGGCGCATTCGCCCATGACAGATTCTTTAGCATGAAGTTGCTCAATTACTTTATGCACTTCTCCATGAATATGTTCTTCGTATTGTTTAGAAATTTCTCTACTGACGCATACTTGAATGGTATCACCAAAATACTTTTGAAGTCGAGTAAGTGTATCAATAACTCTATTCGGGCTTTCAAAAAATACAGCAATTGCAGGAGCACATTGGCGCCATTTTTTAAATTCCTCCTCTTGATCTTTGGAGTTTCTCCCTAAAAATCCGGAAAATAAAATACGAGGTTGCAAAAATCCCGAGGCTGCAACAGCACAAGTTAAGCTCGACGGTCCTGGCACAGAAAGAATTTTTACGCCTTTTGAGCGCGCTTCGGCAACAAATTTCGAGCCAGGGTCAGAAATACATGGCATGCCCGCGTCGCTCACAATTGCGGCTGACGACGGGTTTGAATCGAGCAATCGGTTGATTAGGGACTCAGACCGGGCTGCTTCGTTGTGTTCGTGTAAAGCTACTGTTGGAGTTCTGATGGCAAAATGACTCAATAATTTTGCGGTGTGACGGGTGTCTTCGCAGGCAATAAACGCGACTTGGCTTAATATTTCACGGGCCCTAGGAGAAAAGTCTCCCAAAGTGCCGATAGGTGTGGCAACGATATATAGAATTGAATTCATGTGTTGCTCCTTGCAAGCTTTAAGGTGTAGAGGAGCGCCAACGAAAAAGCGAGACTTTGAGGAGCTCAGGCGTCATGAAACAGAAATCTGCATTAAAAAATCCCGATGAATCATGGGTTCCGTTTGCGCGTATTGGCAGGCCTCACGGGCTCAAAGGCGCATTTTTTTTGAAAACCGAAGATCGCAGGCAGACTTGGCCGGGGTATGTGCAGGTTTTACAACAAACTAAAGTCGGCCCCGTTATGAGAAAAATTTTGCAAACCTACACGAGCGGCAACGCTTTGGCTGTTATTTTTGAAGGAATGAACACGCGAGAGATTGTTGAATCTATGTACGACGATCAACTTTTTGTGCACCGCGACTTACTGGTTGCTGGCGAAGGTGAATTTATTGTTCACGATTTGGTTGGCATGACTGTGTCGTCTGAGTCCCGTGGTGATTTGGGTAAAGTCGTTGCAGTGGGTAATTTTGGAGCACAAGAAAACTTGGAAATTGAACTCAAAGGCACTCAAAAAACAATTTTATTTCCTTTCGTCGATTCATTCATTAAAATTGTAGATCTCGAAAAAAGAAACATTGAAATTGTTTACGTGGTCGAATTCTTTGATGCTGAATGATTTTTGAAAGTGTTTAATAATGACAATACAAAATATTGAAATTCAGAGAGCTCAAAAATTACGCTGCACTGCACTCACGCTTTTTCCGGAGATGTTTGATGCAATTCGAAACGAGGGCGTAGTTTCTCGTGCAATAACTTCTGGAATTTTGGATATTGATACTGTTCAAATCAGAAATTTTTCAGATGAATATCGGAAAAATGTTGATGCCAGGCCCGTGGGCGGTGGCGATGGAATGGTCTTACGCGCCGACATTGCCGAAAAAGCATTGCTTTCAGTTAAAACCTCTGAAAGTTACATTGTGAATGTTTCGCCCTCGGGTAAAGTATTTAATAACCAATGGGCCAAGCATTTGTGCACAAAAAAACACGTTATTTTTTTGTGTGGCCGGTACGCCGGTTTTGATTCTCGACTTGCTGAAAAATATGCCGACGTCGAACTTTCTATTGGTGATTTTGTTATGTCGGGCGGAGAACTGCCAGCTATTTGTATGATTGATGCCGCTGCAAGGTTTGTTGAAGGCGTATTAGGCAACAAAATAAGTGCTTCCGAAGATAGTTTCGAAGAGGGGTTATTAGAATCCCCCTGTTACGCTTCCCCGGATATTTGGAATGGCCTTGAAATTCCAGCGGTGTTACTTTCTGGCGACCACGCAAAAATTTCAAAATACCGCCGGCTGGCGCAGGTTAAAAAAACTGCGAAAAATAGACCCGACCTCATTCATAAAATGTGGGATTCGCTCAATCGTGCCGAACGCAGTTTGGCCGAGCGCGTGTGGGCGCACGATAGAACAGATTGATTTGGGCCTCATACAGAGTGGGCATAAATTGCCTGCTTTGTGCGGTTTGTGAAGCATCTTGTGCAACAAATTGCCGACGGGCCGGGGTGCAAAGTGTGGCACCTTAGTAGTCTATGGGAAAAAAATCTAAAGCAAGCAAAACTAAAAAAGTCGGAAACCAAGCGTTTAATGCTCAAGGAAGATTGATTTCCGATGCTCCAGAGAGTCAGTTAGATTGGAAATCTGGCAATAAAGATGTTACTTTAATTGATATAAATATAGTTGAAAGGTGCCTTTCGCGCATTATTTTACGACCACATACTCAGTCTCAACCCTTAAACGGTGCAGATAAAAAGCATCTCGACAAATGCCGAGAATTGTGTGAAAAAATACTCATGGCCTCCAGTGAATGCGCAAAATTAGAACAGGTTCAAAAAAATCAAATCGAAATAAATTCAGCAAGTGCATTTAATTCTAAAGAAGGAATGCGCGGTATTTTGCTTGAAAATGCAAATGTTTCTCCAATTTCAAACCCAGAAGAAAAAAAGCTTCTTGAAATGCGCACCGAAATTATTCAACGCTACGAGCAGAGTTTGCCGCGAGATTTGCACGAGTGGCTTACTTCTTGGGATAAAAAAATCGATTTGCGCATAGCTGAAAAATTTATGAACTGCCTTGGCGCAGTTCCTGATCTCATCAACCGGCAAGTTTCGCATTGGGAG
Source organism: Pseudomonadota bacterium (assembly GCA_043747645.1). Taxonomy (GTDB): domain Bacteria; phylum Bdellovibrionota_B; class Oligoflexia; order Silvanigrellales; family Silvanigrellaceae; genus JAYTOT01. The sequence goes on along the minus strand of JAYTOT010000122.1, from coordinate 45,306 downwards.
CAATGCAAAGCAAATGCACGACTTTCTCGCTTTGGCATGGGTATTTTTACAAGACTCAAAGCTCTTAAGTTGGCAAAAAAATTTACAATTCTTGAAAAAGATTTGGAAAAAATAAAGTATGAAATAGATTTTTTCAAGAGAAAAGTGCTTGCGACTCATGAACACACGGCAAAAATATGTGGAAACCTAGCTACATTTGTGAAAATTCCGGACGCAAATTCTGGCATAGACTCTAAAAAAGTTCAAAAAATTGTTCTTATTGACGTCGAAAAAGAGCTCAGTGAAAAGCTTATGGCACAAAGAAATGAGAATCAAGGTTCAAGCTTTGAAATAAATTCTCAAATCAATCAATTTCAAATGAGAATGCAGCAGCTTAAATTGAGTTTAAAAGAGGTTTATGGGAATTATGAGCAATCAAAAATAAAAGTAAGCCAAAATCAGACACACGACTTTGTGAGACTTTGTTCTGGTGCTACGGCTATGCAAATTCGTCAAGCATTTGAAGAATTAGAATATAGAATTGCGGTTGAGACCGAAAAAACGAAGCAATTGAGAGATAAAAAATCTCAATCGCTGGAAGAATTACAACGTCTTCTTGAGGTTATTCATGAGTATACAAACGCAAACTCAGCCAATTTCGTTCGAGATTTTAAACAATCTCGTGCAGTCGGACCTCGCACAGCTTCACTCAATTCTCTCCGATCAACTGCAAGCGTTGAAAATTCGACATTCACACCTGAGCGCATCGTTACCTCAAAAAACTGATCAGTCACATTTTTTTGGGCAGCAAGATGAACAAATTTACGCCCGTATTCGCTCTGCAAGAGCCACTATTAATAGCGACATGGAACGTTGGGAGCTTCACCGTAAAAATCAGGTCAGCAATAATGTGGTACTTTATTGGACCAGTAAATTAATGACACTTGAACTCGATTTGTTTTGGCGTCGTCTCGAATTAGAAGAGCTTCAAGAGCGTGAAAATTGTGCAATTGAAGTGGGAAATCGTTTTCAAGATTTTTTACCAACTGCACTTTTGCAGGGGCTTATGAATCAGAATCAAAGTGTGGGAGCTTTGGCTCTGACACTGACTCATGAGCAGAGTCGAAATTCAGATTTGAGCAAACAAATAAATCAACTTGAAAGCAATAATAAATCTTTAAAAATCGAACTCGAAAGAATAGAAGTCGCCCTCAACAACGTCATTGCTGCAGGTGAATTAGTATTATTTGAAACCTACGTGGTTAACAATGCACATATGTACAGAGATGCTGAATTTTTAAATCAAAATAATATCAATAATGTCGGCTTTGCATATTTAAAGAATGTGAATAAAATTCAATGCGAAGTTGAAGCAGAATGCTTAAAAATTGACAACCTACTTTTAGAGTCAAAACAAAAATTGGGCCTTGCTATTGATTTGTACGAGGTTCCAGCACGCCACAAAGAATCGATGCAATTGTTTCAAGAATGTGGAGTCGAAATTCATTCTTTGCTAGAGCGCTTTGGTAGGGTCGAACAATGTCAATAATGCGCCGATTCAATTTTCTTTGCACGAGTTTTTTATTTGCGGCACATTCAATGTGTTTTGCAGGCAATGGCGGCAGAATTCCTGCGGTGCATTTTGTTGGTGTGCGGCCTGCAGCATTAGGTGAGGCATTTACTGCTGTGGCAGACGATCAAAATGCGCTCTATTACAATCCGGCAGGTCTGGCGAGACAAAATAATTTCAGTTTAGAAATTCTGAGTTTGTACACCGGAACAAACGTAAATTTACTCAAAAATGTAGACGCATTCAAAAGTCTAGGAACGGTTTCTTCGTCTGGCTCTTCGGGCAATACAGAGGCACTCGTTGAGAATATCAAGCCAATATTAAAAAGTATTTCGGGCGAAAGCAATTATATAAGAGTGGGATGGAATCCTACTTTTCTCATCAAAAAAATGGGTTTCGGATTTTATGCAAACAATGAAATCGAAATTGTTCCGCACGGAAATGCTTTGCCTTCTCTATTAGATTTTTCGAATCAACTTGATGTTGATTTAAAATCTGGTTTTGCTCTTAGTTTTTTGGAAGGAAAGTTAGCTTGGGGAATGTCTGCAGCGGCACACAGCAGAGCGCTCGTTATTTTAGATCAGGTGGGCCTTTTTGATTTATCAGAACTTGCAAAAGACAAAGAAAAGGCAAAAGTTTATTTAAAAAATTCTGCACGTCTGGGTTGGGGTGCCGCTGTCGATACAGGATTTTTATTCACCCCGGTAGAAGCAGGAAGTCCGACTCTGGGTCTTGCGGTATTGAATATGGGCGATACAAAATTTTATAAAATAAAATCGAAAAAAACAATTTACGATGCCGGAACGCCCGAGCCCATTCCTCAGTCCGTAAATGTTGGTGTTTCAGTAAAACCTAGTTTTGGGCCATTTTTTGTACGTCCTTCCATGGATTTCAGAGATATTAATTTGCCCACTCCGGCATCGCAAAAATTAAGTTTGGGCCTGGAAGGTGGATTTAAAGGAAGTTGGATTTCGGCTGCATTGCAATCCGGATTTTCTGAAGGATACATGAGCGCAGGATTGGAATTTAAGTTGTTAATCTTAAATTTCAGGTACGCCACTTATGTCACAGAGCGAGGATATTTTCCGTCGCAAAGCCCGCAGCGTAAGCACCTTTTAGGAATTAAACTTTTTATGTGAGTTTTTCATATTCGTTCATAGGGAAGTTAAAAATTGAAGACTGTGAAAAATTTGAAGACTGTGAAAAATTTAAAGCGAACAATATTTTTTTTTAAATCAAAGGTTTTTGGGGCATTGATTTATACAATAGCGTTTCAAACTAGTCTTTATGCATCAGACAAGGCAGGCGCAGAAAGCAGTGCAAATGCAGAAAGCAGTGAAAATGATTCAATAAATACTCAATCAGATTATTTTAAATTAATCGAGGAAAAAAAATATCACTTTGAGATATTTTTTAATGTAGGCGCTGGAGCAAAAAAAGTTCAAGCTGTTTTTTTCGATCCCTTGGGCTATGGTTTCTCGTTCTATGTCCCCATTTATGAATTTAAAAAAGATTTTACTCTTGCTCCAAATGCGCATTATTTTAGTTCGACTGCCATAGATACGGTTCGCAATCGCTCATTTGTGTATGAAAATTATTTACTGGGTGCAACGGCAGCTGCAAATAAGTTATATAAATTTGATGCCAAAGCATCGGTATTTTTAGGAATGCAAAAAGAAAGTTCCATAGCACTTGAATCCGATGCAAGGTTTAAATCTTTTTATTATTTTAGCTCTGCAGCGCAGCTTAGGGCAGATTATTCTATTTCAGAAAATGTTTATGTTGGCACTGGGCTCGACTTCTATTATTCAAGAGCCCGTTGGCTTGGCCTCACCGTTGCGTTGGGTGTCGTGCTCTAATAAGCACATTTTTACACTTTTTAATTTTTGTGGCGTGATGCGTCCTGAGGTAATTGCAAAAAGTTCTCTTAATAATTCAGGTTTTGTTAAATACAGTTCTATGAGGCGCAATAGTGTTTTGTCGGCAGATTTTCTATTTAACAAGCGCATTAAAGAAGTGCGTGGAATGTCGAGTAAATGCGAAAAATCGGTGTGCGACAGCTGCGTATTTTTTAAAAATAGTTTTATTTTTTCGATTGTGTCGCCTGGCTCTTCAAGGTACGCGCGTTCAATTATAAATGAAGAAGGTCCTCTTTTACCTAGGGTTGGCAGCAAAATAAAATAGTCTGTTTCAGTAGAAGAAATTCCGACTATTTCGCAATATTCAACAAAGGCAGGATTCCTGCGGCTGGGTATACGGTCTTGAAATTCAGAAAACATTTCTTTTGAAACGTGTTCCCTTTCTGAGACAGGAAAATGCGGACCAAACGGCATACAATTGTCTTCGAGTCTGTAGGTTTCATCGTATCTAAAAATATATTCACCGTTTTCTTGCGACAAAGTACCAACGGATTTGCGTGTTTTTTGGTATTCTAAAAAAATATTCACCCGTTTAGGGTGTACTTTATAATAAGACATTTTGCATGTCTCCGTATCTTTTGGTGATGAGTTTTTCTATTGCTTGTTTCATTAATGGCCTGCAAGTAGAGTTTTCTATAAGAGCTACTATGTCCTTTAGATGCACATTTTTTTTGAATTTATGAACATCTTTAGAGCAGCCGAGTCTTATGAATTCTTGGATATATTCTTTTAGAGTTGGCGAATCGGTTTTTGATGTTGCAATTCTGCATTTGGGGTCGAATTGTGCCTTGAGCATGTTTCCTGTTTCGAGTCCGAGAAACGACGGATTGTCGTATATTGGTGCCAAATAGCTTTTTGAGCCAGAAGTTAAAATTGCAATATTGCGTCCGTGCCTGTCGTGGTTTCCAATGAGTGCATCAAAAAGACACATATGTATAAAAGTATTGATGTCTTTTTGCCGCTGAGAATGATTTTTAATAATATTTAGAATTGTCTCGCAGCTGTATGGTTCATCTGTTTTAATGTAATGGTAAATATGAACTAGATTTAGTGCCGTAGGTTTTTCGAGCACAAAATTGCGAGTGATAAAAGTACGGTTTTCGAAGAAATCTATGAGAGTAAACCACGGAACTGGTAGGCCGATTTTTTCAGCCATTAAGTTGCTTAAAAATTCTACATCTGGAAGCTCGGGAGCTTCTTTTTCGTCTTTTACCTTTAAAATATACTCGAATTTACCTAGTTTTGCGGAATATTTTTTGAATTTTCCATGAAAAAAAGAACCCAAATCCCCATCGCCATTTGAATTTGACGTGGGCTCAAAAGATTCCGAGTGGCGTGCTGTGACATTTTCAAATTCGTCCGAGACGTTGGTTTCAAAAAGCGCTGAAAAGCAGGCTTGATGAAGTCCATGCTTGACCGGTTCCTTATCTGCAAACACGGCGTGGCATTTTAAACAGGTTCGTTTCATGAGTTTGCCCTGGGTGAAATAGGAACAACATTCTTCATTTATACGCTAATCAGTTAATCCAATTCAATTTTACATGTCAATTGGCATTGGAAATATACCAGTGTCAATTGGCATCAATTAATTTAGAGTGTCAATTGGCACTGACATCGGAGGAGTGTCAGTTGGTACTGAAAATGCGAGCCAGTGGGAAGTTGTTCAAGTGCCGTGGGAAATGAGAAGGTGCGAAGGAGCGTTTTTGCAAAACGTACTGCAGGAAAGGTAATTTCTATATCTCAGATTCAACCAGCCTTTTTTCTTCCGATTTTGCCCAATTTAAAACCTTGCTCGCCATATTAAATACGTCTTGGGCTTCTTCTGCTGTCAATTCCAAAGAGCCTTCTTCATAGCGCCTTGTCGAGGCAAATTCCGAAAGCTTGGAAACTTCGTAACCCACGACCGGGTTTGATTCTGCGGGAAGTTTTGCAACCAGTACGCCTAATTCATGCACTAACGGAACAGCAACTTTGTGCAGACAGAGCACAGCCTTTAAAGATTTTTCCATGCTCTGTTGTGCAATAAAAAAAATATTTTCGGCTCGGCTTTTTTGCAATGCAAATCCTTCTAATAGCAATTTTGCGCTTCCCAAATCGCCTTCTGCAATACGAATGAGTTCCGATGCGTATGCGACGGGGAACAGTTTTTCTTGTTTAGCTGAACTCACGATTTATTCCTTTCAAAAATGCAGATGCCTTCTTGTGCAATGAGTTGGCATACTCCACCAGTATTTTTTTTTCTTTCGAAGTCAGATTTGATATAGAGCAGTAAATCTTGCGGCCATTCATCACCAGGAGAACGTCTAAATACGACTTCTCTTGCGGCTCTGAGCTCGGCTTCTTCAATAAAGATTAAAGCCAAATCGACATCGGAATGGTCTGTCATTTCGTTTCGTGCGGCAGAGCCAAAAACGAAAATTTGATGGGGTGTGCAGAGCGACAAGATAAATTTGAGTTTGGCATCAACAATACTTTTGCAATCAAGAGCAGAAATTAGTTTTGGTGCAAATCTGCTCATATTTTACTTCATTCCTTTTGGTCAGCCAGAAATTCTGCATCTTTGTTTTAATCTGTAAGATTTTTTATTGCAACGCATCATCTCGCTGTGGCGTTTTGCCACAACCAAAGTTTTCTGTAAGAGTTATTTATGCGTGCTGCGTTGATTGGTAGCGAGACTTAATCCTAACTGCCTGATATTCATTTGACTTCATAGCGGGGCCGACATTAATGTCAAGGCGCCTTGCAGAATTGAGACCAGAGATACGTTACAAATACTCGTAGATTTGAATTCCAGCATAGTCGAATCGGAGAGGTGTATCGTGGACAATGTCAATGCAGTTGGCTTTTCACCATTATGGGAAGCTTTCGACACAGGAGGCTTTTGTGTCTATAGGGAGGCACAGTGAAGTTTCCACATGCGGCACTGATTCTCTGTGTCTCAATCGTTATCCTGATGATGGGGTATTTTTTTGCATTAACAAAGAGCGATTTTTTGGCTCAGGATGGATGCCTAGACGGCGGTGGATGTTGGGGACTCTAAATCTTCCGTTTGCCGGAAGCATGAAGAAAACGCACAAGCTCTATGTGACCGAAGTCGGCCAGAGAGATTAACTAAACCGCAGTAGAATCATTCTAATCATCATATTGAGGCCGCACCCTTATTAACAAGCGAAGAATTACTTTTTTGTTGAATTTATGAATATCTTTTACTTAGCGGAGTTGAATGAATTCTTTGATATGTACTTTTAGATCTGGCATCTGGTTTTGAAATTGTAATTCTCTATTTTGGGTCGAATTAAACTTTGACCTTAAAACCCTGCGGAATATTTTTTGAATTTTCCATGAAAAAAAGAATCCAAATCCCCATCGCCAATTGAGTTTGGCGTGGGCTCAAAAGATTCGGAGTGCTGAGACATTTTCAAATTCGTCCGAGCCGTTGGTTTCAAAAAGTGCTGAAAAGCAGGCTTGGTGAAGTCCATGCTTGACTGATTCTTCATATGCAAACACGGCGTGGCATTTTGAATATACCAGAGTCAATTAGCACTGACTAATAAAGAGTGTCAGCTGGCACTACTAATGCGAGCCAATGAGAAGTTGTTCAAGATCCGTTTGAAATTAGATTTTGTAAATGGCCTGTAAACTTGTATCCCTTTCTGATGAACATTCTGGCTAGGGTTCAAGCAAATTTTGAATCGGCGCGATTGAATTTTTCTTTTGGTTTATTCTTCTGGATCCGCGCCAAAAAAAACATCAACGTTCAGCTCTGCCGCCTCGAACGGTTCAATGCGAACTTTTGTGTCTGTGCGAAAAAAGTTTTGAATGAGCGCATATTTATCGCCAACAAGTTTGAAAACGAGAAGATTCTCGCGTTCAACATCAGCGACCCAGTAAAAAGGAACTCCATGCGTCGCAAGAGTGTCGGGAATTTGAAGTGTATCTTTTTTCCAGGTGTTGAAACTTACTTCGCACACCCAGTCGGGAATTTCACGAACTGGGAAACCCATGGGATTTTCAGGAACCCGATTGCGTAGCCACCCCGCCAAATCATGATTAAACACCCGTTCGTGACGCGGATAGTGAATATGAACTTCGGTTTTTATCCACCAGCCCGCGCTCCCGCCAGGGCCTTGAGGGCGGCGGAAGCGGCGCCGAATTTCTGTTACAATCGCCCCTTCAACATCTGAATGTTGTCCCGAGGGCTGCGCTTTGTGTGAAATTTCGCCATCGATCAATTCCGATCTTGTTTCACCGCCTAACGCGATAAGATCAGCGAGAGTCGCAATTTTAAGTGCAGCGTTGCTCATCAAATTCTCCAGCAATGAAACAATTGAGCAAAACAAAAAAAACCAGAAGGCACTGCCCTCTGAGTCTCTCAAAAAATTGCAAGGAAAGGAAATGTTACAGGACAGTGGATTAGAGCAATACTTTTAAATTACATCTCCTCACCACACTGTGACGTTTTGCCACATATCTTGAGACATCATTTCACAGGCATTGGAATTCAAATACCTCAACTTAAAATTAAATCGCCTGAAACACTGAAAAATTCACATTTCTAAAAATTTTCAACCTGGCACGACTTGTGCATTAGGCCGGCCGGAAATGGAATTGCGTAAGGGGCGGTTGAAATGTGGAGTTGGACTTTTGGGCTCACGGCATTTGTCATTTGCTTTTCAGGATTTGTCTTTATTTATGGCAAAGGTTTCTCTTATTTTTCAAGCGATCCTGCTGCATGTGCAAACTGCCACATTATGATTGATACTTTTGAATCGTGGAACAAATCGCAACACCATGCAAATGCAAAATGCAATGATTGTCATTTGCCGCGTGGTCCGCTCCTTAAATGGGTCGTTAAAGGAGTCAATGGTATGCATCATTCCTATGCTTTTACCTTTCAAAATACTCCTGCGGTTTTGCGTGCAGCTCCGCTCTCTAAATGGGTGGTGCAACAAAATTGTGTTTTTTGTCACCAAGGAAAAATTCAACACACGAATTTAGAGATCAAAAATGCAACTCAGTGTGTTCATTGTCATTCAAATATTGGTCATAATCATTTCTAGAATAAAGTAACAAAGAGGTTGCAATGAGTCAGAGATTTTTCAAAGCTTTATGGAAGAAGTATTTGCTTTCTGCATTTATAGGTGCTTTGATTTCAATATCTTTAGCCTTTTTTCTTATTTCAATTGCGGAGCGCCGCGAAGCGAGCAAACATACGCTTCCCGATCTGGCGGCCTTAAATGATGACGATGTGGACCCTGAAAAATGGGGTAGAGCTTTTCCTGCTCAATTGTCTGCCTATTTAAGTATGAAAAACGGATCTCCCGAAACATTTTTTGGTGGAGGCCTTCCTTACAGTCGGCTCATTCGTTTTCCGCAGCTCACTCGTTTGTGGGCGGGCTATCCTTTTTCAGTAGATTTTAACGAAGAGCGCTCACATGCCTATTCTCAGGTTGATCAAGTCGCAACAAAAAGAAACAATAAAGAGTGGCTCAATTCGCACGGATTTCCAAATTTTAAAGGGCAACCTGGGGCATGTATGAATTGTCACAGCGGGTGGACTCCGCAACTCATTCGGCAATTAGGTTGGGAAAAATTCAACGAAACTCCCTATGTTGAAATTAAAAAAATGTTGGATGAAAAACACGGACCCGGTTTACACGGCGCCGATTTGGGTGGCACGTGCGCGGATTGTCATTCTCCAAAAGATATGTCGTTGCGAGTCACACGACCAGCATACATAAATGCCATGGTAATTCGCGGCTACAAGGCCAATGCTGAACACGGTTTAGAAGCCACACCTCAAGAAATGCGCTCGCATGTGTGTCAACAATGTCATGTGGAATATTACTTTAAAGGCGACAAAAAGGAGTTAACTTTTCCTTGGGCGCTTTGGCCTAAAGACAAACCGCTGCGCATTGAAATGATCGAGCAATATTATGAAAATGCTAAAGAATCGAAAGTGTTTTTACAAGACTGGACGCACAAAGAAACTGGTGCACCAATGCTTAAAGCGCAACACCCCGAAACGGAATTAAATTCTAGCGGTGTGCACGCGCAATCGGGTGTTTCGTGTTCCGATTGTCATATGCCTTATGTGCGCGATGGTGCTCGAAAAATAACTGACCACAATATAAAGTCACCACTTTTAAATATACGAGAGTCGTGTCAAACGTGTCACCCGTCGGATGTTGAGAATATTACTCAAAAAGTTGCAATGATTCAAACAAAAACTGCAGAGCAATTGCGACGAGCTGAAAGTGCAATTTTGGCCCTTACAGATGATATTTCAAATGCAAAAACTGCAATTGAAAAAAGTGGTAAAAAAGAAAAAGAAGAAGAAATATTAAAATCAGCTCGCGAAGCTCACAGAAAATCAAGTTTTAGATGGGACTTTATTGCGAGCGAAAACAGCACTGGATTCCACAGCCCGCAAGAAAGTTCTCGGGTGCTTGGTATGGCTTTAGACGCTGCACGTCAGGGACAACTGCTTTTGATTCAAAGTCTTAAAAACGAGAATATCTCAATAAATTCAACTACAATATCCGGAGCAATTCCTCCGTCGATGGAGCCATATTCAGATATTAAAAATGACGTTGGAATTTCGCCGCCTCAAAAATTAGTCAAATGTGATTCCGATTTACTTAACAGTTGTTACACAGGGAGATAAGTTATGAAAAGTCTTATGCAATGCGAAATAGTTTGTGCTGTTGACTTAGAACACGATTCGTTTGCTGCAGAATTTGTGGCATATGCGCTTTCAAAAAAGCTCTCTGCTAAATTAACTCTTGTGCATGTTGATACTACGCTAGAACAAATGAGGTATTACAATTCATATTCAAATCAATTTTTTCCGAATGTAGAATTGAATAAAGTTTCTGCTGAATCTGCAGCTGCTCGCCTGCGCCAATTGCGACATCGCGTGCATGCCATTGGGGCAGCTGGTGATTCCAATGTTCATGTTGAAATTCTTGAAGGTGATCCTGCCACAGAATTGACTAACTATACGAAAAATTCTAAATTTAAAGTAGAGTATGTAGTGTTGAGCAAACGCAAGAGAAGTTTTTTTGACGAATTCTTTTTAGGCTCGGTGGCCCATCAAATTGTTGAAAGTTCAACCGTGCCAGTATTACTGATTCCAGATGATAAAAATGCTTTTGTGGAATGGAATCCAAGGCAATTTATTGTGGCAACGGCTTTAAAGAATGGCTGCACTGAAGCGCTTCAAACTTGTTTTCCACTTGTGACAGCCTTTGACTCGAAAATTAATCTGGTTCATATTTTACCAGATAAGAATTTGTATTCTAATTCATTATCGGCGCATTTAACTCAGGCGCAGAAAGACGATTTAGATAATTTTTTTACCTCTAGCGAAACTAAGGTAAAAAAACAAATGATGAACCTTGCTCTAGAAATTAATTTTAGCGCTGATAAAATTGACTGCCAAGTTCTATTTGGTTCTACAACCGAAAAATTGGCGGCAATTGGTACAGATATAATGGCAGATGTTTTGGTTGTAGGACATAACGTTTCAAATGGATTTATTTCGTCTTTTGGTGGTGGAATTGCTGGAAGCGTGGCCCGAGCGGCGAGGTGCCCAGTGCTCATTGTTCCGCACCATAAATAATCACTCTTTTTGAATAAGGGGATTTTCATGATTGGTAGCGGGATTCAAAATAATGTTTTTTACAGATGTGTTGAAGACTGTAACGAAGCAATAATGATTTCGGACATGTCGGGAATTTTAACTTATGTGAATCCTGCTTGGAGTCATATTTACGGATATTCGCGCGATGATGCGCTTGGGAAAACTCCACGATTGCTCCATTCAGGTTTTCAGAAACCGCAATTTTACAAGGATATGTGGGAAGATATTCGGAATCCTAAAATAGGATTTTGGAAAGGTGAACTTGTTAATAAAGCGCAAGATGGAAGCCTCGTACCTGTTTACTTAACCATCACGCCTTACAGAGACAGTGAGGGTATTGTGAAAGGATTTATGGGTGTGGCGCTAGATATGAGAGCGCAAAAAGACTTAGAGGCTAAGATTATGCACCAAGACAGACTTGCGTCTGTGGGTGTTATTGCCAGTGGTCTTGCCCACGAAATTGGAACTCCTCTGAGTGTTATTCGTGGTAGGGCTGAATTAATGCTGGAATCTATGTCTGTTCGAGACTGCGAGGAGTTTAAAAATTTAGAAATTATTATGCAACAAGTCGATAGAATTTCGTATTTTATGCATGCTTTACTTGGGATTGGTAGAAAATCTGTAGAACTCAGGGTTGAGAAATTAGATTTAAATAGTGTTTTAAATCATATTTTTTCAATAATGGATCAGACTTTTAAGAGCGAAGAAATTGAATTTAAAATGAGCGGGCGTGCTGAAAATCATATTATTGGCGACGCACAGAAAATTGAACAGATTTTGTTAAACTTGCTCAAAAATGCATTGCATGCTGTAAAATCAGCAAGAAAATCTGATCCAGAAAAGAAAAACTATGTGCGAATTGATGTCGCGCAAAATGAAGGTGGAGCTTTTGTTTCAGTTGTCGATTCAGGCATTGGATTTGCACCAGACCAGCTCAAAAATTTGTTTCAACCTTTTTATACCACCAAAAATACCGGCGAAGGCACCGGGCTTGGTTTGGCGATTTCATTGCAAATTGCGCAAAGTATGGGAGGTTCAATTATGGCGCATCGCGATTCGCAATCTCAAGAAACTCACTTTTGTGTAGAATTTAGAGTGTCGGAAGACGAAATTGCGGTGTCTAATTTGGCGTAATTTGCATCAAGGGTGCCGAGCTTTTGCCTGATGTCTAGCACTGCTTTTTGAGCGCCTTCGATGCGACTTGTCACTTCTTCTGCTTTTGAAGCCATGTCTTTGGCCACTGGACATTGCAATTGTGTTTGCCGTTTAGGAAACAGGGCTCGGGCAATTCCTAAGCCTGTTTTGGCGCCGTTAAATGCTGCTGCTCCACCGGACATTATTCCGCCTACTGCTGCTCCAACTCCCATACTAATAAGGCCTACAAGTCCACTGAAAAACGCAGAGCGTGATTGCGAGAATGCCCATTGGTCTTCGCATGCTTCTTGATTGATTTTAATTGACTGAGCGTAAAAAAACAATTGAGAAAAAAGCCCCGCAAGGCTCGCTTCTGCCGCAGATAATTTTTCAGCCTCTGATAAAAATACCGCACTTAAATTGTTTGTATATTGTATTGAGTTCGAAAAAACGAGATTATAGCTACATGTTTCGTTCGGTAATGTCGAGCGTTCTTTTGAAAGGCATGGATTTAAAATATAATAAAAGTCGCCTGTTTTAGCGGCCAGATCTTCAAATCGAGAACGGGCAATAAAATTTCCAACTTGCCTGCAGCCACTATTGTATTGAAATGCTTCGACCCAAACGAATTTAAATTCACCTAAATTACGCCCCGATTCAGCAATTGTCCGGCTGTCGACGCCTTGCGGAGTGTTAGGAACAAAACTTTTAGGGCAGCGGAGCATCATGACGTAGTCTGATTTATTCAGTTCGAGGCCAATGACTGGTACCTTTAAATCTCCGCCTTCGCTGGCAGGCCCTAGTGCAGGTTGTGTTGTAATTGCTGCTGTGGACTCGGAAGGGTCCATGGGTTTCATTTGTGCAGAAAGCTGGCTTCCGGTGATATCGCTGGTTCCTGGATTTAAATTTGTTCGTGGTTTTGCCATGTCGTTGGGCTGGCTGCATGCTATTGTAGTATTGATAAATAGCATACACAAGCTTGCACTTAATAGCCTTTGAAAATGATTAAATTCAGATCTATTTTTTTTGTAGTTCATTTTATTTCTCCAAACCAATGCGCGATTTTTTAGCGGCATCTGCGTCGTCCATGGCGTGAGCCCACATTTCGTGCGCAGATTTTAACTGTGCGGCAACGGTTTCAATGTCTTTTCTGTTTTTTTCGGCAGAAGTGCAAGAGCGTTCAAAATCTGCGGGCGAAGAAAATAAATCATTCAAAACAGAACCGAACTGCGCTCCTTCGCCAGCAATGGCATCTTTATTACTCCACGCAGTTTTGAATTTGTCTGTAAACGAAGGTTGAACAAGTTTTTCTGCTCCCGTAGCGTCTTTCACAACCGAAGACGCACCTGGGTCAGTCAATGTGAGTTTTGCCGCAAATGCAAGGCCAGTTCCAATAAGGGTGGTCATGGCTTTGCGTTTTTTAAGACTCACTTGTCTACTAATTTCGCGACTTTGGCATTCTACTAAATTATTATTCATTTCTACGGTTAAATAGTAGATTTGGCGGCCTTTTCCATCTACAGTGTCGCGGTATTTTGCTGCTAAAGTAAGCGCATCAGTTTCCTTTTGAACTCTTTTATTTACAAAATTATTGAGCACAGGTGAAATTGCCACCTGTTTAGAACAGTTTCGATTTGTGACAAGTTCTTTATCTGTAAGGCGATTCGGGTCAACACAAGCGCGCATCACGTAACGATAATTGCCTGTGAGAGCAAAATTGTCGATATAGGCTTTGTCTGAAAATCCACTTAAAACAAGCAAACAACCGTTAGCGGTAGATGCCGCTTCCCAAAAATTATTCGACATCATTATTTTAGTTTCTTCAGACTGACTTGGCGTTCCCAGATCGACGTCAATGAGAGTATCAAATGTACCGCGAATAATGGTATCTGCCCGGCATCTTAATACTTCAACGTAGTCGCCATTTTCGGGCATTAAAAAAGTAACTGCTGGGCTAGTAGATGCCATATAATCTTGAAGGCCGACACGCAGGCCATTGATGCGTAAAATAGCATCGTCTAATTCAAAAACGGATAATTTTGAGCGTGGGTCAACTTTTCTGAGCACTGCAGAATCGCCATTATTTCCATTTACGTTGGCAGCGCTTGAGGGATCTCCAGGATTTTTTCCTTTTGTCGCCGTTGGTGCACTGGGGCCAGAACATGCAATTTGCGCAATGGCCATGAGTGATACCAGTGCATAAAGGGCCGTAGAGTATTTGTTTTTCATCAATATCACCTCATGCGCAAACTAAAAAATCATTTAATTACTGAGCTTGTTGGCAATCTGTTTTGCCCATTAGAGCTTGGTATTCTGGATTTGCCGAAATATTAGTATCGGACCAATCCAGAGAACCTCTTTTGAATGTCTTATTGATTCCAGTTTTTCGGTACAGAATTTGATCGTTCACTTTTATAGTGAGAGTGTCCATTCTGTATCGATTTTGTTCTCTGTTTTCGAAATAAGAACAAGTTCCTGTTCCTAAAAAACCACAAGATCTCGATTTTGTTACAGAGCTCCAACTCACTCCACCTTTGACTATTTTAATTTGCTCAAAGTCTCTGATGCGTTTTCCGGCGTATTCCGTTGATGTTATCTTGCCGCCTGAACCAATAAAAACACTTTGTGCTTCTTCGTCGGAATGAGTGTAATTAAATTCATCGCCAAACGACAAAATAAATTGTCTCGGACTCCCTTCGTCGCCAATGGCTTTATCGCCATCTGCGCGATTGATTTCGGCATCAATCGGGAGGTGTTCTCCAGAAATCAGAATTTCAAATTTTTCAATTTTTGCTTTTGCCCAGCATCCCGCAGCCAAATCGCCTTTGAGTACGTTCGATATTTTGCCGGTGCGGTCTCTTTCTCTATCGAGATCAGACTGAATTTGGCCGAGTTCTGTTTTTAATTTTGTCAATTGACTTCCGAGCTGATCTAGTTTTTTCTGGTCGTTAGCTTCAGCATTGCTTGCAGATGAGCTGGTCGCAGTCGTTTTTTCCGGAACGGCCGCATAGGCCACACCGTTGAGTTGAGAACCATGTTTTACAGATTTATGCAATAAATCAGGAGATCCCCATGCACCTATTAAGAGTATTTGAGCAAGAATTAATTTGTTATTAAATGGAACGAATTTTTTTAAGTTTTTCATTATTTTACTCCGCCAGTAGTGCTTGCAGCTGGATTTGTAACCGCGCTCGTGGCCTTTTTTGCTGTCGAAATAATTAAGTCTATTTCGTCTTGCATGACTCTACATTTAGGCGAAGAACGTTGAGGCTGAAGTGCAGATAAATTTAATTTGAAAGAACTTGTAGATCCTTCAATAGGAAGTAAGTCAGCTTTAGTAAAAATGACTGTGTCGTTTGCTTTAAAAGCAATATCTACAGCTGCTATTGCGGGAAGTGCATCTGCAGAAGTCTTTTTTAATTTGAGTGAACTTAAATCTACGAGTCTGGGTGCTGCGGAGCTTGTGTCTCCTAAGGTGCTAAAATTGAGATCGGTAGCAACACCCGGCATAATCTCCTGAGTTTCATAATCGTTGTCTGCAATAATTTTAAACTTTGCCGCCGTTCCACTAATTGTGGCATTGTATTTTACCGAAACTTTAGCTGCAATGTCGCTAGTGTTTGCAACGCATCCAAACGACGCAACGTCTGATTGTGCACCCATAATCCGTGAGGCAATGGGGCATTCGGTGCGATAAACATACAATCTTTCGCAGAGTTTTGCGTTGATAGTCCGTTGAATAGCCAAGTCGACTGAGTTTTGTTTCTTTTGTGTACTGCGCTCCGAAATTTCTTTTTCGCGCGCTGCGATTTGTTCAGATAAACTCAATGTTGCAGCATTTCCAGAATTATTTTGACCTAAATTAGATGTGCCTTTTGAGCCTGGTTTTGTAGACGGTGCGTCGTTGGAGCAAGACATAAAAGTCAAGCTCATTCCTGCAATAATAAAGAGTGTGTTCTTTTTTAAGCGCATTATTTTGCTCCTTCTTTAAGTTGAGCATCTATTTTTGAAATACGAGTTTTAATATCACCAAGTCTGCGATTCAATGCTTCCATTTCGCCTTTTGCTGTTAATTCAGCAAGACAAGGAGCAGCTCCCTCGATTTGTTTTTGCGCAGTAAATAGGTCGAGAACTGCACCGGTGAGCTGTTGCACTGCAGGAACTGGTTTTGCTTCTTTAAAAAATCCGATAGATTTTGCCACAGATTGCACAGAAGAATTCATTTCTTGAAATTTGCCCATACGCGTTTTTGCAGCGCTTAATGCATCGGCCATTGGAGTTAAAGAAGCTGCATCCGCAACAGGTGGTTCGGGGTCTGGGGTACTGTCGGAAATATTATTTACAGTATCAGTTGTGCCATCGACTAAGGTATATCCAGTAGTATTTTCATCCGATGAATCGCCAGTTAGTTTTAAAGGAGGCGCGGTACCAATTTTTCCACCAGTAATATCGATTGGAGTTCCAAAAGTGGATTTGCTTGGAATTGTGACGCTTGGGTCAATAGATAAATTGTCTGTTCCAGCGCTTTTAGCAGTGCTGAGCGGTTGAATTGATGACGCAGATGAAGACGATGCTCCGCTAATGGCTTTTGTGAGCAAAGGTTCTGCTACTTGAGCTAGGTTCATAACCAAATTACGCATCACGCCAACACGCTGTGAATCTTGTTTTCTGTCGATACACATTTTAGAATCGGTTCCAAATTTTACCAAAGTCAACTTTATTTTTTTGCCAATGTCGTCGAATTCTCGAGAGAGAGATTCGCGATCTTGCTGCAAAGAAATGATGTTTAAATCGTCGTTTGATGGTTGCTGAAACTCAGTTGTAACTGTGGCTCCACAAACATCGTTGCTCGACTTTGCGCGCTCCGGTACCACACATGCTTTTGCCTTTAATGTAGTCCTGCCAGCAGCAACAGCTCTTAAATTAGCTCGAGTTACCATGCTTCGCACTGGAACATCGCAAGTTGCACCTTGGCAAAGTTGAAGTTCTACATAGTCAGCTAAGCCACTTGCCGAAAAACTTGCAGAGCCCACGCGCGCTTTTCCAACTCGTGCGATTGCAACAGCAAAATTAGTAACCGTTAATGTGGTAGCATCAACTGATGGTCGGCTGATTTCGGCAAGTTGGAGTCCAGGGTCCGCGAATTGCGCTACTCCTAAAGCATCGGTAGTCTGAGAGTCTCGCGTTGTTTTGGGCGTCGCAGTTTCGCTGTTGCAGCCCACTAAGAATGCTAAAAGTAACAAGCAGGCATTTAATGGGGTTTGTTTCTTTAGAAGTGACCGCATTTGTTCCCCTGTACTGGCAACTCGCCAGACTCGTTGATCGTTCTCTGATAGGGGCATTATCGGTTGTGAGCTTAAAAACTTTAAAAGAAATGAAAAAATCGGTTATTTATTTAAAATTCAATAGGTTTTTGGGGAGTCTCATAACCATTATTTTTTTATTAGGATGCACGCGGACATGTGTTGGAGTGCCTGAATTGGGTTCTAAACAGCGCCCCATTCGGTTTTACCTTGATGGTTGGGCCCGCACAGAGAGCGGCACTGAGCCATTTGCGCGATTTTCTCAGTGCATCGAAGCTCAGTCTGGGTTTAGGGTTTCTATCGAAATCGCAGGCGACGAAAAAGCCGTCTCTGCGGCTTTGGGAAGAGGCGATGCCCAGTTTGGACTCATGTCGAGCTTAGGATTTGTGGAGGCCTCTGTTTCTCAACCGCTCGAGGCTGAAGCGGTATTGGCCGAAAAAGGAGTGCCCTCTACCCGGGCGGTGCTCATTGGCAATACGAATCGCTGGCAGGAGAGTTTAAAAGCCATCGGAATTCAACTGACGCTGACTGGCTTAAAATCTGAAGAAGCGCTGAGCCCCCTTAATACAAATCGCATTGTGTATCTCAAACCTGAAAGCGATGTTGGTTTTTATGTGCCGCGGCAAATGCTTTTTCAAAAAGGTATTTTTCCTGAAGAAGCAATTTTTGCAGGGACTTATCCTTTGGTAGTACAAGCTTTGCAGCGAGATTTGGGTCTGGCTGGAGTGCTTTCCGAATCGTTTGTTGAAGACACATGGCCGCATTCAATGCCTGTTCAATTGGGTTCGCGATTGGGCGATTTTACGGTATTGGCTGTTTCGCAAGGATTGCCTGGAAAAGTATTGGTAGCGCGTGTGGGACTGGCCACTCAAATGCGAGAAGGTTTGCGTAAAGGAATGGATTATTGTTCTAAAATTGGGGCTCCTGCTGAGTTTCAACAGATTTTTCAGGCAGACAGTCTTTTTCAGGCGCATCCTAGAATATTTGATTTTATTCGCGAACTCCACGATTTTCAGCAAGAAAATTTAAGAGTTTTGTCGCAACAGCAGCCGTAATCAAATAGAATATACTGTTTAAAAAATCTACTTAGCCTCTGT
The DNA here is from genome assembly GCA_043747645.1 of Pseudomonadota bacterium. Classification (GTDB taxonomy): domain Bacteria; phylum Bdellovibrionota_B; class Oligoflexia; order Silvanigrellales; family Silvanigrellaceae; genus JAYTOT01. The sequence continues at coordinate 26,659 of JAYTOT010000122.1, read as the reverse complement.
TTCTTCTGGAATTGGCGTGCGCAGTTGTTTCGCAACAGGCTTTTTTAAATTTTCTTTGTAAATAAATGCAAAAATTACAAAAATACAAGCAAGGGCTGCAATGATTGCAGCAATTTTTAAAGGCGATTTTTTTTTTGGTTTCGTCATTTTTTGCAAATCTCCGCAATGGCACAATTAAAGTTAAACTATTTTAGCGTGCAGGAATTTCACCACGCAAATGATTCCCGAGTCAAGAATTCAGTCAAAGGAAACACAACGGTTTTTAATTTGATATTCTCTAAAAGAACCTCTTTGCATCTTCAAATGCAGATTAAAAGTGTGGGGTGTTCGTGGGAATTGTGCGTGGCGATATTGTTTTTTCAAGAGATGGTCGCCCGGTTGAAGTGACTTCTAAAGACGCCCGAACGGGAGAAGTCACACTCAATAACGACTTGTCTGAAATACAAGCGCAAAATTTGCACGGCATTAAAAACGGCTTGGGACCCGATGAAAAAGCCGCATTTAAAACAATTTTGAGCGAGGTCTCAGACTCGGACAAACATATTGAAATTGAGTCTCTGGTTCGAAAGATTGGGGAGCTCAAAAAGCAAAATGCGGATCCGAGAATGTTACGTTATTTAGAGAGTGAATTGAATTTTAAAATGACGAAAGAGCGCTATATTCCGAAAGATTTACTTATTGATTCGCACACTTTGATGTCATATTGATAGGAGGTTTCACATGGTAATGAACGTCACTGCACAGCCCAGAGGCGCCAATGTTCAAGTTGGTGATTATGTGAGTAAAGCAGGTATTTATACAAAACCTGGTGTTATTGTTGAAAAACGCGAAGATGGAACAGTTCAGTTGGACACTGACCCAGAAACGATTCAAAAATATCACAGGCACACTAATACTACAGGCCTTACACCTGAAGAAAAAGATCGCTTTAATGGTATTATGGACCAAATTATGGCCAATGGTACCAATGGCGAGAGAATTAACGAATTGCAATCTACTATTGATTCTTTGAAGGCTGACTCAGGCAATAAGCGAGTTGTAAATACCTTGCGCAACGAGCAAGCAGCTCTTATTCGTCTCTCTCGTGAATTGCCGCGAGTTTATAATTATGAACTCGACAAATTGCGGTATTGATTTTTAAATCGGTGGAATTTTTTGCTTATTTGCCAATGCAAAACGACGAAAAAACGGAATCAAGTACGGAATCTAAAGATATTTCGCCCACAATTTCTTCGAGTTGATTTTTTGCGAAATTCAGAACTGAAGCAATTTTTTCAGGAAAATCTTTTGTTTTAACTAAAGTAACAGCATCATTAACTGCATTGAGTGCCGTTAATGATTTGTCTTTTTGTCTCTGCGATATTAACACAGCGCCAGCTGTTGCCGCGCGAATTTCTGTCCCCAAAGATTTGTGAATATTGACTAGTGTATTTTTTAATTCATCGAGTTCTAATCGATTGAATGAAATACAAGAACTGCCGTCGAAAATCTGAGCGATTTCTAATTTTTGCTTTTCCAAAATATTTTCATGAATATCAGATTTTGAAAATGCAATAATCAAAGGTTTGTTTTCAAAAAAAACTTTTCCAATAAAAGAAATTTCATTCAATATATGATTTTTAATTGAGTCGAGATTACCTGCTAGAAAAGTTGAATCAATCACTAAACAAATAACGTGAGCTGTATTTACTGCTTCTTTTGCCCGTTCAATACCAATTTTTTCGACTTCATCTGAAGTGAGCCGCAACCCGGCAGTATCGAGTAATACGTAGTCGCAGCCTTTTATAATAAGGCGATCTTCTAGAATATCTCGTGTTGTTCCGGCAATAGAAGTAACAATTGCACGTTCAGAACCAAGCAATGCATTGTACAAACTCGATTTGCCGGCATTGGGGCTACCCACTATGGCGAGTCGCACGCCTTCGCGGAGTTTTAATCCCGCTTCATAGCTGTTAGAAAGAATTTTAAGTTTTAATTCTAAGCTTAAAAGCTGCGGCAAAAAATCGTCGGAATTAAATTCGCCCACATCGTCTTGGCCAAAATCAATGTGCGCCTCAAGGTAACTCAGAACCGTTGTTATATCGTTTTTGAGTGTTCCGGTATGTTTTGCTAGAATTCCAGAATTTACTTCTCGTGCAAGCTCAATTCCTGCATAAGTATCACTGTGTATTATTTGATTCACTGCTTCGGCTTGGGTTAAATCGAGTTTGCCGTTTAAAAACGCCCGCTGAGTAAATTCGCCAGGTTTTGCATCTTGAAAACCAAGAGATCTCAAATGAGACATAATAGAATGTGTGATTAAAATATTGCCATGTGTTGTTATTTCAATGGTTTCTTCACCAGAATAACTTGCGGGAGATTGAAAAAAAACAACCATACAATCGTCAAGTATTTTTCCAGAAGAATTTCGAATTTCGAGGTATCTGGCATAAGGAAATCGAGAGTTAGGCTCGGCGCCCGAGAAATTTTTGTGCTCACTTTTTGGTATAAAAAGGCTGGGCATTAAGAGCTTACTACACCCATTACCAGAGATTCTTAAAACATGGAGTGCCGAGCGTTCTAGCGATGTGGCGCAAGCAAAAATAGGATGTGAATTCATGCGTCCTGTTCATCGGTAGAAGTGCGTCGTTGAGGTTTTTCGGATTCAGATGTCGAAACTCCATTGTCTCTCAACGTTATCCCGGTGCGAGGCTGTTCAGTGCGAATTTGCGGCAGTTTGTGCCCATCGTTACGGCCTGTCGGGCGTTTTCTGCGTGGAGGTGAGCTCGCTGAAGGGGGAGGTGAAAATTGAGCTCTGGCGCCTTGGAGAGCGTGAAGTGCTGCTTCGTCTGCACCCCCAACTTCTTGAAAACCTAAACTAACACTGCCTACGGTTGTTTGTGCCTGATTGTGTCTATCGCTCGGGCGAGTTTGCTGTGGGCGCGGCTTTTTGTGAGAATTTGGGCCTAGAGTTCTTTGATTGGGGTTTGGAGGTCGATTTGAATTTCGAGGTTCATCATTCCTTGGGGAACTCGGTTTTTCTGTAGAATAAATGACTAATTTTCGGCTGTCATTCGAACCGATGCTTCGAGTGGCAACCCCTACAAATCCGTCGAGGGCCATATGAATTATCCGACGTTCTTGGCTACTTCTCGATGCTAGAGTGACGGTTTTGCCAGTCTTTTTTACTTTTTCAGCCATAGATAGCGCCATTTCTTTGAGGCGTTCTTCTCTGGTTTCATGGGCAGAACCTGCGTTTATTAACAGTCGTCCACTCACATCGCCCAGCTTTTTTTGCGCTAATCGTTTAAAAACATGCTCATAGGCCATGGCGAGTCGGTCAGATTTAGACAAATGTTCTTCCATAACAGGGTCGCCTGCAGACACGTGAACATCGCCAGAATCGTTCATAGGGCTAATTTCACTGATAGGCTCACAGCCAACGCCAATTAAAAATCGCGCGGTGTAATCTTCTAGAAGTGCCATAACTCCATCGCTTTGGAAATTTAGCACTGGCCCTAAGGGAAGTCGGGGTTCTCGCACGGAATTAGCGTCTTTTGGCTCTCTTGGTTCACGGAGCGAAGGGCGTGTTTTTTCTCTGGTGCGTTCGCCTGTGGGCAGCGGTTTTGGCGTGCGATCGGCAACCTTAGAGCCTTTTTGTGTTTGTGGCGCAGAGTTGATTGTGTTTCGTTGCGGAATACTATTGCTACGTGATTCTTTTGATTCAGATTTGGAATCTTTTAATTTTATTCCCTCATTTTTTCGCGAGTCAGACAAAGCCGCATCTTCAGCTTTTCCAGATATTGCTTCTCGAACTGCTGCTCTGGCAGCTTCTTGTAAATTGATATTTGAGTCAATCCAAGCTTCAAGTTGCACAGAACGCGAAAATATTTTTGCAAGAAGTCCTTTACCGGACTGAGGAATGACTGTGTAAGATAACGAAGCCACATCAGTATCAAATGCTCGTGCAGCTTGATTGAGCGCGTCGTCTAATGTTTTGCCTGAAAATTGCTGTTTATTCATATTTTCTCCGTATTACCAACGCCTGACTATTATTCAAACGTCTTTATACTTTCGCATCATGTACTGTTGTTGAGCCATGGATACAATTGTATTTGTCATAATATATAGAACCAATCCTGAAGGGTAGGATACCATAAATACCGCAAACATAATTGGCATGAATTTCATCATGCGGGCTTGAGCGGGATCCATGGAAGGAACAGGTGTCATTTTTTGCTGCATGACCATCAGGCCGGCCATCAGTATAGGCGAAATAAAATAGGGGTCCCGGGCAGAGAGGTCGGAAAACCAAAGTGCAAACGGTGCCTGCCTTAATTCAAAGGTTTGCGTCAAAACTGCGTTGAGTCCGAAAAACACGGGAAGTTGCGGCAAAATTGGCAAACAACCCGACATGGGGTTTACGCCTTTTCCGGCCATGGCCGCCATCATTTCTTGTTGTTGTTTTTGTTTGTCGTCTTTGTATTTTTCTTTAATTGCATTGAGTTCCGGTTGCACTTTTTGCATTTTTCGACCAGCTACATAAGCTTTTACTCCCAATGGGTAGAATATAAGCTTTATAAGTAATGTAAAAATAATTATCGAAGCGCCCCAATTTCCGATCCATTTATTGATGAGATGCATCACTGTGTACATAGGCCATGAAATAATTCTAAAAAATCCAAAATCTATGGCGCGAGTCAGCCCCTTGGATTCAAACCTGTCGATGCGCGATTTTAATTTCGGGCCAAAATAAAGATCATAGCTCATGGTTTTAGTAGACCCGGGAGCTAAATTAACGGGAATATCGTACCAAGCGTCATACACGGTTCGTGTTGCGGGTGAGTCTTTGTTGATTTGAATATTAAAGCCCGTTTTTCGCAGTAGGAATGCTCCAGATTCTTTGGATTGTGGCATTAACGCTGCAATAAAATAATGCGAACTGCTCCCAATCCAATCTGGTGAAAATGCTGTTTTTCTGAGTATTTCTTCTGCAGCTGGATTTTCTGAAAATGCTAACATATCTGTAGTTAGCTTATCGTTCTCTAAAAAAGAAATACCTTGATTTTGCATTGGTTTCGCCGCAAACATTCCTGCAGAATCTTTGTGTTCCGAAGCAGCGCCTAGCTCAATTCCTACAGAAGAAACCGCTGGAACTGTGCCCAGATTTTTAACTTCGACAGTTAATTTACCGCCGTAATCATTTTCTTCAAATTCAAACGTACGACGAATTTCTACATCATGACTTTTTTGAATAGCAGAAATTTTTCTACCATTGCGTTCAAACTGAGCAGGCATATTTCTTAAATCTTCATCACCCCATCGTGTTCCAAAGGATTTACAAACTGCATATCCTGAAAACAAATCTACAGGTTCTTTAGTTTTTGCGCTTGCATCTTTAGAATATTCTTTGAGTTGATATTGATTGATACATCCACCGAGCTCAGAAAATCCGACTTGTGTGAGTGCGGAATCTAATTTAAGATCTTCGGGCTTCCACGTGCGAACAGTGTTAATTGTAGTAGTAGTGCTCGAATTACTAGGTGAAGCACTCGTAATTGTTGCAGCTGCAATAGGCGTTGCAATTTGAGTTGCTGCAACAACAGGAGATGCAATTTCTTGGGCAGCTGGAGCAGTAGCGGTTTTTGGGCCTGCATAGTGCTGAGACAAATAAAAATAACCAATGAGTAAAACTAAAGTACTAAATACAAATGCAATTGCGTTGCGATTCACAGTGTGTCCTATATTCAAAGACCCAAAAGCTTTTAAGGCTCACGGGTGAGACATTTTATCGCAAACCGGAGTTCATGGAAAATCCACGCCCCCGGAATGAAAGGGTTGACAGCGACAAAGGCGATTCAACGATTTTGCCGTCCCTTTTATGGGCCCATGTTTCAAAATTGCCAGTCGGGCGTATTCGGAACACGACGGATAAAACCGGCAATGGGGCCCAAGTGCAGGAGAAATACACTTTTGATAAAAGGCGATCAAGGAGACCATTGTTTTAGTCGAAAAACTGGTTGCAATTCTGCCTATTAATTGAATCTTTAAATTTACTGATTGATTTTTTTTTATATGCATTTTATCTCTCTTTAATTCTTATTTTGGCTGCTGCATAATAAAAAATGGACCAAGCTCTGATAGAGCTCTTTTTGCAACTCCTCTAGTGTTATGCTCACACTACCTCTTTGGGCGGAAACAACCCAATCGAAAGACGGCAGGGGGGGATTGTTGTTGTCCAAAGCAAAAGTCGCGATGGCATTGCGCAGCCCAATTCTAAAACGACGCTTGGCTGTGTTGCGGCGTGTTGCACGTTTGTCTACGCCTTTTTTAGAAGCCACAACTGCTATTCTAATACTCGGACTCTCTTCAATTAAGTCCGATTTATTCAGAGAAAAATAAGCCGTAAAATATTTTCCTCGCCGTTTTTGCGCTTTGTCGTAGAATTTTTGAAAATTTTCGATCTTGGCAATGTTTTTGATGCAGAAGGCTGTATTTAACACGTTGTTATTCCTGATGTTTAATCTATTTCTCTTATTTTTATCAAAGTCCCAACCGATATCCCCCAAATGACCGGGTAATCAAGGGGATTAGACATGGAAAATAGTTTTAAAAGCCGCATCATCCGGTTATTTTTGTATAAAATGGAGTCGTCAGCTTTAACCGTTCCTTTTTGTGTCGTGCTTAGTTTACTTTCCCAAGTAGCCTGGTCTGCCGATTCTATAGGTACTTTGGGGAGTGTCTTAGGTAAAGCGCAAATCGACCGCAGTGGAAAAATAATTCCAGCGACTAAAGGAATGGAAATTTTTGCCACAGACAGGCTGATTACCGCTGAAAAGGCTGCGGTGAAAATTCAGTTCACCGATGGTGGAAATATTATAGCATTCGAAAATTCAAATTTAAAAATTGAAGAATATAAGGTTCAACTCAGCGGAAATTCAACCACTATCAAATCTGCAATTGACATTGCAAAGGGAAAAGTGCGCTTCTTTGTAAAGCCGAACCCCAATGGTGTCAGCGACGTTAAATTTAAAACAGCCAATGCAATCATGGGCATTCGCGGAACAAGTGGCGCTATTGCTGTGGAAGGAGGCAAAACCACGGCGGGCCTTTTTACGGGTTCTGCTGAAATGTCTACCCCTGGTGGAGCCAAAGCCATGTTGGCCCCTAATCAACAAATTTCAGCGTCTGCTGGTGACAGGTCTTTAAAGGTGGAACCGCTTTCGCAGTCCATGACAAATATGAATGCAGCTGCAAAAACTGTCGATCCTGGCTCTGGAAATGAAGAAAAATCTGGGTCAAAAGACGAAAAGAAATCGGACGGCAAGAAATCGGACGACAAGAAGTCTGATAGCTTGAAAAAAGATGACCAAAAATCTACAGACGATAAAAAATCAGACCAGACTGAAAAAAAATCAAGTGGCAATTCGCAGACAACAAAAAGCCAAGACAAATCATCGGGAAACGACTTGAATTCAGCTAAGGAAGACGGAGCTAAACCGTCACCTATTTCGGCAAGTCGTAGTGGAGATTCCGATTCTGCAGGGCCATCAAAAGTAGAGCAGCCATCGGTTTTAAGTTCAGACGGTGCACCGGAGCCTTCAAAAATTGAGCGTAAAAACGTTTTTTCGCCCGATGGAAGCCAGGGAGTGATAGTTAAGGACGATAAATTAAGCGCAATTTCTTCCAATTCTGGAGGTGGATTTGCTGCTAAAACAGATGTTTCAAAAACTGCATCATCCGGCTCGGGTGCCGAAGCTGCCCCAATTCCTCAGACTCAAGTATTGTCCGTTCCAACAGTGAATACAGATATATTAAAGCAAATTCAAGAGGTTCAAAACACGCAAAGTAGTAATAAAATAATTGAAAATCAAGTTACAGAAGCTGTAAAGCAGGCGGAAATTCCGCAAAAAAAGACAGTTAAAATTAGAATCGATATTCCATCAATTCCGCAATAACATAATTAAAGGGAATTCTATTTTTTACTTAAATTTGCTTCTGGCATTGCCCACTGAATATTTGAGCTTAATTCTTCTCCAGACATAGCCCGTTTGATGAGGGGTTTGTTGTTTCCTGTGACAGCAAGATTCATAAACTCGCCCTTTTTTGCTGAAGCACCTGTGCTAAACGCATGCCTTGAATTGTCTGATTCTTCTTTGATAAGCGGCACAGCTCTGCCATTTAAATATGCTCTAAGCACTTGCCCATCATTGGTTTTGTTAATTAAAAAACGTGAGGCATTGGTATTATTTCTTTTTGGTATAAAATTTGTAGAAAGTATGATTCGTTCAATTCTTTCTTCAGTAATAGTTTTAACCTTTGCAAGATAACCGCCAACCAACTCATTTTTGTTGTTGTAAGGTAAGAGTTCTAAATAAGGTTCATCGTTCCAAACGGTGCGAATTTCTAATTTTGCAATTCCCTGGTTTTTTAATTGGCTGTTTACTGCAATAGCTGTGTTGTGTGTCAGATTAATAGCGTCTCTAGTGCCGGCACTCACTTGACTGCCTTCTGTGATTAATTCTATTTTTACAAGGTCATTTTTTTCGATAGGTATTTCTTGCAAAATCTTCACAGGTGTCGGAACAACAGATTTTTTTTCTGGTTTCACATTTTTTGATGTTTTGAGCGCTATTTTTTTATTAAATTTATCTAATTCGCTGTGACTGCGGGAAAGTAAATCCATAAAGCCCATTTCTGCTTCTTGAGGATCTAAAATCATTCGCACGTTATATTTAGAAGCCAAGGGTACTAAAATGTCTTTACGAAGTCTAAATTGCGGGCCCGAAGCTTGCAGCACAGCTAATTTTCCGCTTGGAATTTTTACGGTGGTTTCCAAAAAACCATCTTTATCGGTGAGCCCAACTTCTTTTTCTGTTGTCGAAATAACAGATATTCTAGCGTTGGCCACAGGAATATTTTTTGCTCCTTTAATGCGGACCGATAAATGAAGTTCAGTAACGGGCGCTCCCCGGAGTGCCGGAGAGCGCATTGCGAAAAAAAGTGCCGTAAAGCCCATTGTTCCGCAAATTAAAATCATAACTAAGGGTTTATTGATGAGCATGATGCGGGGTACCTCCCATGAAGCCCCACATCGGCTGAATCAAAGTATTCTTGGATGGAATAATTTTGCACGTCGTCATGATTCTGTCTGATAAATTTAAGACACACATTGCGGGTACGTGAAGCGTTTAAGGTCCAGATCTTAGATTTGCGGCAAAATTTAAGCGAACCTTGGTTAGATTCTATGCGCGAGCGCAGTCTTTGGAGAACCTTATTGAGTCTTATTTCAAGCGACATGCGGCGCATGGGCGAGCAAGTGCCAAAGTCGGAATAGAACCTTTGGAGTAGGTCAGATTTACTGATTCCTGCAGGATGACTTTCGAAAACAGACATGAGTCGAAATGTTTCAGAATTCGGAATTATTTTGGCAGTCATGGAGCCTCCTTTTGTCATTTCTCCAGTGAAATGAACTTATTAATTCTCCTAAGCATGAACCATGCCAACTCCTTGAGCGTCATTGCGCCCGCGACCCAGATAATTTTGACCCACGCATGGCGAAGGGCTCTGTGGGAGACTTAAAACTATGAAAAACAATAATTTTTTTAAAATGATGGCGCAGCGAGAAACCTCTCTTCAAAGGCATCCTACTTTGGCAATAATGCTTGCCGATGTCTTTGAAGAGTATTTGGGCGATGGTGTTTTGGTGCTTAAAAAACAGGCAGCGATCACAGATGTTGCCTGTTTGTATCAGCACTTTGGCTTTTGCGTTTTTTCGCCGGCCGCAAGGCACCTCGTTGCTTTGCAAATTTCACAAAGCTGCATCCTAGAAGAATCTGCTCTATTGCAATGGCTAGAAGCGGTCTGCTATCTCCTGCTCGAAGACTTTAATATATTGCGGATTATAGAAGGCGAGCCAGATTGGGCAGAAGTCGACGATAGGTTTTTTAATGAAATTTCGAAGCGGGTCATTTGTGCCGAATCGGGTGAGTTTTCAGACTTAGGTTTAGATATTTGGAATCCCGATTTTATTCGTAAATTAAGAAATATTGCCGCAAAAACAATTGATTTGGCAAAGCCGGAATCTCTAGAAAAAATATCAGATATTTTGCCTAAACTTTGCGATGATCTACCCTATTCAACCATGTTTGAATCTGCACTCCTGCAATCTTTTGAAAGCATTTCCGCAAATCCGCTTCTTATTTTAGTATGGCGAGTAGAATGTTTTTCTACATTTTCAAACGATCAGCTGGTTTCGCAATTTTTTGTACGTACTCACAACTCAATCAGTGAGCGCAAAGCTTCGCGTTTAGCAGCACTTTTAGCGCTCATGTCGCAACATCGCCTGCCTACGGGCGAGGTATTATTGCCCGACAGTCCTTTGGGATTGTTCGAGCTTGAGAGTGTATTAAAAGACGACTTTTCATCTGAATATTTTGATTGTACTTTATTAAGAGCCTGGGTCGGGTCTGAAGAAAAGCAATTGCGAAATTCTTTAAAAGAGCTTGTGACTGAGGCTAAAAATATAGGTCTTGTTTTCGAAGTTCCCACGGGAAATAAAAGAACAGGCTACGGTTTAAGCAGGGCGGCACTTCGCATTATAGCCCCATTTAAATCCGCAATCACTCAGTCATTGCTCAAAATTTCAGAAGTTCCAGTGCCAGTGAATGTTGAAGCATTTGAATTGAATTCTGTACCTCAAATAAAAAGCGCCTAAACTTTTAATGAGTTTGAGGCGCTCTTTATTTATCAGCTTAACATGTTAAATATTTAAGATGTTATTTTTTAGCTAAATATTTGCTTACGCTGTCTTTAGTTGTTTTGATTGCTTCTTTACCAGCGCTCCAGTTTGCGGGACAAACTTCACCATGTTTTTCAACGTGGGTAAGGGCATCTACCATACGAAGTGCTTCGTCAACGTTGCGGCCTAAAGGTCCGTCGTTTACAGTTTGGTGACGAACAACGCCTTTTTTGTCGATTAAAAACAGACCGCGGTATGCAACGCCGTCGTCGTTTAATACGTCGTAGTCGCGCGCGATTGTGCGATGAAGGTCAGAAATTAAAGGGTATTTAACGCCTTCGATTCCGCCTTGAGCTTTAGGTGTGTTAAGCCAAGCAAAGTGCGAAAATTTGCTGTCGATGCTGCATGCCATGAGTTCTACGTCACGCTTTTTGAATTCTTCGAGCTTATCTTGAAATGCGTGAAGTTCAGTAGGGCAAACAAAGGTAAAGTCGAGCGGATAAAAAAACAATACAACGTATTTGTTACGGTAGTCTGTCAATTGGATTTCTTTGAAGTCTCCGTTAACGACTGCATCTGCCTTGAAATTGGGAGCTTGACGGCCAACTAAAACGCTCATAGGTGTTTCCTTTCAAATAAAAAGACCCTAAAAAGGTAAACACTGCGTGCCTGTTTTAGTCAAGGATACTTTAGGGAGGATAAATTTCATGGTCGAACAGCAATCGCCTCTGTCTGTGAAACCGTGGTTGCGTCGTCTTCCAAATCAGCTCACTTGGTTGCGTATTTTTTGCATACCTTTAGTCGTTGTGCTCATGCTGCGTGGCGAAGCTATTCAACCCGATTCGGTTCATATTCCTGAGTCGGTTGATGCTTGGGCTGCGTTAATATTTGCGCTAGCTGCAATTACAGATTTTTTTGACGGGTGGCTGGCGCGGCGCTTTGGAGTTGAAACTGTTTTAGGCAAACTTCTCGATCCCCTTGCAGATAAGCTTCTTGTGGTATCGGCAATTATTATATTGGTCGAAAAACACCGCTTGGCAGGCTGGATTGCAGTTGTTTTAATCGTGCGCGACCTGGGAATCAATGCTATTCGCATATCGGCAATGGAAGATAACATCACAATTTCTTCAAGCTGGATTGGCAAAACTAAAACGGCTTTGCTCGATATTGGTATTGTGGGGCTTATTGTTCACGGGCAGCTCTGGGGAATTCCATTCACAATTATCGGCGAGTTTTTTGTGTGGTTTGCTTTGGCTGCAAGCCTTTTGAGTGCTTTTCAGTACCTTTGGAATTATGCACAATCGTTGCGGATGTCTTCTGGCCCAAAGTAACAGTCTTTTTGCTTTGAACTGGCTTATTTGTCGCCTGTATTTCTGTTGTTATTTTTTCAACTCTTTCGTTTACACGGAGTGGAGCTTCACTTTCATTTCCAATGACATCGCCTCTGTTGGCGCTCATGTTTTCAGTTTTTCCAAATGCGCTTTGCAGCGTGCCATCTCGAGTGCACAAAATTGCTTTTGAAATTGCAGCGGGGCCAGCAAATAGTTCTTCTAAATCTGAAGCTTTTCCTGCTGACTGATTCGATTTAGCATACATTAGGGTTTTTGCGCGCTGTGCTGCGTCCGAATTTAACTCAAAAACAGAGCTTACAATGCGCGCGTAGGGTGCTTCTTTATTTTGCTTAGATTTTTGGAAAAGCACAAAAGAATGGTTGAGTTCATCATGATTCAATCGGGTGTAATTGTCTAGAATTAATACCGAGCGTGGCCTATCCCAATTGTCCTGAAACCAGCACCAATCGGTCCTTTTCATTTTACTCGATAATGGGCATTCCAAAGCATGGGGACAAGGCGAAACAACGCTTATATTTTCAGACTTATTTTGTGCCCAGTTTATGAGGTCATCGCGCAGCGCCCCTAATTCGCGGGCGTGAATGTCTTGCCCTGGTTCCATAATTAAAATGGCTTTGTTGGGGGCTGTGGCCTCAAATAGCTGAACGGCAGTTTTAAGGCGGTGTTTTACAGGTATTTCGTTAATAGCATTAATACAAAGTGAAATATCGGATTTATCAGTATACTTGTCGAGACTTGGTAAAGCCGAAACATCTATTTTTAATTCCGAAGAAATAGACGCTTCTAATAATGTGCGCCCGCAGTCTACTGCGTTTAATGCTCTTTCTATTGCTACTATGCTAATACTTTTAAGACGGTGTTTTTTGTCTGCCCGTGTCGCTATCCGGTGTTCTAAAGCACAAATAATTCCAATACTGCCCGATAATGGTCCGCTTCCAAAATCAAGAATATTAATATGTTCTTTATTGAGTAAGTCATCAATTATAGATGAATGGGCCGACTTCATAAAGAGTGAAAAAACTCTCTGAACATTAGGCAGAAAAAATGCTAAAAGATAAGCCTCAAAAAACTTATCATCACTCATATAATATTTATCGAGTGAGTCGCGTTCTGCATTAAAATTCTGCCACAGTTTCCGCACAAGGGCCGATTTACTTTGCAAAATGGCCGTAGATGTCTCTTTTGGCAGAGTATCGAGGGGGCGAGGGCCAAAAGCTTCTGCTTCCCATGCTGCTAAAAATAAAAGGGGTGAAAAAATTTGTCCGCCGCCAACAGAGTGAAATGAACTCATAATTTATTGTTTCGCTTTTGAATGTTTAAAAGGTTCGATTTGGAATTGATTAACTGCCTGATTGTGATCCTTTAAATTACTCGAAAAAAAGTGGCTGCCGTCGCCTTTTCCCACAAAATAAAGATCTTTGGTGCTGTCAGGCTGAACCGCTGCTTGCAAAGAGGCTAAACCTGGACTCGCAATGGGGCCAGGAGGCAATCCATCATTGGTGTAGGAGTTATAGGGAGTCGGTGTCAAGAGATCTTTCTTACGAATGTTGCCATCGTATTTTTCCCACATTCCGTAAATAACCGTAGGGTCTGTTTGAAGCCGCATTTTGATTTTGAGGCGATTGTGAAAAACCGATGAAATGTGTTTTCTTTCTTCGCTTTTGCCTGTTTCTTTTTCGATAATGCTGGCTAAAGTCACAATTTGGGCCGGCGTTAATCCTAAATTCTGACCAGCAGTTTTTATTTCAGAGTCAAAGTGCTTGAAAAACTCAGTTATCATCGCGGCAATTACTTCCTGTGCGGTGGACTTGGGCGATACTGTGTAAGTTTCTGGGAACAGAAACCCTTCTACATTTTTAAGTTCTTTTGGCAGTCTTTTTCGGGCTGCCGGCGCGTTCATTTCTGAAATCCATTGTTGGTTTGAAATTTTTGGAAAAGTTTCTGCCAGTTTTTCTGCAATTTGCCATGTGTTCCAGCCTTCTGGGACGACAAATTGAATCATCATTACTCTACCCTTTACAAGTTGATCGATAACTTCAGGCGGAGTAAGGCCGGGAGCAATGGCGTAATATCCTGTTTTTATTTTTTCAGCTTGACGGGTATACCGTGCATATAAATTAAGCAAAAAAGCATTTTGAATCACGCCTTTTTTTTCGAGTTCTTCGGCTACGGTGTTAAAGCGCGCTCCGGATTTCACTTCGTATTCAACGGGGGCTGCTGCAGCACTGCGCAGTGGAGTTGTGAGCCAAGTGTCAACATAATACCATCCTCCCGCAGTGGTACCAAGTAGAATTAATAGGAATAAAAAAATTAGATATTTCATTTTGATGTGGCCTCGCGATCGAACTTTTCCGGAGTTGAGTTTGTTACGTTAAATTGCCTCGCAATAGTATCGTGTGTGTGCATTGCCCGGTGTGCCAAGCAGATGGCACAGGCAGACAGTCTTGCCCCTTAAATTTCAAAATTTGTTGTCGATAAGAAAGGCATTACAGCGGGAATCACTACTTTATATGCCAATCGGGCACTGCGAGGACGCTTTGGAAGCACTTAAAGATATTTCTGAAATCGATTTGCTTCGTCATATGACCGACGAAGCATCGCGTTTTCAGGTCGGAAGCCGCATGCATTCAAGGTCTCTCGTTGTTCAAAGATTAATGTCAAAAATACAGTGTCTCACCGATGGTGAATTCGAAACAGCAATTTCGGCGCTCGAATCTATGGTAGAAGGATACAATATCCGTAAAAAAAGTGACGATAAAAAATCGCGCAATAACTCTGAATCGCAAGTAGCATCTATCCTGCGAAAATAATTCTCAATCGAATTCCAAAATCCCAAAATTATAACTTTGCCCATTCGTCTGAATCGAGAGCGATTTCGGCTTTGAAATTCCATTTTGCAAAAAACTTCCAGACCATTTGACTTCAGCAAATTGCTTTTCAAAAATGCTACCTACAAACACTTGGCTCACAGAATTTACTATCATCAATTTTTCTTTTTGCATGCTCTGCCAAAAAGTACGAACTTTCAAATTTGATGATTTCGTTTTTAAAGAAGATTCTATAAATAGTTTTTGTTGAGAAAAAAGTAACAAGCCATCGTTTTTTTCTTGGGTGAACGACGCGATTTTTTTAATGGGCTCATTTGCAAAATGCAGTCCGCACATACTGAGTCTTAAATTGAGTGGACCCAGTTCAGTTAAAAAATCTAAAAGTAAACTCACATTTGTAATAGGTTTTTCTGTTGTTATTTCTGCACCTTTATCGTTCATTTTAATTTGTGCAAGGCCTTCGCCAATGGGGCTCAAAAGCTGCAAATTTAAAGTTTTGAGGTCTGCAGACCACGCTCCTTCTAAATTGAGCGAAGGAATAGAATCTGTTCGAAAAGTAGCTAAAAAATTTGCATTGGGCGCATTTTTACACTGTTGAGTCATTTCCCACCAATGTTTTTCAATGGGAGTTGGAGTTGGTAGAGAGACATATCCTTCAGGTATACCAGAAATGCATCCTGAAAAAAAATTGCTCGATAGAATAAATAGCTCTAATTTTAAAAGAGAATTGACCTTCACAATGCGTCCTGATTTCTGGTTAAGTTTTCAAAAAAATTCAAACATAATTCTTTGTTCAAAAGTTTTTCAGCGGCTCTAATTCCAGTGGGAGAAGTGATATTTATTTCACTCACTTTATTTCCAATCAAGTCGAGGCCAGCCAGGACAATTCCTTGTTTCTTTAAAAACGCTGCAATATTGTCAACTAGTAATCTCAGTTCAGAATTCATGGGTCGCAGTTCTGCCGTGCCACCTTGAGCTAAATTAGATTCTATTTTTCCAGTGGCAGGAATTCGCACAAAATCGCAAAAATATTCGCCATTCACAACAATAACGCGCCGGTCGCCGACGGTTGCAATATCTTTAATAAACTCTTGAAAAATGATTGGTTTTGCTAAAAATTGTGTGTCAAATTTTTCTTGATTATCAAGAAATGTCACCAAGTCAGAATAGCTGTTGTGCAATTCAACCCCACGTCCAGCATGCCCTAGCCATGGTTTAGAGACTATTTTTTCGGGTAAATTTGAACAAAATCTCTTTATAACTTTTATATCAGAAGATACGCAAGTCGCAGTTAGATTTCCTTCTTGAATAATTTCTGAATTGTACAAAAAATAGGGCAGCGATTTTTCGTGATGCGTCAGTAATGACGAAGGAGAATTGATAATCTTAATGTTTGTTTGAGTTCCGAGAATCCAACACAGGTCTTTGTATGCTTCGTCGAAGGGGGGATCTTTTCGAATAAATACATATTCAAATTGATTTAAACTTTTGCCATTTGGTAAGATTTCATCATTGATTTTCTCAAAATCGACTTTTTGAACAGAAACAGATTTTACTTGAATCAACTTTTCAATTTCAACGTCCCGATTGTAAATATTGATGTGTCTAGATTCGCACCAGTAAACCAAAAAGCCATTGGAAATTGCACCCTGAGCAATGGCAAGGCTTGTGTCAGATGCCGGCATACAATTTGCAAGAGCGTCTGCCACTATTAAAATTTTTCGATTCTTTGAGTTTAGCATTTTGAGCCCTCTTTCTAGAAAAACGCTTGAGGTCTCGATACACTCGAGATAAGTCTTGGAGTCTCTTTATAGCACTTTTCTCGGAGTTGGAATCATGATCGATTATCGCCGCCTGGGTCACGTTTCACCCAAGCCTCACACTGTTTTTGAAGTCGATGGCAAAATGGTTGCTGAGCATGTTTTTACGCGTGATGGATTTGGTGATTTGTATTCCATTTTGTATCAACGTCGCGCGCCGACCCACGAAAAAAAAGCCGAGCTATACGAACACACGAATCGATTTTTTCCCGCACGACCTTCTCAGACTGAGGTCAATTTGAAACGTCGCCATGTGCGCACACCCCAAATGCCTACGGGTGGTAATTTGCTTCAGTCGAGAGCCACATTATTTTGCAACAACGATGTCGCTGTGGGCATGGCAAAGCCAGACAAAGTGTCAGACTCTTTTTTTGTAAATGCCGATGCCGACGAGCTTTATTTTGTTGCTGAAGGTGGTGGCGTGATGCAGTCCATGTTCGGTGAACTAGATTATAATGCTGGCGACTATGTTTATATTCCAAAGGCTGTGCCCTACCGCTTTGTCTATCAAAAGGCGCAAAATTTTTTCATTGTAGAAGGCTCAAAAAGCTTTGGAATTCCGAAGGAATTTAGATTGCCGCAAGGGCAATTGCGTCTCGATGCTCCCTTTACGCACCGTGATTTTCGCAGCCCAAGCCGCTTGTGCGACTTTAAATCGACTGAAAATTTTCCTATTATTGTAAAACGAGGGCACGTTTTATCGGTGCACGAATACGAAAATTGGCCTTACGAAGTTGTAGGTTGGGATGGTTGGGTTTACCCATTCGCATTTAATGTTCTCGATTATCAACCCAAAACAAGCACTGTGCATTTGCCTCCATCAATTCATCTTAGCTTTGCAGCGCAAGGATTTGTGATGATGAATTTCGTGCCGCGCATGGTCGATTATCATCCACAAGCAATACCTTGCCCGTATCCGCACAGCAGTGTCGATTGCGAAGAAATTCTTTTTTACGTCAAAGGAAACTTCACCAGTCGCGCTGGAATTGAGCAATATTCTATTAGCTATCATCCGGGCGGAATTCCTCATGGGCCGCACCCCGAAAAATATGAAGCCAGTGTGGGCGCTCGGTACACCGACGAACTCGCAATTATGGTCGATACTTTTGCTCCAGTTTATCTCACAGAAGCAGCTAGACAATGGGAAGATGCTGAATATCATATGTCTTGGAACACTCCGAATCATCTGTAGAGAAAATATATGCTGCCGCAAAAAAAATTTTTGAATCTGGGCCTCACAGGCGGAGGCACTGCTGGTCATGTGTGGCCGCATTTTGCACTTTTTGACGACGCCAATTCTCCATTGAGTCAGCTTGCTGCAAAACAACAACTCCAAGTATTTTATTTTGGATCCGTGAGCGGCATGGAAAAAGAGTTGGTGCTAAAAAATGCCCCTCATTGGAAGTATTTTGGAATTCAAACTGGCAAATTGCGGCGTTACTTTAGCTGGCAGAACTTTTTCGATCCTTTTAAAATTTTTATTGGTTTTATTCAAGCATTTAAAGCATTAAAAAGTCATAAAATAAATATACTGTTTTCTAAAGGTGGATTTGTTTCCGCACCAGTTGTTTGGGCTGCATGGCTGCAGGGAATTCCTGTTGTGATTCACGAAAGCGATGTCACTCCTGCTTTGGCAACAAAGCTCACGCTACCATTTTGCAAGCTGGCATTGTGTGCTTTTTCGGAGACTATAAGCTTAGTTCCTCAACAATATAGAAGCCGAATTAAGGCACTGGGTTTGCCCCTCAGGGCCAGTTTATTTTCCGCAAAGCGCGCCGATGCTTTATTAAAATTTCAATTTGATTCCACATTGCCAACGCTTTTAGTATTTGGTGGAAGCCTAGGTGCGCAATCTCTTAATCAAAAAGTGGCCGAAATTTTGCCCGAATTAACAAAAATTTGTAATGTTTTGCATATCGTTGGCAAAGATAAATCTTTTGCAACGTCTGATTTTGGAAACAGATATTTTCAAACTGAGTTTTTAGGCGACGACATGAAATTCGCATATGCCGCAGTCGATTTAGCATTGTGCCGTGCTGGTGCGAGCTCTATTTTTGAATTGGCCGCTGCCCGCATTCCTATGATACTTATCCCTTTGGGGCTTAGTCAAAGTAGGGGCGACCAAATTATAAATGCACAGGTTTTCGAGAAAAGTAACTGGGCAACTTGGTGCGCCGAAGATAAATTAACGCCGCAAATTCTTCTACAATTGGTTTCTGATTCCCTTAAAAATTCATCGCAACTCATTCAAAATTTATCAAACTCACCCAATTCGGCTGCAGCAAATCAAGTCGCCCAGCAAATCATTGAAATTGCAAATTCGAGCCATTAATTTTTTCCATAGAGCGCACGCAATTGATTTTTTCAGCGAATATGAGAGAGAAGTTTATGTTTAAATCCGTAGCGTCCGAAAATGAGATAGTAAAAATCGCAAATCAGCTGAAAATCGAATTGCAACCAGGCGACTGGGTTTTTTTGGCTGGTGATTTAGGAGCCGGAAAAACCACGCTCATAAAATCATTCGTCCATTTATTCGACGCAAATATTGAGGTCACAAGCCCGACATTTAGCGTTATGCAATCAATTCCTGTGAATCAAGCGTCACTTAAACAAGTTCTCCATCTCGATTTGTATCGTCTTAAAAAAGCAAATGAGCTTTGGTATTTAGGAATTGAAGATTCTTTTTTGGCATTAAATACAATCGTTTTTTTTGAATGGGCCGAAAATATTTTATTTGAAGAATGGCAAGAATTTTTTAATAAGACTCATTGTCCTTTTCCAAGGCGTGTTTGTCTGCTTGAAATTACACATCAAGGTGCATCCTGCCGGGAATATAAGTGGGAATTCGACAATAATTATTTTGACATGCGGCTGCTCTAAATTATTGACACCTTCCGGTCGTTATCTCTCTAAAATTTTAGTTTTATTCTTCGCCGATTGTGCATGCACATCGCTCACTGCCCTCCCTGAAGGGTCTGCCATATGCGCAAATGCTGCGTCCCACCTAAAAGCAGTGGCGCTGCTGCACGCTACCGTTGGACCATCGGGCACAAGGGCAATTGTTGCGGGATTTTTAAAGTGGCTCTCAAAAAGGGATCGGTACCAATACCCTTCTTTGGTGAGGGGTGTTTTTTGGGGAAACTTGTGCTTTGCATTCGCAAATAATGTGTCTGAAATTTCAGCGGCTGCATGAGCTTTTAAAGAGTCAATCCAGGCGTAACCCACACCATCGGAAAACGGTTCTTTTTGTCGCTTGAGAATTTCTTCAGGCAAGTATCCTGCAAAAGCTTCACGCAAAATGCTTTTTTCAATCTTCCCGCCGCCGCACATTTTTGCTTGAGGCTCAATGTTCATTGCAAGGTCTAAAAATTCCTTGTCTAAAAATGGCACCCGTGCCTCAATTCCCCAAGCTGCCATGGCTTTGTTTGCCCTTAAACAATCGTAGCTATGGAGCGCATCGAGTTTTCGCACAAGCTCTTGATGAAACTCAATAGCGTTGGGAGCCTTGTGAAAATAAAGATAACCGCCAAATATTTCATCTGCCCCTTCACCCGAAAGAATCATTTTAATACCCATGGCTCGTATTTTTCGTGCCATTAAATACATGGGAGTTGCTGCCCGAATTGATGTGATATCAAAAGTTTCAAGATGATAAATAGCGTCTGAAATAGCATCTAAACCTTCTTGCACCGTGAAGTGAATTTCATGATGCTCGGAGCCGATAAAGTCAGAAACTTTGCGAGCGGCTTGCAAGTCAGGTGAATTTGCTAAACCCACCGAAAAAGAATGCAAACGTGGCCACCATGCTGGCTTGGTGCTCTCTGACTCCACCCTCAGGGCACTGAATTTTGTCGCAATGGCAGCAATGAGCGAAGAATCCAGCCCACCTGATAATAAAACCCCATAGGGTACATCGCACATCAGCTGCTTGTGCACTGCGGCTTCTAAAGCTTCGCGCAAAACAGGGGCTGAAAATGGCATTGTTGGAATCTTGTTTCGCCAGGAGGGGGTGTAATAAGCATGAAATTCTTTGTCGGTTCCACAAAAATAATGCCCTGGTGGAAACTCTTCAATGCGCCGACATACGTCAACAATTGCTTTTAATTCCGATGCGACATAGAGGCGACCTTCATCGTCCCAGCCCATGTATAAAGGCACAATACCGAGGTGATCGCGTGAAATAAGATAAGTTTTTTTGATAGAATCATACAAAACAAAAGCAAAAATACCGCTCAAGTCCTTCAAAAAATCGGCGCCTTTTTCTTTATAAAGATAAAGAATGACTTCGCAATCTGACTCCGTTTGAAAAGCATGTTCGTGCTTTAACTGTTGGCGTAAGTCTTTATGGTTATAAATCTCGCCATTCACAGCAAGTGCATTGCCATTAGTGGCATCTATGAGGGGCTGCGAACCGCTCATGACGTCTACAATTGCAAGGCGTTCGTGGGCAAGAATGGCATGAGGGCTGCTAAAAACTCCGCTCCAATCGGGCCCTCTATGGCGAATTTTTTTAACCAAATCCAACGCCAGCTTGCGCAATTGCGGCGTATTACTTGCAATATCAAGAATAGCTAAAATCCCGCACATAAATCTTCCTCCGAAATTGAACTAGAGTACCACCAAAAATTAGCCTGGGGTGTTTGCACCTCATCGAGCACTCCATAAGCTCGCCAAAGTCTCAATCCCTATCTCAATCTGCGCCTGTGTTACGTAAGGTGCAGGGCCTATCCGTAAGTTTGAGCCCCGACTGTCGCAAAAGATGTTCCTTTTCCGCAATGCAGTCACAAGTTTTTCTGCAGCTTGAAGCGGTATGGAAACAAATGCACCCGTTTCTTGATTGGCCTGTGAGACTGGCAAATCAAACTTGGTCAAACAGTTTTGAATCACCTTCTTTTGGGCGCGATAATTGGCAGCTAAATTCTTGGACGTGAGGTCATGTTCCGTAAAAAACTCTGCCACTGCGCAGGCGCGGTACAAACTGCTCGGGTCGAATGTGGCTCCGGCAAAGCGAAAATCGCCCATTGCATAGGCGACACTGGGGTTGCTCGGATCAACTGATCTGTGAACGTCGCCAAACTCCGCAAACCATCCCGTGAGAACAGGCCGCAATTCACAAGCTTGTGGGGTGCGCAAGAAGCAGACACCTTCGCCCATTTGAAGATATTTATAACCTCCGCCCAACACAAAACAATCCTCGAGTTGGAGTTCTTGGATGTCAAAATCAATGGCCCCGGCAGCATGGTAACAATCCACGACCAATGGCACTTTAAATTTTTGACTTGCATTTGCGAGCTCTTTGATGTCGGCAAACACTTCAGCAGTTTCATAAAAAACCGCAGAACAAAAAACTAGAATTGTTTTCTCGGAAAAATGAGGAAGAAAATCTTCAATAGCATAGCGATTCTGCTTGGTGTTTCGTTGCACACGAATAATCTGAACCCCTTCCTCTTCTAGCCTTTCAAACAACCTTCGGGCAGAGTGAAATTCGCTTTCGGTTGTGATGATTTGAGCCCCCCTCCGCAAGGGAAGTGCCGAAATGAATCGCGCAAGCAATTCAAAAGTGTTGCTACCAAACGTGTACGAGCCATTCTTATCGTTCAAAAACTGACTCAAAAACGTTTTCAACAAGTCCCATTTTTCAAACACCCGTTGCCACTTGTCGTCCACGTGCAAGCAGGCATCTTGGTAGCATTCATCGACACCGCGCTTTGCCACGTCAGGCCAGGCTTGATGGGAATGCCCTGTCAACAAAATCCGATTCGAAACATCGAACATTCTGTAATGCTGCGCGATTGCGTCGGCGTCGATTGGAAATGAATTTTGCATTGCGTGTTCCCTTATCCAGCCTTGGGTAGTGTAAAAAATTCCGTGTCTGTAACTTTTAGTGTCGTATATCACCTTGTGTTGCATGGTCAATGACGTCAGAAAATTTAATACGTCGATTCAAAAATTGCTTTGCATTTGACGGAACCAACCATTTCGTCGAAATCACCAGAAATTTAATTCTTTGCTACAGCTCAAATAGAGCAAGAAAAGATCTACACGATAGAAATAAAAATTGTTGAGAAAGCGAAAAAATCATGAGAAAATGTCAAAACAACAGCGAATAAAGTAAAAGAATTTATTGGACTGTATTGCACCTTCCGAATTGCCCCAGATATTGCGACCTACTTGTCCTGCACGGAGAGGAGTCCCCGGCGGGATATCGACTCGAGAGATTCGAGTAGGAACTTCTGGAAGATTAAATTTTTCTGCGATTTGTTTTGCAGAAAGGCCTTCAACATCTTGTGGTCTCATCATCCATGAACGGGCTTGATTGTCTCGCCCATGTACCCGAACAAATGAATCAAAATCAGTTGCCATGAATGAAATCACTGAAGTTCCTTCACGATACTCGGGTTGTCGACCTAAAGCAGTCACGGCCTTATTTATGGCCGACGCATCTTGCACGCCCGTGGCTTTGAGGCTGGGGCTCGACCGCTCTATCACACCTTGTGCGCTTCTGAGCTCATCTATTGATCTAAATTGTAGATTTACAGCTGTGCTAGAAAACTCATTGAATTTGGGGCCCACTTCGGCTCCAAAGGCCGCCATGCTTTCGGCAGTCGATGTCGCAATTGCGGCGCCTTTTACAGCCTGTTCACCTTCGTAAATGAGGATGTGGCCTGCTTCGCTACCGAATCCCATTTCGGCAAAATTGGCACCGAGTTTGGCGGCGTTTTTTTCTACTGCACCGCCGGCAATTTTAAGTGTGTCAATTACTGTTGCAGCGCTTTTGGCAGCGACTTCTGCAGCTGTACCAGCACCTTGGAGCACTGGAATCATACCAAACACATCAAAAATCACAGTGGTCATGGGGTAAGGTTTCGCCTCACCGCTCATAATTGAGCCCCGATAGTCTTGATAACTCGATGCTCCTGAGCAACCCGACCCCACCCCTAAACCTTGCGATGTGCAATCTATTTGTTTGAGCATTTCGTCGGCGACTTTTGCAACAGAGTTAACAATGGGGCGCAATATTGAGCCACCTATTTCACTGATGCCAAAAGCAAGTGCCAATTGAGGATCGCTTGCCATGGCAACAATAAGTTCAGATGCAGTCATACCTTCGGCGGACCTCACCAAACCTTGAAAATCTCCCAAACCTGCAATGCTAAAATCGCGGTATTGGGCTCTCATTTTGCTTGAATCAGAATTCACAGGCCCCGTAGCAAAGTCGGAGGGCGATTCAACGAATCCGTTATTCGACGTGTCTTGGTATTTTCCCGCAAGCGTTATGTCCGCTTTAATTGCCTCTAATTGGTCCCATAAATTCGAACCTTTGTCCCGCCGGGTCGAAATCCGCAGTTCCCAATTGCCTTCCAGATTTTTAACCGATTCTAGAATGAATTTTCGCTCGGCGACTTCTTTGCTCAAAAATTCTTCTGCCTCAGAAGAATTCATGTGGTAGGTCGGCAAGACTCGTTTTTGAATTTCTGCAATGGTTGTTCGCTATCGGCTTCGGTCTTGTTTGTTGTTTCCGCTGGAGTTACTTCCACCAGAGGCTCCGCCTGTTTGCCCTCCCGAGCCTGAACCCACAAGTATGAGGGGTTTGTCGGCGTAAGCATTTAAGTCAGAGTTACCAATAGAAAACAACACTAATAGGAGTGGTAAAAGAGAAACACAATACTTTTTAGTTAAGCAAAACTTCATTTTTTAACTCCAAATTTTTCTTGGAGAAATTGGTTCAATAAATTTTCAACGGCAGACAATTTATCGTCAAAATCTGCCAGATTTTCATCGGCTGTGGGCAGAGAATTTATTCTGAAAGTGACGCCCTCTAATTGCACAGGTGCAATTTTGAGTTGTTTTGCAAATTCAGTTTGAAGAGCAGATACAGCTCCAGCATCATTTGTAGCCGCAATGTGCGCGGCAATATCGGCAGAAATTTTGTTGATTCGTACGCGCCTGAAATTTATAATATTGCGACTTCCGTTCAAATTGGCATAGGCATTCCAGCCTTTAATTCCAATTTTCATGGTTTTGGTAATTTCTTCAATTAATATTGGTTTGAATTCTGGCAAAATATTTTGACTGATTTCAATGCTTGGAATCATAACTAAATAAAGAATTTTAGCAGCGTCGA
This sequence comes from Pseudomonadota bacterium, assembly GCA_043747645.1. Lineage (GTDB taxonomy): Bacteria > Bdellovibrionota_B > Oligoflexia > Silvanigrellales > Silvanigrellaceae > JAYTOT01. The sequence continues at coordinate 1,814 of JAYTOT010000122.1, read as the reverse complement.
GAGCAAGTCGGGTTCCTTTGTTCCATTGACTATTGCTGCGCGCATTTAATAGAGCAGTGCTAAAATTAGCGGCGGAATTTCTGATATCAGCCTGAAATTTTGTGCCTTTGTCGTATGGGTCAAACTGCAACAACGCTGCATCAATTTGTGCAATCAATTGTTTTATATCGCTGCGCAATGCAGAGTTTTCTGCAAGACTGAGCACGAACGCATTAAGTGCAATCATTTTGCGATAGTGCGCACAAACCTTACGAGGCAACGACTCGTCTAATAAATCTGGGGTGACTTTGGTGAGTCTGACTTTTTCGTCGAACACAATTCTTTGCTCGGCGGTATGTTTAATAAAATGTATATTACCAAGCCTGTTTGCCCAATCCATAAGTTCATCATTTTTCGTCTTAATTTGAGCTAAAATTTGTATTCCTTTTGTGTAATGCGGCTGAAAATTGTAAGTGAAGCAGGCTTGGTGTCTCACAGCTTCTAATCTTTTTGCATTTTCCTGTGCTTCGCTGACAGTCGTGTTTCCTAAAATTATTTTTTTATTGATTGAAATTGCCGTGTCTTGCACAGCTTTAATTTCGGGCATGAGTCTATCGTATATTGCTAAAATTGCATCGTCTTCAATTTTAAGTGCCGAAATTAAATTTTTGATAGTTGGGTTATACACTTTTTGAGCCCAATTTGGAAAGTCTCTATCGGCGGCCGACATGCCCTCTTTTTCTCTTTTAACAGACTCAATTTGCGATTCTATGGCGGCTAATTCAGCCATTTTTTTGGCCGCATAGGGGCTGGATTTAAATTTCTCTTTTTCGGCAGCAATTTATGCGTCTAAAGATTTAATTTCGGGGTTTTCATTGAGGTTTAAGCATTGGTAAGGAAACTCATACCCTAATCGAATTGCATCTTGGCAAGAACCATGACATGCCTGAGTCGCATTCATAACCCATTTTCCGGCATACGCCAGTGCATCTCCGGCGCATTTTAGGTTTCCTAAAACTCCAGAATTGCAATCGAGTGCAGCTGGTTTACATTTTTCAGCGCAGAGATCAAAATTATTGACCTTTACGAGGTACATTCCAGCTTCAAAATTAGCTATTTTTGTCTGTATTGCAGACTCATTGCAGAAATTTGGATCTGTTTCATCCCCAATGACACAATTTTTAAGGATTTTGTTTGGACCGCAATTAGGAATGTTGACTTTGCCTCCGCTGTACCACCAACCGGCGTCAAGCATGGGCGCCAAATTGCCTTCACTTTTAACAGAAAAACTGGTTCGCGGGCCATTTGATTCAGAAGTTCCGCCTGAACTAGGTGTATCATATGCAAGTTTTGATTTGTTTGAACTCTGAAGCCCGCATCCTGAAATCATCATTAAATTCAAGGCAAAGTATGAAAATAAAGCTCGAAGATTAATATTGTGCATTTAGTTCCCCTTAAATGCTTCGTTTGAGAGCAATTCTTGAATTTTAATTCTTAAATACTCTTCTTGGCCTTGAAGTCGATCGAATTCAGATGCTAAAAATGTTTTTATTTCTTTAAGCTGCTCGTTTAAAAGAGTCATATTTGTTTGCAAAGTCGATACAACACTTGCATAATTTACTGTACACGTGTCTTTTTCGGCATCGAGGCATTCTTCTATTTCTGCTATACTCCCAATCACTTGTGATCTCGTTTCTAAGAGTGCGACGAAGCTCTCTTCTACTCCTTCTGCAGTGGAGTCTACATTGCCCCCGTGAGATACTTCATAATCAGAAATTCGTTGAAAAATTGAATTCAAAGTGTTTAGCAATGTTGAACGCACTGAGGCTAAAACC
>JAYTOT010000121.1:0-8423 GCA_043747645.1 Pseudomonadota bacterium | reverse complement strand
GGAATTAACTGCAATAAACTCTCTGTCTCAAGATGTTCATGCCATTCAAACTGAGGCGTTTTAGTAAACGTAGCGCCAGAACTATTTTTGTACCATTTGTAAAAATCTTCGCCGTTTCCACCGCTAAATACCACCAATGCAGGTGAATGAGACTGAATAATAGAAGTTATTCCACCCATCACAGAATGAAAAACGCCATCAAAAAGTGAACATTCGGTACTTAAATCGTCGTATTTATTTCTGTCTTCCCAACGCAACAAAGGCAAACGAGCTGTATTTTGATGCAATGCGTCTAACGACATTTGCAACCCAGGCGCTATGGTACTTTCTATTATTTCACCTTGCTCAGACATTCCCTCGCTAGTGAGTGCTGTGCCAGCGGAGAAAACAATGACCGATTGTCCTAACAAAGAAGCACGATTTTTTGCGTAAGCAAAGCGCAATGCCCTGTCGACTCCCAATCCTTTTTCTGCGTAATCTTCTTGGAGGTCCATGCAACTGAAAATAAGCGAAGACGTCCAAATATCCGACGATATTTTCATCTCAGGAAAAGCTTCTTTGAGCGAAGATTCCAAAGAATTAAGCACAGTACGATCGCGTCCGGCCTCTGAAACGGAACAGATGGCAATAGTAAGCGCAGCACGTCTATTTTCTGTGAGTGGAATTAATAATTCTTTCCACGGACGGGGCGAACTTTGCAAATCTGGATAGGCCAAATGCCCCTGGTGAATTTCTTCACTTTTTTCGCCTTTAATAGACCAATGAAGCCTAGTATTACCGCAATCAATTGCTAAATAAAATTGACCGGAGACTACGTTCTTGTCTTGCGGTTCTAATTTTTTAGACCCAGACTTTTTACCGTCTGATTTTTTATCGTTTTCTTCTGACCCTGAATTCTTTTCTACAACCACCGGAACTGCACTTATTGGCGCAACTACCGGCTGCAATATTGCAACATCTGATGCCAATATCGGCTCTGAATGCCCCTCGAGCACAAGTGCACCGGAGTCGGTTAAACCGGCAAATTTTCCAGAATTGAGCCCTTTATTGACTCGCAATAAGGTTCCTAAAGGCATGGAACGCTGGAGAGTCAGATTTTTTAATTGTGCAGCACTGCGTTTTACGCACAAGTATTCCGCAAGTTCTGTCTGAAATTTTTGGGCAAATCGAGCTAATATCACGCGACGAATAGCCAGATCGCTCTTTAATTTTGCAATTTTATTGAGATCAGTTTTTTTCGGTGAATCTGAAAATAAAACAGCGTCTATAAACGAAAGCGCATGAGGAACTTGCGCTGGTGCCTCAAAGAAATTCAATCCTAAGCCAATATAAACCGAGGAATATTCACTTCCTTTTACAGCTGTCTCACACAGAATTCCAGCTATTTTAGAAACTTCAAAGGTTCGCTTATTTTGGAAAATCAAATCATTGGGCCATTTTATGACCAATAATTCTTCTTCATAATTCGTTTTTCTAAAAGGCAATTCTGGCAGTAATGTTTGAATAAAAGCGCGAGTCGCAACTAACGCATCAAACAAGGCACAACCAACTGCAGCCGTTAACCATTCCATTGGGATTTCTATTCTTCGGAATGGAACAACAAAAGTAACGGGACACATATTAATTCGATCAGAAAAAAATGATTCCATAGATTCAAAATGTGAGGCAAAAGTGAGTTGCTCTGGAAGTGAAGCTGGCGCATGTAAATCCACGTCGGATTCACGCCGCATTTCACCGGGCTGATTTTGAAGCCATTGCGCACCGGCTCTGCCACGCCCTTGAGTCTGATTTTCAGCAAAAACACAATAGATGTATTGACCATTGTTTACGCATTGAGATTCGCAGGTTTTTGCCAAGTCCATAGTAGAGCTGGTTTGTGGAACAAAAAGAGTATGAAAATCGTTGTTGATGTTTATTATTTTTGTATTCATGGGTATAACTGCAAGCTCATATCTACCCAACTTGCCTTGTGAATGAGCGCACCCATGCTGGCGTAATCTACTCCACAATTTGCAATGTCTTCAATATTTTTAAGATCTAAATTACCGCTTAATTCTAGCTTTGCGCCAATACCACTTTTATTCCGGACTTCCACTGCTTTTCTCACTTCTTCTAACGAAAAATTATCTAACATAATAACATCAGCTTGCTCAGACAGAGCAACTTTAAATTCATCTAAATTTGTCACTTCTACTTCTATCTTTGTTAAAATAGGAATTCTTTCTTTCAAAATTTGAATTGCTGTTTTGATATTTCCAATGCTTCGCAAATGATTTTCTTTCAACATGCATCCCGAGTCGAGGCCATGACGGTGATTGCGAGCTCCGCCCACACGTGTGGCGTATTTTTCGTACATGCGCAAGCCGGGAGTTGTTTTTCGAGTCTCCAGCAAAACAGGGCATTTTATATTTGAATTTGAACTTTTGAAGGCTTGCTGAAGCGAAGTTTGAACAAATTTTGTTTTTGTAGTGACTCCGCTCATGCGCGAGCCCAAATTCAATGCCACGCGCTCTGCTAATAATAATGCAGCGGCTTGCCCTTTAGCACCAAGTATTATTTCTCCCTTTAAAACTTCTTGACCGTCTGCAAAATTTGAGAAAATAGCTATCTCGGGACTACCAGCGAGTCGAAAAACCTCGGCCATAATATGCAAACCAGAAAGTATAAAAGTTTCTTTTGCGACTATATACATGCACATTTCGACATTATTTTGAAATGCCGAAAAAAGTGTTGCGTCGCCAGCTCCGTGATCCTCATTCAGCCAAGATTCTATATCTCGCCTCACTGTGCCAGGAGAGACTCCTAATCCCCCATTGCAAAATGCGTAAAAATCTGGCGCCGCTAGTTTTTTCTGGGGCATTGAATACGGACAAACTATTTTTGAGGCGTCTTTATTCATTTCATTTTCTCCATTACTATCTGAATTCCTTGATTTACAATTTGATGCCAAGGAAAAATTTTACATGCAGCATTCAGTTTTCCCCATTTTAGAAAAAGCTGTGAATGAAAATGCCTTTACAGCTTGGTCGTATGCAAATAGCAAAATAGCTGTAAGCACTTTTTACTGCGACGAAGTTCGACTTCCGTTTTCTGGTTTATCCGATTTGAAGGGGGTTTTCCACCCTGTTTTTGATCTTTCTAGCCTCACAAAACCTCTTTTTCTGGGCCAGGTTTTTTGGGAGCACTTTAAAGGCAATGAGGCAGATATTCACGCTTCGCTTTGCGATATTATAGATGATTCATCGGAGCTTGGTGCGCTTTTGAAACAATTTTGTGCCGGCGCTCCAAATCTTTCTGCTGCACATTTACTCAACCACCAAAGCGGGTTGCCCGCGTGGTTTTGGTTTGGAATGGGCCTATGGAGTTTTAAAGACAAACTTGGGCAAGTCAGAAGTGAATGTCATTGGGATTCCATGCCGCCGGGGCAACTCAAACAGAAAATCATAAGCAATTTGACCATGCGCTGCATCAAAAATTTAGACAATAATAAAATAGGCACAGAAACGATTTACTCAGATTTAAATTATTTTTTATTGGCCAGAATATTAGAATGCTTAAAAACCAGAAAAGTTGCCCATTGGGAGGAAGAACTCAATTTAATAAACAAACTTTCGGGCAGTCAATTTCGGCATGCATCTATAGGTGGCATGCAAAATAGAGTTTGTATTCCGCAGTTTTCGTATCAAGTTCACTCACAAACAGATTCCGATTCTTTTGCGCCAGACGGGGCAGAATTGTTTGGACCCATTCACGATACAAATGCGAATATCTTAGCGTCCTTGGATAAAAAAGAGTCTGTCGTATCTGGTCATGCCGGTTTGTGTGGCGATGTTTTAGATGTCTCCAATGCTTTAAAATACATTTCAAAAAATAGAGTATTTTCTCAGTCTGCAACGCCACAACGTTTTGTGCAGGGCTTTGACACACCGTCATCAGAGCTCAGCCAAGCCGGGATTCACGTCTGGCCAATTGATCCAAGCGAGAAATTTATTGGGCATTTGGGATACACTGGAACTTCATTTTGGCTCAGATTTAAAAATGTACCAGAGCAATATATTTTGCTCACCAACAGAACGGCACAACGCCTGCACTTAGGAAGCGAAAATACCCCGCGCATTACGGTTGAAAGCAATCTAGAAACTGGCGAATATAAATATTACATCAGCAATAAAAAACAAACTCTTGCAGCAATAACTGAAGACGATTTTTATTCCGAAATCTATTTTTATAAAAATCAAAAAATTGTGTGGGACGAAGCCCGACTCAATAAGCCCACAGATATTTCAGATTTGAGACGTGAGTGCGGAAAACTGACTTGGCTTGATTAATTTTTATGCGTTAAAAAAAGCAGAAATAGACTTGCAGCAACAAAATTTGCGCTGCTCTCAGCCGGGGTTGAACCGGCACAACCGTGAAGTTACCGGATTTTAAGTCCGATGCGTCTACCAATTTCGCCATGAGAGCAGCAATAGCCGGATACTTTATTTTTTAGCCTCTGACAAGAACCGGACCTCACAAATCATTGCACGAAGCAGTGGCATCCCTTAATGTGCCGATTTCTATTCAGTCTTTGCGTCAACTATTCCCATACTAGAGGTGTCTATGGAACCGAACCGTAATTCTCAAGAGTCCATCGTCGCAGAACTCAGGGCCGTTTATAACCCCCAGCTTTTTTCTGGAAAAACCGCCCTCGTAACTGGCGGCTCTCGAGGCATTGGACGCGCTATTTCTATCGCCTTTGGTGCCCTGGGTGCAAAAGTGATTGTTAATTATGCCGGAAATGAAACTGCAGCAAAAGAGGTTGTAGATGCAATATTGAAAATTGGCGGAGAAGCGCGAATGGTACAATTCGATGTTTCCCAATCTACAGTCGTTGCAGAAATATTAAAAAACCTAGAAAAAGAAATAGGCGGCATCGATATCCTGGTGAATAATGCCGGCGTATCAAAAGACAATTTATTTGTACGCATGAAAGAAGAAGAATGGGATGCCAATATCGACATCAATTTAAAGGGTGCCTACAATTGCACTCGTGCTTTAGCCATGGGGATGATGCGCAAGCGCGCGGGTAAAATAATTAATATATCATCAGTTATCGGACTCACCGGAAACGCTGGGCAGACCGCGTATGCTGCAAGTAAAGCGGGCCTTTTAGGACTCACTAAGAGTTTGGCAAAAGAATTTGGCTCTAGAAATATGCAAGTGAATGCCATTGCGCCAGGATACATTGCAACAGATATGACTTCTGCACACGGCGATAAGCTTATCGAAACTGCACTTAAACAAATTCCGCTAGAAAGACTCGGTGAAGGCGTAGAAGTTGCAAAACTCGCCGTATTTTTAGCCAGCACAGCTTCCGATTACATTACCGGACAAACTTACGCCGTTGACGGTGGAATGACCATGTGTTGAATTAAAAGGTCACTGTTGAATCGAGAGATAAAAGATTTCGCTTTGTAAAAATGGTTTTTTCTCCATCGCTACCTTGAGAAATCAAATTAGCTTCGCCTGAAATTTTCCAGCTAGAAATAATATTGCTAGACGCTGCCACGCGGAGCCAAGAATCGGAATGGCGAATTCCCCTCAAGAAAAACCCCTCCAGAGACTGATTTCGATTATTAAATACAAGCTGAACTCTTGATCCGCCCCACATATAAACTTTGTTTTTCAATCCGTATGGAATTTTTTCCCAGACATCTGACTGAAAATGCAACCCAAAATTATCTTGTTCTCCCGTAGAATAGTCGACTCCAAAAGCAGTTTGCCAAAGGTTGTGGTAGCGAGGATAAATTCCTAAAGCCTGCGTACGGGGAATATTATGATGCACAACAGTGTCAGCTCTCAAAACAATGGCATCAAATGCCTGACTACCAGTAAGTCCATAACTTTCTACACGAGATTCTTGTCGTTGCACTAAGAGCCGTTGTTCTACAATAGAGGAATAAAAAACTGGCATTCTATTCCAATGACTGCAGTAAAAGGCGTTAATATCTAACCCGAAATCAAACAAATACCCAAACTTGCCGCCAAGTTCAGCATCGGTCCACAAATTAAATCTATTCGGATCGGTATTAATTTTTAAACTCTCAGATTGACCAGCGTTTGCAGGCTGAGGCAAAGCAGATAAGCGAGGCAGAGGAGTGTATATTATCTGCAAATTAAACGAACCGAGTAATGCTTTCAAATTCATTATGCCAAGCGGAATTTTGCGGCTTTCAGCATCTATGCGAGGAGTACGGCTTAAATCAACGGGGTTTACAACGTCGGCAATAGGAATTCCGAAAGTCTCTCCCCAGGTGACTGTCTGCAAACCTAATTTTATATCTAATACTGAGAATTGACTTTGAATCAGGAGCTTTCTTGCTTCAAAATAACACGATTTATACAATTTCTTTGGCTCACCAAATTCCACATGTGCAAGATAATCTACCTGGATATTAATCGCCGACGACACGGGATGTTTCACTCTGCCCAAGACTTCGGCTAAAGTAACAAACGAATTTTTGACTTCAAAATCTCCTTCTCGCTTTAAGGAGATATCATGACTAATTTCAGCATTCTGAAGTTTTTGCGCATAACAATCTACAAAAATGAAAGACAATAACAAAGTTATCAAAATCGCCATTGGCTTCGGAATTGAATCTCCGTTCACTTCAAATTGTCCTGCGTAAAATAGGATTCTGGAAAGTCGGTGAGTTCCATAGCCTGAATGGTAATTACGGAACGTTCCGCAGAATTATGCGTATCTTGAATTACTATTTCTGTGGGACGAACTTCGCCAGCAATCGATTTATATCCCCCAAATTCAGCGACTTTAAGCGATTTTCCACCGAGACTTAGATACTCCGCCTTGAGCGGACGAAATGTATTTTTTGCAATCGTCGCCCGAACTTTGTCGTAAGTAAGCCCTTTTTTATTTGCGATAAGCAGTAATATCCAGTCTTGTGCCGACTCTTTTTCAATTTTAGCGGCGTAATCTCCATACCAGCGCATTCTGCTTAAATCGCCATTTGCCGCCTGTCCCGTCAATTTTTGATTTAAACTCACACGCAGGGCTCGCTTTAGATTGGGAATATAGGCCCACATCTCTTCTCCCAGCATCAGCAAATTTCTTCCTTTATCTCGCGCAGGCTCGAGAGTCTTTATTAAAGTTTTATCTTTTCCTTTCATAGCGACGGAAAAGACTGTTGGAATTTGCGAATCAGCATTTGCGACTGATGCGGTCATCTGAAAAGACTCCGATGGATTCCGCACTTCATCGGCTTTTTTTAATATAATGTCTGGGGAAACCTCTACTACCGAAAATGCTTGAGATGCTAAAATAACATTCGCAATAAAAAACAAACTTGGCCGAAAAAATCTCATTTGGGACTCCATTGCAAATGGCAAGTGCGAAATTCAATGCCTTTGATTCATGACCATAGAGTAACAGGATTTTGGGAAAAGCTGCAATTTGTGCTAGAAACCGGATACGGGAAAATTTGCCGTATTTAAAGGGAAATAGAATGATTGATGGCGAATTTGACACGCACAATTCCGATTTTTGGTCAGGCAAATACCGAAATTTTCTGCTGCAAAATCTTGACCGCCCCAATTGCAAAATATCTGAACGCGAACTTCCATTTATAATTGGAGCCCTCGTTTTTACTGGTCGCTGCGAAGAGGCAGAGTTATTATTCCAAGCTGGTTCAAATAATTTAGGGCCTGCACCTTCAGTCATAAGTCGATTTTATCTGGCAATCGGAAAGATCCGAATGGCAGAATATGCCAACGCGCGAAATTTTTTAATTCTTAATGTTAAGTCTTATTTTTCAAATCGCACCTATTTTGAAAACAATTCCTTTGCACTGTTCTTTATTTTTCAGGGTCTCGCTTTCTACCGATACTTCTGCGGAAGACTGCCCCAAGCACTAAAATGGTCAGATAAAGCCCTCAAAATAGCAACTCAGCAAAATTATATTTACGGAAAAGTTTTGGTATTTGATATTCGAGGACACATTTTGACCCGAACTGGTTCTATTTCGGGAGGCCTAAAGTCTTTTGAACAAGCGTTGCAATTTGCAAATATATTAGGCAACGGTGACCTGGCAGAAACACTCAAAGACTCTATAATTCATTACAATGCGAAATATGGAATAGGAAATATCGATTTTGTTGCATCCCTTGAAAAGCACATTTACAACGATAAATGTGAAAATAATTACTCAAACATCGACCTCAATTTGGAGCTCTGTCGGCAATATATTCTCCGAGGAAACCTCAAAAAATCAAAAGAAATAATTGAAAAACTAGTGCTAGAAACAGCGGGCACTAGAAATCACCGACAGCTCATTAATGTCATTCTCGTCCGCGCGCACATTTTTTACCTAGAATCACAATACGAATCAGCTTTGTTTGAAATAGAAAACGCCCTCAGCAAATGC
>JAYTOT010000120.1:0-1395 GCA_043747645.1 Pseudomonadota bacterium | reverse complement strand
CCTTGCAAAGAAGGGGCCTCCGTAAAATTACGACAGTCGAGCAAGTTAAAAGACAATCGAACTTGATCTTGAAGGTGATTTTTCATCAGACTTGATTTTCCCAAATTTAAAGCTTGCACAACCCTACTCAGAAGGGTTATATTGAGTTGGAGGTGCAGATGATTAGAACATTCGTGATGGTCCACGGTTTTGAAAGATAATGGCAGGATTGTGGACTAGATGACGATGGCTTGCTTGAGCTTCACACTTCACTTCTTTTAAATCCCATTGATGGCGAAGTCATCGTGGGAACGCATGGTGTGCGCAAAATGCGTTGGGCATTGCCAGGAAAAGGCAAAAGCGGCGGAATTAGAATCTTTTATGTGGATTTCCCCCATTTTGGAATCTTATACTTGCTGACGCTTTTACAGAAAAATGAGGCGTCCAATTTGGACAAGAATGACCGAAACGCCCTTGGGGAATTGGTTCAATCTATTGAACGAGCTTTAAAAAAGAATCCTAAATTCGGAGAGAAAAAATGAGTCATTTATTTAAAGAACTCAAAGCAGGACTTGAAGAAGCTTTGGAGCATGCTAACAACACGCCCCGAAAAACAACAAAATCAGTTAAAAGAGAGTTGCGTCCATTAACGAACAGAACGCCTACTGCAATTCGCAAACTGAGGTTGTCACTGGGCAAAACGCAAGATGTATTTGCACAACTCATTGGCGTGAGCAAAAAAACCGTAGAGGCTTGGGAAGCGGGAACAAAAAAACCGAATGGCAGCGTATTAAGACTTTTTCAGGTTTTGGAGCATGATCTTTCCCTGCTAGAAGAGATTTCTTTTGGTGAAGAACTGCTTCCTGAGAATAAAAAAGCTAGGGCTTAGAGTGTATTGGTTCGGCGGAAAATTGAATTCCGCATTAAATGAAGTTCTTATTCTCACAAAATGCAATAAAATATTGTCAGTAATTCTGATATTTAATATTTTTATTCATGCCGCGACGTTAAGAATTTTCCTGGTATTATTTCAATTTAGCCCGTTGAAATCCTTTTTTTCTCTACATTAGGCACTTGCACATAGACGTCAACGACCAGTATCGTATTTATTTTAAATTTAAAAATGGGAATGCCCATGACGTTCAAGTCGGAGATGACCATTAAGGGGATTCAAATGCTGAGATTGCCAACTCATAGATCGCCAACGTCGCCAGGAAAAATGCTTGCTCATTATTTGGAAGGAAATATGACGCAGGCCGAGTTATGTAAAAAACTCGGCTGTAAACCTGCTAAAATAAGCGAAATTGCTAACGATAAACGAGGCATCACAACTGAGTTTGCGTGTCAGCTTGCGGATGTTTTAGGGACAACTCCTGAATTTTGGGTAAATGTTCAATGTGCTTGGGAGCTTTGGCA
>JAYTOT010000119.1:0-2378 GCA_043747645.1 Pseudomonadota bacterium | reverse complement strand
CGTCACGGGAAATTTCTGCGCCACGGTACGCAATTCAAAAGGCAAACCCGCGCCGCTTGCGCCTTCAGCAGATGATCCGCCGCGCCCCGAGGTCACTTTCGCGCCCGATGACGGCTGATCAGAAAACGTGACTTTGCCATCCGGCCCGACGCTGCGATACAGCTGCTGGGCAGTAATTTGTGAAGAAAAAACGGCCATGAGAGCCATTAATCCTGCGTGGAGCGCTATGTTTTTCATAGTGACCTCAGGTAAACTCTAATAAAGTTCCTGAACAACAGAACTTTTACTAAGGATTGTTGCGGTTAAAGTAAAATATTGCGACACTTTTTTACAGTTACGTTAATGTTTGTCAAACTTTCTGAGTTGTAGCTTTCTGAGCAGATCCAGCTTTATGTTTATCTTGCCCAAGTGCTTCCGTCTTCTTCACCAAGGCTACAGCGACTTGTAACTCCTTCAACTTTGCGATGACATGCGATGCAGGTGCTTTTGACATGGTAGATTTCTTTCATAAAGAAAATAGTTTTAAGAGTCCAACGTCCAGTTTATCAGATGACCAACCTGCAGAATTTAAACTGCTCATGCAGTCGTAACGCAGGCTTCCATCAAAGAAAAAACCAAACGGGCCGCGCTCGCATTGCGTTGGTTTTGCAACATGAATTGTGCAAAGTTTGTTAGTGTCTAAAAACGGGCATGTAGCAAATTGTGTTTTCAATTTTCGCAAAACATGTAAACTATTACTACGTACTGCAACGTCTTCATTGCTTGCTACAGCAAGATATTTTTCTTCAAATTCTGCCTCGGACAAATTTAAAAACCGAGCAGCCTTGACTACATCTGATTCAAAAAAGAACACAGTAAACTCATTGCCCAAGCCTGTGCAACATTCTCCGCATTTTGTACAATTGAAGTCTAAAGGTGCGAAGGTAGTCATACTTTTTTCTCGATTTTGTATCTGAACCAATATCTATAACCTGGATGAAGCTGCTTCAGATCCCAACTCAGTGAAGAGCCATTCGTAGAAAGAATAGGTACTGGCGGCAAAAAAGCGTCAGCTCCAATGGTTGGATTGCCCATTAAATCGACGACCTGCACAGCCGGACTAAGTAAGACGAATCGGTGATCTGTGGGACAGTGGTAACGCAGGCTTGCGCTCTCTACCATTAATAAAGCTGGAAAGCCTGCGACATCACCAGTCACAGATATAGCTTTCAGCTCACTTTCGGGCGTCTTAATTCGTATTTGGTAGCTAACACTTTCTGATGGACGAATTTCCGGAACTACTGATAGTGCAAATGAAAACCCAAACGATCTTTTTTTATCATCAATAAATTTCTTGATCGGTTTCGTTTTTTCTACCTTACGAAGTGTCCATTTTTTCATTGACTCCTCTGTAAGCGTTGGCCCCCATACCTCTGCTTTTGAAGGCCTATCACTCCAAAAAAAATCAATTATTGGAACTGAGTATTGATTTCTATCAGAACAATTTTTATACACCACAAGGTAATCGCCCTCGAAGCTTCCGTCTGCGCTAATACGCCAATCAAAAGTCAATTTTTCATATGTGCCTAGACCACGTAGACGTCGAAATTTAATAGTTGAATATATGACGTTGAGATAATGGAGAACAGGAATTGCAAGAAATAATGCAAAGAGTGCATAGGCAAAAAAGTCATTTATGCCTTGCCGGTTAAGTAATGCAACAGCCGCAGCAAACAAGCCGAGCTGCGCTGCAGAAGTGGCTCCTTTAATTGCCCTCAAAAGCTCTTTAAGCATCGTTTAAACCCAATCGATCCAATAAAGCATTAATATTAGGTGGTCGTCCCATGACCGAATGAAACCCTGCTTTCGTTCCAATAACACCTCCTTTTTCCAAAATAAACGCCTTGAATTTTTGCAGAACTACGCCCTTTGCATCTTTTGATGATCTGTCAGAATCAGCCGAACAGATTGCTTTATACAAATCACTACTCATACATTCTGCGAATAAGTAACTGTAATAGCCAGCTGAATAAGCACCGCTAAAAATTAAATAGAAAGTATGTGGCATTCTTTTCCATGGTGCCAGCCCGAGCAAATTGAACTCCAGAGCTAGCTCAGTTGCCACATTCATAACACTATGCCCATATTCACTTGGATTTCGGTGCACAAGCATATCGAATAAGCCATACTCAACTTGGCGAGTAGTTTGCATACCGCTCTGGAAATTTTTTGCAGCGAGCATTTTGTTAAACAATTCAAGCGGCAGCGGCTGCCCCGTATCCACATGCGCCGTCATGTGCTTGAGCACATCCCATTCCCAGCAGAAATTCTCCATGAATTGGCTGGGCAGCTCCACCGCATCCCACTCCACGCCGCTAATGCCTGATACGTCTCGCTCA
>JAYTOT010000118.1:0-1022 GCA_043747645.1 Pseudomonadota bacterium | reverse complement strand
GACAAAACCGTATCCTGAAAACTCAGAGACTGAGAGACTTTAACAAATTCAGCACTGGCCAAATCGTAGCGTCCAGCGCGGTAATGACTCCAAAAAATACGCGCTCGGACAGCACTGCGCCATTTTGCAAATTCATATTCATTTTCATTTATGGCAAGAAGTGATTTTTCGAAGGAATCAATTGCGCGCGAAAATAAACTAGATTCAAAAAAATAGTCGCCCAAAGAAAGATTTGCTTGCAGACGCAGTGCGCTTCCATTTTTAATTTTACCTGCCAATAGAACAGCTCTTTGCAAGGCCTTTTCTACTTTTATGAGCGAACCATTTTTTAAAAGCAAATGCGCGCGAATCAAATTTATGCGCACACCCGCCGCCGGATTCTGCACCTCAAATTGCTCCGAGATAAAATCTGGGCTCAATACTTTCAAAATTGCCGCGTTACTTTTTCTTAATTGAGTTAAAATTGCGGCAGTTTTAAGGCGAGCAGCGGATTCTAAGTCGTCGCGGCGCCCCTTTTCAATGACATTCTGAAAAATATTGAGTGCTGTATCGGTATATTTTTTGTCGTCGGAACGTGCAATTTCAATAGATTTTTGCTCAGAATCTGCCGCAATGCCCTCGGCAATAATAAGTTCTTTTATATACTGATCGTTCCAAGAATCGAAATTCAATTGAACGAGTTCGTCAAATAATTCTTTTCTGTCAGAAGAGAGAACTTCAAAATTTGACTCAAAATTGTCCGATTTTATTTGCGCAAATAAATTAGATTTGCAAACCGTTAATGCGAGCATAACAAAAAATACTTCAAATTTTTTTTTATTCATCGCGCGAGCCCCATTTCAATACTTTCTCGCACGCTGTTGTGCCAAGCGCGACGTTCTTGCGCTGCTTGTTCCAGTGTTTTTCTGAGATCTGCAGCGTCGTGTGCTTGGCCCAAAGCCGCATCACCCATAATTAAATCGGCCTGACTCTTCAATTCGTTGTATGACACCAATAAATCTTTGCGAATTTTGCGACTTTCA
>JAYTOT010000117.1:0-1087 GCA_043747645.1 Pseudomonadota bacterium | reverse complement strand
TGTTGACTCCTGAACATTTTCACTAAGTCTCTGCAAAATATAGCGCTCAATATGCATAGTTTTAACTTGTGACTCTCTCAAGTCGCCAAACCTTAAAAGTCTGTTTTCATCTGCATTATTACGCACTCGCGCATAATCTTTTTGCGATAAAATCGGCGCATCAAAAAGCATTGTTTCAGGGAATATTTTTGTAAAATACATTGTCTCCAATTTGTGCGTTTTCGCGCTTTTTTCTATGCTGAATTTTTCCAGATATGTTTTAAAAATGCTTTCTAAATCTGGTGAAAATTCATCTTTTTTTGCCTGTGCTTCGCGCTCAATTAGCTGTTGTTGGTACGCGGGTAAAATGAAGTCTTCAATGGCTTTTTTGGCTTCATCATGGGTATCAAAAAGCTCATCTAAAACGCGCTTATTAACGGCTTTTTTTACCCTGAATTTTTGGACTTTAGACCCGTCTTTATTTTTCCAAAAAACGGGATAAATGCCTGCAATTTTTGCGTATTTTGCCATTTTCTCAATTCTTCCAAAAAAAACGTACGGTACCACACGATTTTATCGTTTGGAAGTTTTTCAGGAAGATTTGGAAAGAATGAACCCCGTTTTTAGGGGTTTTGGAGTTTTAGCGTTGCGCTAAACTGTTGATTTTAAAGCGGATTATATTTGAATGCGCACCATGTCAAGGTGGTGCTCTAACCAGCTGAGCTACGTGCCTAAGACCCATAGTTTAACGCATCCACTGCACATCCCGCAAACGTGATTGTGCGAGGGATTAAATCCTGTCGGTGAACAGGCGCAAAAAAACGCTTGGAAATGGTGGAGGCCGCGCAAAAGCCATGGGCTTGCGCCCGCACTATATCGGTAGCGTTACCTGTAGTTACAACTAGGGCACAGATTTTGATCGGGCATGCAGTGCGAAACTTTATACTTAAGCCATAGGCCGGTTCACATAGTTGTTCAAATCGTCGCCCAAATAGTTAATCTGGCAGGAGTAATTGAATGCGAAAGATAGCGGGATTGGCGATGGTCAGGAATGAAGCCGATATTATCGAAACCTTCGTTCGCTACAACCTTAAATTTTTGGACGAAA
>JAYTOT010000116.1:0-12059 GCA_043747645.1 Pseudomonadota bacterium | reverse complement strand
TACGTTTTAACTCCGAAGGAGCAACCCATGGATGACGCCACTGCTGGCTCAATCCTGACCCGCAATCAGTTTGAATTCAATCACGCTTACACTGCTATTTCTGCAAATTCTGAAAATTATATTTCTGGAAAAGTAATAGTTTATTTTTCGACACAAGAAAAATTTTTGGCTTTTCGAGATGCTGAACTCATGCAAAACCCAAATAGCGCAATAACATCTCTAATGTGCTGCGGCACCCTAGATAGCTTACTTAACTATTTAGAGTCTGATTCTGTTCAAAAAATTGTATTTGATGCATCTATTTCTAAAGAAGAAGTGAATTTAGTCAAAGGCTGGGCTCGAATATTCAATCCAGAAATTGAATACCAGACTATAGTTAATCCTAAAATACCTCAGAAATTGCACTCAAAATACCAGGTCGCATAATTTTACCTTCAAAAATTTGAGTCGCTGCAAAATTTTCATCATGCCGTCCTCTAAAAACTGACTCACACTGTAATCTTTGCTCCAAGCAAATTTTTCATTTCGCCCACAATGTTTGCAGATGCAATGATATTGGGAGCGCTGTGTTTTGGGAGAATTCCTAAGCAAACTAAAAGGTCTGTTAAGGTTTGGTGGAGCCATTCACATCGGCATTGATGTGGGCGCTTCGTCGGTAAAAATTATTGCCGTTAAAAACAATAAAAGCGACCGACCAAGAGTAGTTGGAGCTGCGATTGTAGAAATTCCTGTGGGCTGCGTAGTGGATGGGGTGCTCAACGACACACGCTCTGTGTCAGAAATCATCAGAAACACGTTAGAATCGGCACGCATCGACTACCGCGATCAACCGGCAACAGTAGGAATGCGCGGGCTAAATGTAGTTTACAAAAAGCTCCTGTTACCTTTTCAAAAACCAGCAGAAATGGCTCAGCAAATTTGGATTGAAGCGCAACAACAAGTGGATTCAGATTTAACAAGCTGGATTATAGACCATCAAGTGATGGCAGCACCAGATATCCAAGGGCAAGTTCCGGTAATGCTTGTTGCAGCAAAACGGTCGGCGGTTGAAGAATTTAACGCCTTGCTGCAATTGATCGGCGTAAAACCCGATGTGTTTGACTGCGATGTTTTTGCAATCGAAAACGCCGCAGAACAGTCGATGGGAATTAAGAGTGACACAATTATGTGTCTAGATATCGGCCAAGATTCGACAAAAATAAATATAATTCAAGATGGTCACCCGTGCCTTACAAGAAGCTTTTCCCTTGGTGGATCGCACTTAACGGAGCTCATGGCAAAAAATTTGGGCATCGACTTTTCGCAAGCAGAAACCATGAAAATTTCGGCAAATTCATCGGGTGATTTGTTGAGCCAAAAAGAAGTCGCTCAATCGGTAAAAGTTCACATAGAAGAAATCAATGAAGAAATAAAAAGAACTCTCGAATTTTTCGCAAATTCAAGCTCCGATGTTCAACTAGACAACATAGATCGAGTAATATTATCTGGAGGAGGTGCCACAGTTGATGGCCTGCCAGAATCAATATCCAAATTTTTAAATTGTCAGGTCGATTTAGCAAGGCCGTTTGAGCGCGCTAACGTAACTGCAAAAGCGGCGGAAGTCGTAAATATGTTTCCTCACGTTTTTAATGTGGCATACGGATTAGCTCTTAGATATGCAGGAGACAAACCACATTGATAAGAATAAACGTTGCGCCTGACATAGTTATTGAAACGAATTTTAAAGAGTTACTCATACCTGTTGCAATTATCGCAACTATTGCAGCAGTATTTTATGGCGGTCCACAAATTTACGGTGCATTATTAAATTCTGAAGCAGACGAATTAAAAACAAAAACCACGGAAAAAAAAGAACAAATTCAAAAGCTGAAACTTGATGTAGATAAATTAAAAGTATTAAAGGCTCGCCTCGACGATTCCCAAGGAAGAACCAAACAAATAAGATCGCTCAGTTCTGGCAAAAAACAACCCGTGCTTGTTTTAGATAAATTGCAACAATTGCATATGGAACGCATGTGGCTCACCGAAGTAAAAATGGCAAGCAGGCATATTACATTGCTAGGATTTGCAACAGACCACGTTATTGTCTCAGAGTATGCTAAAAAATTAAAATCGACTGGGGCAATGGGCGGCATAGATATGCCAGATTTTAAATCTGTAGAGCCCGAATTTTCGGAATTAGGTGCAATTAAAACTCTATCTACGGACCTAACCAATCAAAATTTTTCGTCGACACAGCCCCTCGTGTTTACAAAAATTAATATTAAAAAATCGAAAACGGAGCCTGTTGAAGGTCTACCGCTTCAGGGATTTGAACTCGAATTCGATGCCAATGTGCCATGAAAGGTGAATTATGGAACCAATACTGGCGCGACTGAGAGCGCTTTCGGCAAAAGCAAAACTTCTCATACTCTTGGCAATCATGGGTGTGTGTGGATTTATTGGCTACACAGATGCCATTGAACCCGCACACACAGCACTTGATGCCGCAAAAACAGAAGACGATCAACTGAGCAAAGAATTAGAAGGCCTGAGCAAGGCAAGTAAAAGCGTTGTTACCATTGAAGGCGAGCTGAAAAAAATAGACGAAGATTTAAAATTACTCATGGAATCGCTTCCCACAGAAGCAGAATTAGAAAAAGTATTAGGATATTTAGCCACGAGCGCTAAAGAAACAGGCTCCGATTTGCGCGAATTTAAACCCATCGACTCTGCCGTTAATCCGTCTGGGCCCCAACCGCCAGCAGCCATTGCGACCCCAGTATCGCTTTTAGATTCTGCAGCAAAACCATCAAATATAGCGCCTGTGGCCCCGAGTGCCATGGATACGGTTTCGCAAGTGCGATTCAATATCGTAGTCTCTGGTTATTATTCTCAAGTTGTTTCTTTTTTTGATCAGGTTTTATCTTTACCACGCGTCATGCGACTCGAAACATTTACAATAAAATCTGAAACTCCAGCAAGACTTTCTACAATGCCTCGAGTTATTGTAGAAGCAGGATTCGTTGCATTTACTCAAAAAGCAGCTGCTGGAGTAGACCCAAATCTTGCTCCCAAACTTCCACCACCGCCCCCGCCGCCTTCGGCTCCTGAAAATGTGAAATCAAACCAAATCAGCACAGGAATTCAAACTCAATTTGCCCAAAAATCAAACCAAAAGGGGCGCTGATTTGAAAAATAAAAACTTAAAAATTTTAATCTTTATAATATTTCCATTTTATTCCTATAATTTTGCGGCTGCCGAAGAAAATTACCGCTACGATCCGGGAATTAAAACAGACCCATTTGCTCCCATCAATTTATCGCGCCCTACTGTAAGAGGAATGGGACGACTACAAGAATATGAATTGAGCCAATTAGAGCTTGTAGGAACTGTTTTAGCGGCGGATGTTACCGCTCTTTTAATGACACCAGAACCCAGAGAAGGGTTACTTGCACGCATTGGCGATAGAGTTGGAAAAAAGGGTGGACGCATTATTTCTATCACCCGAACCAAAATTATTGTGCGAGAACCTATTGAGGCTGTCGGTCTCAATGCACCGGCAGGAAAATTTAATGACGTTATAATTGAACTTGCAAAACAAGGTCGCGATTCGAGCGGCCGCATGCTCAATGACACAAACGTAAAACCTGGCGGAATTAATTTCTCTAGTTTAGGCGCTCCCGGATTCAATAATCCAAATCAAAATTTGAACAACACTATTAATGGGCAAAATCAATTTCAGAACAATGGACAAGGTTTAAATGGAGCTCCCGGTCAGTTTTTACCTGGTGGACAACAAAATTTAGGAATAAATCCGGGGCAGCAACAATTCGGAAATCAAGGCCAAGTGAATCAATATGGCCAACAGGTTATTCCAAATCCCAATTTAGGACAAACGAATTACGGACAAAATGTTCAAGGGCAAAACAACCCATATGCACAACCAGCACCAGCAGTAGTTGCTCCAGGAAACCCTTACGCACAACCAGGACCCGCAGTAGTTGCTCCCGGAAACCCCTACGCGCAGCCTGGCTACGCACCTTTGCCTCCCGGCGCAATAAATCCGGGAATAAGGTAACAAATGAATCCAATACTTGAAGTTATCAAATGCTCCACTGGAGAATCTATGAAAGAAATTAACTCTTTTAAAAAGAACAACTGTCGCCGCAATGCCAGTCTTCTTTTTTTTATTTCTGGGATTCTCATTTTTGCAACAGGTATTTCGCAAACACTTCCCGAGGAAAATAAATCTCCGGGTGCGGGCAATTTATTGCAAGAAAAAGTAACGCTAGAATACCGAAACGCACCGCTTGTTGATGTGGTGAGATCGATTTCAGACACAGCAAAAATAAATATTGCACTTTCTCCAGCAGTTACGGCATCAAATTCTTTGGTTACGATTCGACTTGCAAACGTAACTTACGATGTTGCACTCAAAACAATTCTAGATTTGTTCGGATTGGGAGCAACAATTGAAAATGGTATATTGCGCATAGATTCACTGCTAAACATTCAAACTGAGCGAAAAACAAAATTAGCGCTAAAAGTTGACACCTGGAGAACCGAACCTACACGGGTTCTTATTTGGCAAGTTAATTATGCTAAATCTGAAGAACTGAGCACAATATTATCTACTACGCTTCGCCCGTTTTTTCAAGATCCACGTTTTTCTATTCAGTCTGATAAAAGAAGCAATAAACTTATCATTGAAGGAGTTGCAGACGCTCTTACTCGAGCAAAAACTCTTTTAGAACAACTCGATAAAAGAAAACAACAAGTTTTAATTGAGGCAAGGATTGTCGAAGCCGCAAGTGAACTTGCTAAAACATTAAGTGTCACATGGGGCACACGATTTGGCGTTGATGCGCAACGCGGACTTTCTTCAGGACTTGTTTTTCCAAATTCAGTTGTTGGAAACGTTGGCGGAGCTGGTGCTTTGGGTGGAACAGCTCCTTCGCCAGGACAAGGTAACAGAAACACACAGCTCGGTACCTTTGGATTTACACTTGGCAGTATAAACGGAATGGTTAATATTGATGGCATTTTAAGGGCCTACGAAACTGAAAGTATGGCACATATGGTAGCGTCTCCACGCATTGTTGTGGAAGACCAAGAAGAAGCAGTGATGGAAGAAAGCACAAGTTCTCAACGCTACGTATTTAAAAACGAACAAAGCGACCAACAACTCACTACGAGTGGCATGAGTCTCAAAGTAAAACCTCAAATTACAAGCGATAATACCCTAGAGCTAGACTTAGAAGTCACGCGTGAAACTCCAACAAATGCTCCCAGCGACCCTGTGCAAGGAAGCACAAAACGGAAGGCAAAAACGCGGCTCTTAGTTGGAAATGGCGACACAGCAGTGATTGGCGGACTTTATCAAACGTTAAAATACAAAGGACAAGGGCGCATTCCCGTCCTCGGACGCTTGCCAATTATCGGATTTTTATTCCGTACAAATGACGAAGCAACGCAAAAAACAGAACTTATGGTGCTTATAACTCCACGCATCGTACCTGTTCAAAACTCTTTAATAGGAAATAATAGTTCGGGCCCGGATATTCCCTTACCAGCAACTTCTATTGCACCCGCTGGCACAAATTTGAAGCCTCAATCTTCAACCAATACAGCAAAAAATTCTGCGAATTCAAGTATAACTACAAACAGCCCCGGTGAAACAATTCCAAGTCAACCTGGCGATGAAGCGCTCACAAATACTTCAGAAAATCCTCCAACCGAGGGCAACGCTGCCACCCAAAATGCAGCGCCAGCCAATAAGTCAAACAATTCAAAAAATAACACAAACGGTGCAAGCAATGATTCAAAGAATAACTCAAGTCTTTAAAGAACGTGTCGATATAGAATTAGGGAGAGAATAATGAAAACGGCAAAAAGTAACAAATTGACCATTCATTTTGCTCAATTATTAGTACTAGTACTCACGCCACTCACTTTGCGCGGCTGCGGAAGTGCTGCAAAAGACGAGGCCGGACGCTGCAAAGCAGTCAAGGCATCCGATTATGTTGCATCCCAAACAGATACAGACGGAAAACCTTGGAAATTTGAAATCAGACCATCTGGTTCACTCGAGATCAAATGTTACGATACCGAATCTCGAGGAACCATTTATTTTGTAGGAATTATTAAAGATAGCCTTGGAGCAGCAAAAGCAGGGTTAGTCACGCGTCCCGATTTAGGAGGTGCATCGACCACTGGCGACGCCGCAAACCAGGTTGTTTCGTTAGGCGTAGACCTCAAAAATTCTGATGTGAACACGGACGCCTGCGGTGTGGTCAGTTACGTTGTCAATTGGCGTTGTCCTGCACCGAAAAAGAAAAATAGTGGACAATTTTATGCCTCAAGTGGCCCATTGGTCAGCGAAGTCACAGGTATTAATATCGAACACGTTGTAGAAGAAGTGACCTCTTCACGCCTTGCCAAATAATTATGTTCTGACGCTTTGCTTCGAGTGATTGAGTTTGAAATGTAATCCTGAGAAGATCGCATTTAAGAACTCACTCTACTCTCGCGGCGGTGAACTCATGAATTTAAAAACAGTTTGGAAAGAGCTTCACAACCTCAATGCGCAAGAAACAGATCTTATAAAACGATTTGAATCGGACCCATTCGGGCCGCTGTTTGTAACCGCCGCAGAAATTTTGCGCAAACGTGGTTACCTCGATGAATGCATCGTATTACTTGAAGATGGACTTAAAAAATTCCCGCAATTTCATTCTGCCAGAGCAGCACTAGGACGCGATTATTACTTTAAAGGGATGATGCCCGAAGCTCTCACAGAAATAGAAATAGTCATTACGCGAAACCCAGAAAATTTAATGGCACAGCGGCTGCGCATGAAGCTGGCACTGATATTTGACGACAGGCCCTCGGTCATTCATCGTCTTAATATTCTTAAACAACTGTCTACAGACGATGAATTTTCGAGAATTTTGCGTGACTTAGTTTCTATCGACGACTGGCGAGGAGCACAAAATCTGGTTTTTTCTGAGCTTAAAAAGCTTGGAATTCAGTGTGACTTAGAAATTAAAAATAATTTTAAGCCAAAATCAGAAACAAATGTTTCATCCGCAGAACCCATTCATACACTTGAATCTTGGGAACTTCCAAAAGTTTCAAATGACCAGATTCAATCTATTGAACAACGTGTTCAAACAAACACTCAGGCTATGCGCGATACAAATAAAAAAAATAAGATTAACGAAATTAGTGAAGACACTAATCAGAATTATTCAGAGTATCTGCCTCCAATTTTTAGACCTGGAAACACACTATCCCAAGTCAGAGGCGACAACGACCGTTACCTTGCTTTAAAGGGATTTCGAGTTGTGAGCACCTCAGGACTCTTTGTAAATGGCGGAGTAGGGGGTTTAGGAGGCGGACTTGAAAGCTCTACTTTAGCTGAAATTTATGTCACTCAAGGAATGTATTCTAAAGCGGCTGAAATTTACGAAAAATTGTTGCGCGAATCACCAGAAGATATATCTTTACAAAAAAAGCTTATTTCAGCTCAAGAACTCGTTCGTCAAAATCTCTCTAAAAGAGTTAATATTCCAGAAAAAAGAGCTATTATTCCAGAAAAAGACAGAAAACTAAAAGTTTTAGAGTCGCTTCTGGATAAACTCGAAGGAAAAATGGCCCAATCTGAAGAATTTGGAAACTAAAAAATGAGTCAAACTATTTATTGTATCAATGGCCCCAATTTAGGACTCTTAGGTTTGCGCCAGCCTGAAATATACGGGACTCAAACCTTAGCTGATATTGAGAAAAAATTTAAGACTCGCATTGGCTCAAGCAAAATAAAATGTATTTTTGAACAAAGCAACCACGAAGGTGTGTTGATAGACATTTGCAATAAAATATTCTCAGACAATCATGATACTAAAAATCAAATAAAACAAAAATGCATTGGTTTAATTATCAATCCAGGTGGATTTTCTCACACCAGCATCGCACTTCGCGATGCGCTTGAAATGATTCAATCTCTTAATATTCCCATTGTCGAAGTTCATCTCAGCAATATTTACAGCCGCGAAGAATTTCGAAAACACAGCTATGTAAGTGCCGTTTCTAGGGCAATTGTTTCTGGAATGGGCTCTGAAGGCTACATTGTGGCCATCAATTTTATATTATCTCTCAGGGAGAAATAAATTGAACAATCTTTTAAAAATGAATGCAAATAATTTTGTTCCTATCACCCGAACCCCATGGGGTGGAAAAAAAATTATTGAGCTTAAAAAAAAATCAATGCCTCATCTGGTACATTTATGGCCAGAGCGGTGCGGTGAAAGCTGGGAAATATCGACCGATAAAAATTTTCCTTCCAGCGTCGTTGATGCAAACGGGAATGCAAGCGACACTTTTACTGCACTGCTTGAAAAAAATCCTATCAAATTATTAGGAAAAAAATCGGTCGAATTTCACAGTCACTTTTGTCCTTTATTGTTAAAATGGCTCAATGCTCAAGAAGTACTTTCGGTGCAATTGCATCCCAATAACCAACACCCTTCTTTAAAAGCAGACGAATGTGGTAAACCCGAAAGCTGGCTTGTGCTCGACACAGAACCGGGCGGTTATGTTTACTTAGGATTTAAAGAAGGACTCACTCAAGAACAATGCATAGAGGCATTACGCAAACACGAGCCCGACTCTTGCTTGCACAAAGTTTTTCCAAAAAAATATGATTTTATTTCTGTTCCCACAGGATGCATTCATGCAGTAGGACCAGGCTTATTAATTGCAGAACCACAATACGTAAAAGCCGGTAAATCTGGCAAAACTTGGCGCATTTCGGACTGGAATCGAAAATATTTGAGCAATGGCGAACAATCTCCTCAGGGTCAAAGCCGCGAACTCCACTTAGAACACGCCATGGATGCCCTCGATTGGTCGCTGCCCAGAGGGGCTCAACTGGAGAAAATATTAATTGAACAAGCTCTTCACAATCAAAAATTAGGTGGGCATAAATTCAATCCGTTTGTATTAAAATTATTGACTGAACAAGGGGATTTTAAAATTCCGCAGCTCATGCCAGAGCAATTTTTTATTGCAACATTGGCAAGCGGATTTGCCAAAATCTCGCATGACAATAGCGAATCTGTAGAACTCAATGCAGGCGAAAGTGTCTTTATATCTGCAAATGTCGACCAAATAAGCGTCTCTTTAAATTCTCCAAACCCGATGCACAAACCGTGTTTGGCATTTTTTGCACTCAACGAGGAGAATCTTTAAATGGCATTTTTAAATGAACAAACAAATGAACTCCACATAAAAATACTCATTGCGGGTGGCACGGGGTGCGGCAAAACCACAAATTTGCAAAGTCTCTACAAACAAACAAGTTCCGAAATGAATTCGCGTCTTTTTGATTTGCATGATTTGAGTCAACGCAGTTATTTTTATGAATTTTTGCCTATGTCATTGGGCGAATCTAAAGCGCACTCTCTGCGCTTGAATGTGTACACATTGCCTTCGCACAATATTTGGGAATCAGTTTTATTGAACTTGGCTTGGGGCATAGACGGGCTTGTTTTTGTTGTCGATAGCCGCATTAGTGCTCTGGAACAAAACGAAAAACAACGAGAACGTTTGCGGTCGCTGTTACGTTGTGTTGGAAAATCTTGGGACGATATTCCATTGGTTTTTCAATTCAATCGTAGAGACGCCGCCGACGCCTTGCCAATTAAGGCATTGAAGTCTGAATTTTCAAGAGAATCTGCCGCAGCAATTGAAGGTGTAGCGGTGCAAGACATTGGCGTTTTAGAAACCATCGACGCCATTTCAGATCGCATACTTTCTCAGATGGATGTGCCCACTTTTAATACTTCGTTTGCTTCTATTCAAAATGGCTCTGGCAAAACCGACACGAGGCGCCCTGTCCAATAATCGCCAAATAATTTTTCTTTGCGTGTGAGTCGAAAACTTTTTTCATCATTTAAAATATTACCAAACTTAATAGCATCTGATAATATAATATCTGAAAAAATATCTCGTTCAAAATCACTTCCAAAATTTTGCGTAAGCCAAGCACGTGGAATTCCGCGTGGCGTGCGGAGAAGCGTGAATAAGAGTTCGTTGATGGAATCTTTTTTGCACCGAGTATCTTCAAAATGCATTTCAAAAAGCTTGGCAGAGTCTGTGGAAAATAATAATTTATCGTTTGCTGGCGACCACGATTCTGTTACTTTTCCCGTAACGTAACGGCGGCCATAAATATTTTCTGGCGATGATGGCAAGAAGCCATGGGACCCTGTGCCAATGCCCAGATAAGGCAAGCCATGCCAGTAAATGTTGTTGTGCTTGGCTTCGAATTTAGAAAAATTGCTGGTTTCAATCTGATTAAATTCGGCTGCGTCGCAGGCCTTGCAGAGCAAATCGTAATCCGTAGATGCCACAGAGTCTTCTGCCCATTCTGAATTTCCAAATGCAGTGCGATTTTCAAGCGTGAGTGCGTAACCAGAAATACCCGTTGCGCCGGCACTTGCAATTTGATCTACTTCGCAATCAAGCCCAAGAGAACGTGTGCCATTTTTAATTCCATATATTAAATCGACTTGAATTTGCCCAATACCGGAACGCCTAGCGGCAATAATATTTTGAATTGCTTGCTCTGCTGTGTGTTTTCGACCTAAAATTTTGAGCGTTTTATTGCAAAGCGTTTGCACACCAAGTGTGACGCGGTTAAATCCCTGGGCAAATAAATCGTCGAACATTCCCGCGCTATTTGAAAACGGGTTGGTCTCAATTGTGAGTTCTTCAATGACAAACCTGGCCTTAATTTGATTTAATAGAGGTTTGTACATTTTGCCAGGAATGAGCCCAGGTGTGCCGCCACCAAAATAAACTGTCACTATTTGATATTCAACAGGAACATATTTTAAAAGGCTTTCAAATTGAATAGAACATTGGGCTAAAAAAATTTCAATGTCTTTTTTTGTGAATTTGGAGGTCTTTGTAAAATCGCAATACGGACAAATGTGCGGACAAAATGGAACATGAATATAAATACCCAAGCGCGCATTCTGTTTTAATTCCTCCGTTACATTTTTTATTTCCATGAAGGAGTGATTTTTTAAATTCATTTTTTCCACCGCCTGCTTGCAGCAGCGCGCCAGAGCCCAAAAACGGTTTCTAGGGCCCTATATGTTGTAACGGGTTCTAGTAGAGCATAATTAATGCGCATGTGATGAGAAGCCCTGCCTTCGGGGTAAAATAGGCAACCTGGAGCAAGGAGTACTTTGCGATCGAGGGCCCAAGCGTCGATTTCCGAAGGCACTGGACCTTGTTCTGGAAAAGCAAACCACATGAATAATCCACCTTCGGGCATGTTCCATTGCGACCCTTGAGGGGAAAGTTTACGTAACATGGCATTTAATGTGTCTCGTCGGCCCCGGTAAACATCTCGCACTTTAAGCAAATGTTTGCGCATAAATCCACGTTTGAGCAACTCCGAAACAATAGACTGATCGAGACTTGATCCAGAAATTTCGGACAATGTTTTAATTTCGGTCATTTTTTGAATCAATTCTTGAGACGCCGCAATGTGCCCAATGCGCAAACCCGATGCTAGCGTTTTGGAGTAACTCGAAATGTGAATTGTATTTTTAAGACCATCCAGTGCCGAAATCGGAGGAGTAATTGTGTCTCCAAACTGAAGTCCATGAAACACATCTAATTCAATAATCATGGATCCAAGTTCTTCGGCATAACGTAACAATTTATGCCTTTGCACAAGCGAAAGCGTTCCACCCGTTGGATTATGGAAATCGGGGGTCACAACAAAAACTTTTGGCTTCAGGCGCTTAAAATCATTTTCCAACTCAGATGTTAGATTTATTCCTTCAAAATCGCGATTCATTTCTAGCAATTTTAACTTACGCCTCGCTAAAATTGGAAACAGCAGCGAAAGCGAAGGAACCTCTACCGCAACAGTGTCGCCAGGCTGACAAAGAGCATTAAGTGCTAAATTAAGCGCCTGAAGTGCGCCAGATGTAATTAATACCTGTGAAGAACCAGTGAGTAAAATATTTCTAATTTCGAGTTCGCCAGCTATGCGCTC
>JAYTOT010000115.1:0-4524 GCA_043747645.1 Pseudomonadota bacterium | reverse complement strand
AGGTTAGATCATCTCGGTTTAGCTGCACAAATGGCTGAAGATATAGGCCTCATGGACACCATTGATGCTTGCGTAGGTGGCGTGGACTCGAGAGAAATTTTAAGCACAGGACAAGCTATTCAAGCCATTGCGATTAATTGTCTGGGATATACATCTAGGCCATTGCAACTCACACCTCAATTTTTTAGAACAAGAGACATTAAATTTTTATTGGGACCAAATCGGGGACGTGCAAATGTCGTTTTAACTCCTGATCATCTCAATGAGCACAGATTGGGAAGAGCTTTGGACGTAATTGCTGAAGTGGGACCAGAAAAAATATTTATGAGCATAGCTGTTAACGCATTCGTAAATCCGCACTAAAATGAATATACGCGTCGCAAATATTCATCGCTCAAACCAAAAATAGAATACCACCGCACCCGGCAAAATTTAAATGTTTGTTCAATAATAATTTAGAGGGGGTAAATTAAGCACGCAGCTGAAAAATGAGATGCCGAAAATATTACTCCAAGAAGCCTTTAGCAGAGGAAAACACTTCTTGGAGCAAATAAATTATCTCGAACTTTCAGAGGCTCAGCAAGCAATAATATTGCAGCGTCAATATCGCTGCTATCGGATCTTTGTATGTAAAAATTGCTCCATTCAATGTCTTATCTGCAAAAAATGTGATCGGTCTAATATCTACTGCAAAAAATGCGCACCAGAATGCAAAGAACTTAGTAATAAAAATGCCCGCAAAAAATACAGACAATCTGAACACGGAAAACACACTAGAAATATTGGCTCAAAGCGTTATCGAGAAAAAAAAATTAGGGACCGCGAGGGTCATCAGGGTTCCACAAGCCAGGAGTTATTGGCTATGCCACTTGAAGCTGACATTTCGTCAGCAAAGAAAATTCAAGGAGCTAGTTGTGAGATTCAAAATCAGTTTTCAAATTTACCCAAGTTGCAAAAAGGAGAGAAAAATTTAATCACTTGTGCTTTTTGCAAATGCATATGTCTGCCGTTTTCAAAAACGACCACCGGCGAAAAATGGAAGGCAGAAAAGCAGCAATATTACAGAAAATTGGCGAAAAGAGGAAATGAATACCCGCTATTCTCAGGAGACTGAAGATGTTATGTTCTGAAAAAGAGAATCAGATCATCAATCATCGCAAGCATGACAAATGGTCAATTGGAACAATTGCTAGACAAATGCAAATTCACAGAGACACGGTTCGGCGCGTGTTGCGAAAACACGAATTGATTCATGACGGAATTTCAGTGCCTACTAAATTAGAAAGAACAGGTATTGCTGACCAATATATCGATTACATTAAAGACATTTTAGAAAAATATCCAAATATTTGTGCATCTAAAATTTTTATAATGATTAGGGAGCGCGGGTATCGCGGGGCAGGTGCAGGATATGTTCGAAAAATAGTTAGTCAAATACGTCCAAATAAGCAACAAGAAGCGTTTTATAGACTTGTTATGCTTCCCGCTGAACAAGGCCAAATAGACTGGGCTGGGCGCCCCCGGCGACTTTGGCACCGTTCAAATTGGAAAAGCGAAAAGAAAATTATGTGCCTTTGTGATGACTTTATCATATTCAAGAGCAGTTTATGTGAGATTTTTTTATAGCATGAGAATGAATAAATTTCTTCAAGGTCATGTTGAAGCATTTGAGTATTTTGAAGGAGTACCTCGACAGATTTTACATGATAATCTTAAAACAGGAGTATCAGAAAGAATAGGTAGTATGGTAAGATTTAATGATAATTTTCTAAATTTTGCGTCGATCTATCGATTCGTTCCTCGTGCGGCAAACGTTTGGCGCGGAAATGAAAAAGGTCGAGTAGAAAGAAGCATTCAATATATTCGAACAAGTTTTTTTGAAAGCAGACAGTTTACAAACATTGACGAATTAAATGCCAAAGCATTGGAATGGTGCCAACAAATTGCATTAGATCGGCCCTGGCCGCAAGACAAAACTATTAAGGTTAAAGATGCCTTTTGTAAAGAAAAAACGCTGTTGCCAAAAATACCTGACAATCGATTTCCATGTCTAGACATTGTCGAAGTTTCTGTCGGAAAGACGCCATATGTGCGGTTTGACAGCAACGATTACAGTGTGCCAAGTAGGCATGTTGGACGGTTTTAGAACTTCGAGCATCAGAAAAAAGTGTAGAAATTTTCGAGTCTACAAATGCATTTGAACCGGTTGCAAAGCATTCGAGAACATACGGAAAATCAGAAGTTGTTGAAGACAGTGATCATCTTGCTGAGCTCCACAAAAGGAAAAAAGATGCAAATCAACATGCTACAATGCATCGACTTACAAATGAAATTAAAGGTGTAGAGGAGTTTCTTCAAAGGGTTGCTGAACGAGGCGAGAGTTTAGGAGGAGCAGTGTCGTCGCTAAGTCGCATGTGTGATATTCATAGATCTAGCATTGTTTCACAAGCCTTAAATGAAGTTTTATTGAATGGAACGTGCAATTTAAAATCAATACATTTTATTTTAAATCGGCTTGATTCAAAAACTTCTGAACCAAGATTAAGCTTTGATCCTTTGAATAATCAAGACCATTCTCTTCTCATAGTTCGACATCATGAGCTAAAAAGCTATGACACAATTACTGGAGTAAAAACAAATAAACCAGTGGGAAGATGACGCACTAATAACTCGACTGAAAAGTTTTAGGCTTCACGGATGTTTGGCGAATATTAAAGAATTAAAATCCGACAGTGTATTAATCTCATCTATTTCAAAAATTCTAACTTTTGAAGAATTAGAGCGACATCGTAGGCTTCTAGTTTCTCGTATTGCAGGAACTAAGATTAAAGAATTCGATCCAATTTCTGGATTCGATTGGTCATGGCCCAAAAAAATCGATAGAGTGCTTTTAGAATAGCTATTTACATTCGAATTTTTGAAAGAAAAAATGAATGTTGTTTTTATAGGGCCTGCCGGTGTTGGTAAATCGACATTAGCAAAAAATCTCGTACATGAAGCTGCTAGACAAGGTAAATCGGCAGTATTTGTTGAAGCAGTGGACATGCTCTCAGAATTAATTGCAGAGAAAAATCGTGCAGGGCTTGACTGATTGCTTAGAAAAGCTGCTAAGCCAGAATTACTTGCAATCGACGAATTGGGGTATTTGAGCTATGATTCAAGGCATGCTGATTTACTTATGAGAATTATTCATATGCGACAATCAAAATCATCTGCTATAATTACAACTAATAGACTATTTCATGAATGGGGCGAAATGTTTCCGAACTCTGCAAGCGTTACCACGTTGCTCGATAGGCTTACAGAAAATTGTGAAGTTGTACAGATAGAAGGCGACTATTATCGAGGTAAACGTTCTATGGAAAGAAATCAATTGAAACATAAGGCACGAAAATCTCGCTCTGTCTTACTAAATGCGCCAGGCGTAAAGGAATAGGATTCGATTTCATGGCGCTTTTTATAGACTTTAAAAAGTCAGAAAAAGTGCTTTATTTTTTTTCATGGCTTATTTTTGTCGTGAGAGGCGCTGTCGACGCTTTTCCGCGTCGTAAAAATGCGACGTCAACGCTCTTTTACGAAACGTGAGTTGCAATAAATGTCGGATTTACGAATGCGCTAACAGCATAGCCTTTAATGCCTTTAGAAAAGACGGTGTTAAGGTACCAAATTTACATATGGACACCACAACTCATAGTTTTTATGGCCAGTATGTAGATAAAAAAGGTGATCCAAAACTTGCAACATTTAAGTCTGGTGGCGAAAGCGACGAGCTTGTGGAAATTAAAATTACACATGGTTATTCCAAAGACAGTAGAGAACATTGCAAGCAAATTGTGCAGGAACTTTTGGTGAGTTCCGACGGAGATGTTCCGCTTATGATGAAGGCATATTCTGGAAACGCCGCAGACGTTTCAATTTTTCAGGAAAGAATTAAAAGAGTTAAGCAGGCTTTTATTGATGCAAAAGCCGAAGACTTATTGCCTGAATATAAAGTAGCCGATTGCAAATTTTATTCAGAAGATGCCGTGACTGCTGCTCATAATGACGGCCTCAAGTTTATCACTCGAGTTCCAGAAAACATTTTGGAAGTTAAAGCAGCGCTAAGTAAGGCATTAAATCCTGAAAATAAAGACAATTGGGTGAATTATTGTAAAGACTCTGAAGGCGAAAAAGTAGCAAATTCGTCTTTGTATGAGGTTGTTGTTTCAAAATACAATGTTCAGCAGAAATATATTGTCGTGAAAAGTGATGCCAAAATGGCTTTGGCAGCCAAGAACTCAATTAAGGTTGTTGCCAAAGAAGACGCTCTAATAAACAGGACAATAAACAAACTGAAGAAGCAAAATTTTTATTGCGAAAATGATTTAAAATCTGCAATCAAATTAGCATTTGAAAATTTAAAATTTCACATAATTGAAGAAAATACTTTTG
This sequence comes from Pseudomonadota bacterium, assembly GCA_043747645.1. GTDB lineage: Bacteria > Bdellovibrionota_B > Oligoflexia > Silvanigrellales > Silvanigrellaceae > JAYTOT01. Next base: position 93 of record JAYTOT010000115.1, on the reverse strand, counting down.
AATCTGCAGTTAAATATGATTCGAAAGGCCGACCGAACAAAGACTCTCAAAGCAAAACTATTTTTAACCTAGCTTCCGTTACTTATAAAATTG
>JAYTOT010000114.1:0-1737 GCA_043747645.1 Pseudomonadota bacterium | reverse complement strand
CAATTGATTCAAAAAGATGAAAATCGATTCATTTCAAACTCTGAATTTATTTCGAACAATTTTGAAGCCATATTTAATGATTTCAAAAAATTTTTAATTTCTCTGAAAAGCCAAAAAACACGCGAAGCATACACGAGAGATTTTTCAGAGTTTTTAAATTTCTCTCAAAATATTGGGCTTAAATTAGAATTTTCTGACCAAATAAACGAAAAAATTCTTCTGGTTTGGAAATCGCACCTGCAAAAAAGTCACCAGAGGTTTGAAAAAAGTCGCAACAATACAGTTAATGCCAGTGTGGCTCGCAAACTTTCAGGTGTTTCTTCCTTTTTAGATTACCTCACTAAAAGAAGTCAAATCGAATTTAATCCCATGAAATTGATTTCACGCCCCATTGTCACAAAATCATCAAAAACAAATGCACTTACAAAAGACGAAGTATTTGTAATATTAAATAATTTGAAATCGCAATGCATTCAATTTAAGAACGAATCTTCTCGCAAATATTCACACTCACGTCTGCACTATGTAGTTATTGCCACTTTGCTCACCGTTGGCATGCGCGTAGAAGAACTCTGTCAACTTAAAATAGGAGATCTCGAAAAAGTTGGCGACGGATTTAAATTGCATCTGTTACTTAAGGGTCGTCGTCGCCACGCCCCTTACATTCCAGATTCAACTGCACAATTGATTAATGAATATATTGGCGAATTCCGCACGCAAGCTTTAAAAACTGAGCCACTTTTTATACGTGCGCAAAAGGTAGACATACCAACATATTTACACAGATCTTCAGTGTACGACATGGTGGTATCTGCGGCACATTCTGCATTGATTGGCAAAGCTATTTCGCCACATAGCTGCAGAGCCACACTGGCAACATTATTACACCTGAAAAAAATTCCCATCGGACAAATACAGAACTTATTAGGACACCGTAATATTGAAACAACGGCACTTTATTTGAAAAAGACTTTTGAAATTGAAGACTCAGCTGCACTGCAGGAATCTTTCCTCCCAAAGCTTTGACGATTGCCTTTGCCTGCCTTGTCTTTACGATCTAAATTATTACCAGAACATGGACATACGAAGGAGAATTCTGTGAAGTTAAATCGACATATTACATGTTTTCGTGCATTTTCAGTAGGAATTGCTTTCAGCACCCTCACATTAATTACGCAATTTGCATTTGCTGAATCAACAAATGCATCGGTAGTAGACGAAATCATATCTAATGCTGGCTTACCTTATAATAATTATTCATCAGAATCTCTCAGCCCCATGCAAACGGCAGAGAATTTAAAATTAGATAACTGGTATTCAAAAGCGTCAAACTACGAAAAAGTATACGACAGTGTTTCAGATTGGTATCCGCCCATAAGGAAACAAGGTTGTGTTGCATTTATGACAACCGCATTAAGATATATTGGAATCCCTGTTCCACACCGTCAAACAAAATGGGGCGATTTATCTTTACTCACATTGCCATTTTCTGACTATTTAATTGATGAGCTCGACTGGCAAGTGCTCAAAAATTTTAGCTCGTTTCAACCCGGCGACATTTTATTCACTATTTCCGATGGGCATATGCCAACGCACACACTTATGTTTCACGGTTGGGTAGACGAAGAAGCCGGCCTTGCGACAGTCATAGACAATCAGTCGTTCATTCACGAACGAAACCTGTACGGTGATAAAAAAAACGATTATGATGCAATTGCATACGGACTGCGCTCACCT
>JAYTOT010000113.1:0-1610 GCA_043747645.1 Pseudomonadota bacterium | reverse complement strand
TTGCAGCTCAAGTGTGAAGGAGACGACAAAACAATAGCAAAAATTCAACCAAAAACTGGTGCAGTTTCTGACGCAAGAGGCGATAATTTGGGGCCGACTCTCTTGCAATTTCACCTTGGAGAGGGTGCGGTATTAAATTATGAAGTGAGCGACGACACTGGCGTTTCAATTGCAGAAATCTTCTTGGATTCAAAAACTACAATTCTACTTTATCCTGAAGATTTAACCCCTGGGTCTCATAAATTTGCACTGGGAAAACTTGTACAATGGGGTCGGAACACATTGCGGGGGCTAGAATTGTACGATCATAATGGCGCGCGCACTACGTACAGAATAAATTCAAAATCGGGTGGGTCTTTTTACGAATGCGTGCAGCAAGAAGCTCCCTGTGCCAACGACACTAAATTCGAAATTGTTACTTATCTCTCTCAACCCAATGGGAAGTAAAAATGACTCTTTTCAAACGTGCACTTAATGCAAGTCAAAATAATCTTATACTGACTTCTGTTCTATTTTGTGGCTGGATGATGGTTGGGTGCCAAGCAGAACTGCGTGAACCACCCTGCGAGGCGGGTCAAGGCAAACTCCCCGAATCTGTGCTTGGCGACTATGAAATTGTCACTTCAAATGGCAGTGCTGAATATGGAAATGCACAAGTTCCCGACCCTTCTCTGGTTCGAATCCGGTAATTTGAGCAAGGCATTGAAATCGTAGAAGCGGGCAATTCAAACCTTAAAAACGCGTCTCAAAACGGCTCTGTGGCTTCTCCATCCGTTATACGAGTGTGCTCTCAAGGGCGCGAGTTTTACCTCGCGATGAGAAATGACAATGGGCAAACTTGGAACTTAAACCGTTTGGGGATTTTTAATACCGGTTTTACAATTGTTCCACTTACATTTTCGCCTGAAATTTTGCGCGCAAACTATGTCCCATATTTTGTAATTCCACAGCGGAGCCTTTCTGATTTGGGTAATTCAAATGGATCCTCATTTATTTCACGGCTCATTGTTGATAACAGAAGCTTAAATCAGGGAGAAGTGTTTCGACTTGCTCGACCTTTGAGCGCTGCAATTTTTTTCAATCGAATTTCAGATGCCCAGAGTAAAAAACTGAATTTAAATATGAAAAATGTAAGAATTAGAAGATTAAAAGTGGAGTAGTGATTTCAAACTATTGTCATAGTTATTTCGGCTTAGACATGGGCAGGCTAGGGGATGTTGTAGGCATAAGAAGAATTGATTCAGTTTAATTTTGGCAAATTTTCACTTGCGATCTCAATTTTCCTAATCCCCTACTTTACGTATGACGAAAAGTAGGGGATTAGGAGGTGCGTTATGAGTAAAACAGAGAAAAAGCAGCAATTAACTTCAAAAAGCATGGAATCACATTCGAGCAGGCGGAAGAAGCCCTCAGTGACCCTCATGCCCTTGAAAATTATGACGAAAATCACAGCACAATCGAAGAAGAAAGATGGCAAACAATTGGCAGAAGTCAAAACGGACTTGTTTTTCTCGTTACAGCAGAAAGAACTGGTGAATGCATCAGAATTGTCAGCGCACGAAGCGCTTCAGCACTTGAAAAAGAAGTCTATGGAAGACAAGCAATCTGGA
>JAYTOT010000112.1:0-3497 GCA_043747645.1 Pseudomonadota bacterium | reverse complement strand
TGTTGTCTTGTAATCCTAAAAGTGTGGCTATTTCTTCGACAATGAGTTCTTTTTAGACACCCCTGGAATTTGCTAAAGGCTTGCTTTTATTGCCTCTCCGGCTTGGCACGTTGATTGCTTTATTCCAATTGTCTCTGCTCATTGACGCTGATGTGGTTAGTATTTGCTCTACTTGTAATGCAATTTTAAGGAGATTTTTATGATTAAATTAGCACTGGCTTCTTTGGGAGCCCTTTCGCTTCTGGCATGCGGCAGACAATCTGCTGCCGACACTCAAACTGGCTCCGAAGTAAAGTACGTTCGCCCAATCACAGAGCCACTTGTTTCACCTGTTAAAGACCCTCTCGACTACCGACAATGGTGTGAACTCAAAAACCCACCCGAAGGCGTGGGCAGGGCATTGAGTGATATCAGAGAGATGGCGCAGTTTGTAGCAAACGAAAGAGGCGTTCCTGCTGATCAAATTCCTTGGACTTGTTTGGCTTCTTACGAATTTTTGATGAATGAAAAAAGAATCGTAATTGGTTCAGGAATTGAAACCGTTTGGCCTTTGGTTGCATTTAAAAATGCTGAAGTGGTGAACGTAAGTGGTAATGTACTCAAAGATTTAAGGCCCTTAACTCTAATGCCCAAGTTGAGGCTCATCTATGCTCAATTGAATCGCGAAGATCATGACGGAGGTCGTTACCCTCTCACATGCCCCTCTACGACGATAACGTGCCGAGTTGACACGCCTATGTGAGTCTTTTTTAAATTAGTTTAAGTTTTACAATGAGTCCTCCGATAAGAACATTATTGGAGGACTTTTTCGTATGAAGAATACTATTTTACCCGTTACCTTATTTCTTGCCATAGGGTGTGCCGATGGTAACAGTCGCACAAACACTTGTGGAGCAGGGGTTCAAGGCCTCGTGCGAGACGATGTAGCACAAAAAGGCATCGATCTTACTAGAGCTCCTGGCGGCTTATTGACCATGAAAGCTGAGAATTCAGAAAGACCTGAATCATATTGCAATTCTTTTCCTGTTTTTAACGCTCAAACCGATTCATTTTTAATGTTTTCTGGTGTTCATTGTTTTGGATCAACAAAACAACCTCAAGGCGAATTTTTTCTCAGCAAGAAAAAGGGTTATTTAAAGGCTGAACTAAAAGAGGTTTTTAGAGAGAAAATTAAAAACGCAATTCAAAAGTTAGAGCCCATTGGACCAAAAACCGTTGCAGTGTTTAAAGACAGATTAACTTACAGTCAAAGCGTCAATGCCATTGAAAAATGTGGCCTCTCTGGCGAGTCAATAAACCTTTCTTCGGCAGCACTCAGTGCTTATTCAGTGGCTTGTTTCAGTGGCTCCGACCTCAGAGTTGCACAGGTTAAATTAAATCCGGAAAAGAAATTCGCTAAGGAGTTTGAAAAGCTTAAAACCAATAAAATTGAACTGGGTCCCATTGCCAATGCTGATGGATTTGAACATCAAAAAGCCTTTGCTACCATTGCGCTTGCAAGAGAACACACACAACAAAGTAGTGCTGTTTTAAGTGCTATGAAAAAACTAGCGTTGGCAATGCAAAGTGATGACAAAGACCCCGACCTCATTAAAGAACTCGCTTCTCCCGCAGCGCAAAAAAGTATCATTGATTGGGAATGGGAGAATTTGGCACCCCTTATTGGCTTAAGGGAAATGGATAAATCACTTGCAGCAAGTGCTGTGGTGCCTCAACAACTCATGACTTTTAAAGAGTTTGAAGAATTTGCGAGAAATTCAACAAAAATAAATGCGCTTCAAACTCAATTTCAAACTAAATCACGTGACTACGATACAGCGCTCTATAATTTGGCCAAAAAGAACGTTAAGACTGATCATGTTAAAGTAAAATTCACTGTGAATCATCCCGCTAAAGCAGGAGGTGTAGAAACCGCTGAAACAATGTTTCTAGACCTCGGCAAAGCTGTTACGTTAGATAAATTAAGCGAGTCTGAAGACTTGGGAATTCAATTCGACGACGAAAATAAAGCTATTTTGTTACTCGTGCGAAAAAGAGAAAAAAATCAGCTCTTCACATTTCAACCTACCGATTCGGGCTCTGCGCTGATGGGCGACGATGGGGTTATTGCACTTACGCTTGTAACCTACGATGGGCTCCCTGTAGAAGGAATTGTTCGTCCTCCTATTGGCGTTGAGCCACACATAGAAACTACCGAAGTGCCTCCTGCAATGGCCAATGACAAAGATAAAAAACCTGGCAAAACTAACACTCAAGCCACTCCTCCAAAACAAAATGAGGGCGGATTTTTTGGCGACATAGCTGGCGCATTTGCAAAAGTATTGCGACCAGAGCAAAAAGTAAATCCACAAAACACAACAGTACCATCAAAAGACACACCAAAAATATCTGACGACTCAAAGCCTGGCAAGCCATCAACCGACACCAGTGTGCTTACAGACACCGATCGCGGTGGGCAAATTGCTATGGCAGATGAACGTTCTAACAGCGATTCTACCGCACAAAAAGGCGGCTCTACTACTCTTGGAATTAAAAGCTGCAATTGAGTCAATTTAAATTCAAGTAAGACTTTCAAAAAATGCAACGTCACTTTGCCAATTGATGGCAAGGTGACGTTGTCTGGTGTCTCAAAATTCAGATAGTAGATCACCGATTTTTGAAACTAATTGTCATTTCCAGATGCATAGTTTCTTTAAGATTAGTGACTTCGCCAAAAGTATATTTATCAAAGTCTACATCTGCTTCAAAAAGTCGGGGCAAAATATAGTTGTCCAGGTAAGCTTTCAAGTATACAAAAGCACCTTCATCGAGGCTGAGATGGAGATGATATTCCGAATCATTTGATCGAATCGCTTGTTCGAAAGTCGAGGTCGACAATTTTCGTTTGACCATACCCTTTATAATTGGGGAGAGCTCTTTTTCAAGGAATGATCTAGGTTCCATATTTAATTTCCACTTCTTTATATTGGTTCCAAATTTTAGCTACTGAAATACGTTTAATATTTACAGTTCCTTCAAAAATCAGTTCATTTTGTGCATTTTTGGAAATCCCCAAGACCTCAAATGCAGAGCGGAGAGTTTGAATTTTAAGGTCTCGGCCATTGTTTAAGCGTAACCGGTCATTCCCGCCCGATAGAATTTGATTTTGGCTCAGTGTAAATTAAAGAAGTTCAATAGCCGCAGGGGAAAGTTCAATAACCGCGTACGAAGATGCGTTGGATTTTAGCGAACAAACTATTGTCAGCATCAAATCGATTTTTAACCGCAAGGGGGGTGAAATTTTCAGGATTTCGTTGAATATCAAGGTCAGATTGCATCAAAATATAGAGGAGGTACAAACCAAAGGAAACTCCCGCACAAACACAAGTTTGATGCATAGTGCGCAGAATATCGAATCGGGCTCGGCCTTCGGCGGTGTCTCTAAAGTAACTGGAGCCCTGCATTAATTTTTCTGCACGTAAAAGACGCTCAGAACCGTTATTAGTAGGATCTAAAAG
>JAYTOT010000111.1:0-17675 GCA_043747645.1 Pseudomonadota bacterium | reverse complement strand
ACACAATTGCTTAGCATTTTAGGCAGTGGATCTTGGCTGAATATAAAACAATGTTCAGATTTAAAATCTTTCATCAACTGCAGAGTGGAGCCAATTTCTATTTTTCCTAGACTGTTTGTCGATTTAATTTCTAATAAAATTGGGCTTCCCACTCCACGATCAATTACCAAATCAATTTCGTTACCAGCAGCCGACTGAAAGTAGTGCATTTCCCACTGGGGCTTGTGGTAGGCCAAAAGAGTTCGAATTTCGGAAATGATAAAGTGTTCAAAAAGATCACCAAAAGCGCTTGTGCCCATTTGCGGAGTGTGATCTAAAGTGCGAGCCATGGCACGGGCAACGCCAGTGTCGAAAATATAAAATTTGGGTTGGGTGCGCATCCGTTTGCGCAGCGAAGAATGCCACGCAGGCAAACTAAATCCTATTAAAGTGTCTTCGAGAATTTCGAAGTAACTTTGAATAGTAGTATGGGTAGTGCCTAAATCCCTGGCAATGGCACTATAATTAATAATTTTTCCATTCATTTGCCCTGCCACCGGCAGAAATTTACGAAACGGCGTAAGGTTACGCACCAATTGCTCTGCGACAACTTCTTCACTCAAATATGTTTTAACATAAGCTATTAAAAGATCATTTTTGTCGGCGTCATCCGCTGAAAGAAACACTTTTGGAAGGCCACCCCAAATCATTTTTTTGTAGATAGACTGTTCGTCAGTAGGAATCTCTAAAAAAGTAAGGGGACCCAAATTGCGCACCACTGCCCTGCCACCCAATAAATTCGCACTTCCGCGTTTTAGCTTACGGGCGCTGGAACCAGTGAGAATGAATTGAAATTGGTCGCGCGCCATAAATCGATGAACCGTATCTAAAAGAATTGGTATTTTTTGAATTTCATCTATAATCACAGTTGGTAAAGCAGAACTTTCTTGAATAGAATTAAGTTGTAAAATCGAAATAAGAGTTTGTTCCAACTGATCTGGTCGTGAACTCAGCGATTCAAACACAGTGGAATCGAGCAGATCAAAATAATGCACATGAGGGCCCACAAATTGGCTGCGGAGCAAGCTGGACTTGCCCGTCGCACGGGGGCCAAACAGAAAAAAATCTAGTTTATTTGGTAATTTACATAGTCTCGCTAGCATGATTGCAATTTACCTCGCATATTGCAATCGTACTTGCAGGCGCAGGAGAATGCAATGATTGTGTGAGATGAGACCAATTTCTTCAAAATTTTTCTTCATAATTTTAAAAAATACTAGGTACAAATTTCTATTCCAACCCTCGCAAGAATCACATGAGCGAGTTTCTTAAAATCTTTGAAGCAGAATTGAACTGCTTCGAGATGCGCTCCAAATGCCCCATCACCTGATTTAAGCTTAAAAATAGGCTTACGAACAAGCTCTGCCATTTGCATAAGAGACAAGTAATTTTTCAAAGCGCCCAGTTCATTTTCAGCTATTTTTGAATTCGTTTGTGATGCAAACTCAACCGCAATGCGTTGGATCCAATTTTTATAGCCACCGATTTTTTCATTTCCACGGCTTTTTTGCTGCATTATAACATAGCCAATAGGCGACATTTCATGCTCAGGAAAGCCTGTATTTGTTACATTTTGCGCAAGCATTTTTGCTTTACCATGCTTCCATTCCGCAAGTTTTGGAAATAAATTATTCAGGCCTTGCAACGAAAACAAATCCGGCGCAACTGGTATAATAATGGAATCGGCACACAATAATGAAGCCCTGCTGAGCGCGCCTAAATTTGCACCAACGTTGATGAGCACAACTTGAGTTTCGGACGATGCAGATTGATTTATAAGCCTGTGAATTGCAGATAACTGTTTCAATCCCAATTCCTGACCATCAATTGCATTGTTCCATGCTTTCGAAAACCACTCTTCTGTGCTAGAAAGTCCTAAATCACCAGGCAATAAATCGAGAAAATTTGTAATATTTATTGGCTCCATTGCCTCAACATCACCTACGCCAGAAATAATGTTTCTCATTGCTCCAAAAAATGTTTTAGCAGGCGCAGATTCCGGAAAAAGATTTAAAAAAGCTTCCTCCGTTAAAAACATATTTGTGAGATTTGCTTGCGGATCTAAATCGACCACTAAAGTCTTAATTTGAAGCTCAGAAAACATATGAGCCAAATGAAAAACCAATGTCGTTTTACCAACGCCATCTTTATTATTAAATAGAGCTATGGAATGCATAAGATTTACTTTCGAGTATAAAAAATATTATTCACTTAGTTTGGCATAAACAACAGCTAAAAATCCACCATCAATCGGGCCCAATTTCAATGGTTCATTGCCATTGCTTTTTAACTCTCTCTCTGCATTTGCAATTCCATAACCAAATTTATTGACCAAACCAATAGTCTTTAAATACTCAGCCAAAACAGGGTTTCTATAACTTTGCTGTTCTCGAAAATTAGTGGCATTGAGCTCTCCGTAAAGCGCTCCAGCATTTTGAATCTCAATGCGATCCAAAAAAACATAAAAACGAATGGGCGTATTAGAATTATAATCTCTATGCAATAGCGCATTTAAAAGAATTTCTCGAATGGCAACTGGCGGCCACATGGGTATCTGTTTTTCCCTCAAATTCTCATTCATTTTCATTTTGAAAATGTTTATTGCGTTAAATTTTTCGAGGCATGTTTTAACTTGAGACTCTAAAGTGCCACTGATTTCTAACTGATCAACAACAGGGTCTTCTAGATTTTTTCCATCTATTCTTAAATATTGAATGTAAGCACCTGGAAAAAAATACCTAACATTCAATCCAAAGCAAAGCACCCCAGCATTAGTGGGGCATATTAGTTTGGCATCAAAGTATCTTAACGAAGCCATTTGATGTTGGATTGATCTGTGATTTTCGGCAATTACTTCAGCGCTCACTGCTTGTGCCCGAAAATCCCGAAATAAAGGCTCCGATAAAGCATCTAAATCTGCTTCTTCACACCGCCACATGTCGAAAGTTTTTGCTTTGCTGACACGTTTTTCTGTAAGCGTTGTTTCTTCAGCTTCCGTTGCAACACCCTTGCGAGGCCCAACTCTGACGCATACTTTTCCTTTATAGCGCACAGGAGGCATATTTGAAGGGAAAACTTCAACAACTGCAACTTCTCCATCGGGAAAAACAAATTTAGAAACACTTAATTGAGGGCATGGCAAAATATTACCGTCAGTTCGAAATGCTGCCAACTGTTGCAATAATTGGTCTGTAATTTTACTACCAATTCTTTTGCCTTGTGAATTTATTCCAATTAAAAGATACCCAGCTTTATTTGACTTTATAAGGTCATTTGAAAATGCACAGATTGCTTCTCCAAATTTATCGAATTTCGAAAGTGATTCGGTGTGTTCGAGATTTTGACTTTCGACATTTTCACACAGTGCGTTCACTTCAAGTTCGGTTAACATTCTACCCTCATCTCCGTCATGCAATTGCTACAACTTGTAACATGCCTGGGCAATCATACCAGCTTTTGTTTGACAAGTCCTCGACCGTTTTCGCATCGCACCGTGGCTAGAGCACCATTAATAAGAGTCATTTGTGGTGGCATATGGCCAATATCAGCATCGAGTACAATGGGAATATTTAAATTTCCCAATACATTTTCGATGGCCTCGTAATTTGTTAATTCATTTTCAACATTACTGCCTGATTTCGCATCTCGACCAAAAATGATTCCCGAGGCATTCTCAAACCAACCTGCCATTTTAAAATTCCACAAAATTCTGGCCAGTGCATAGGGGTCTTGTTCACAATTTTCGAGGTAAATAATTGTTTTGTCATTTTTATACCGGTGAGAAAACTCCGGCACGGCGCCAAAAGGAGTGCCTGTTAATGCGGCTAAAGAATCGAGGCATCCGCCAATCAAGCGCCCCGAAAATTCGACACAATGGTCAGTTTTTTTCAAAATTTTCCACTCAGTTTTTTCGGTCAAATGATAGGCACAATTAAAATCTTTCTGCAAATCTGGCCACTGTTTTTGCCAGAATTCCGAAGATTTTTGTTCAAAAATATCGCCTTTATTGAGATTTAAAAATTCCAGAGCATTTAAAGTCAATGTGTCAGATTGGCTGCAAACAGAATCAAATAAATTTGTACCATGGGCAGTTGCAATATCAGTTAAATTTGTTATTGGCAGCAGCAAAGTACTAATATCAGAAAATCCTAAAATCCATTTTGGAGAATTTTTAATTTGATCAAAATCTAAAAGCGGGAGAATTTCAACCAAAAGAGAACCTCCCCAGGGAGGATAAATGAATTTAATAGCGGGGTGAGTCCACAGGTGCATCAAATCGGCAGCACGCATTTCTGGCGAGCCGCTCACTTGTTTGAAGTCGGACCGCAGGCAATTGCCTTCTAAAATTTCGAAGCCTTTATTTTTTAAATTCAGCTCTGCCAAATTCAATCGTTCGTGCAATTTAGAATCTATACCACTGGAGGGAGCAGTAATACCGACGACTGAACCTGGTTTTATTGGTGAAGGATAAATAATCATCCCAATATTCCTTTAATTCTTTGTAAAAGTATCGCCAGAACTGAGCTTTTTCACATTTGGTTGCGGCAATCCCAATACTGATAGTCTTGAAGCTCCCTCATCGATAGTTAACTGAAGTCCGTCAGAAGTGCCGGCTTCAGAAAATCCAATACAACCGGTTCCCAACAGGTCTTTGGGTTCATAGATTTTCCAATCTTTAAATCCACAGGTTCCGAGCTCACTGTGCGCGGCTGCAAAATTTTCGTTCAAAAAAGTTCCGCTGCCAGAAGATTCAAGCAGCTTAATTTTCAAAGTACTGGAATCGATATTTTCTCCCCATTCAATTTTGCCGCTGCTTGCTTCCTCATACAATTTATTGCTGCAAGATGCATCTGAAAATGTAGTTTGACTGTATTTAAATTCTCTACTTTCTTCTATAATTAATTTGGCATTTCTGTGCAAGGGAGACTGCCCAAAACTCGAGGCCAAACAGTTCACAGTCCAACTCCCAACAAACTGAGAGGCTTGCACAATATTTTTCGCGTTATTTCCCCCAGATTTTGGGCACCCAAATAACTGTAGCCCTAAAAAACACGATACCAAAGACAGAATAAATTTATTCATTCTCGAATCCCCCTTCATAAGTTAAACACAAAGTTAATGTTCGCCTTTAAACAGGAAAAAAATATTCTAAGCTGCATAAAATGTAAATTTCATAGGCAAAAAAATGACATTTTTATCTTTTTTTTCAAAAACCAAAGAATGGTTTTGTCAAAAAAAGACTCATTTTCGATACCCAAATTGTAGTACTTTAAAAATTATTTTTTACGCTGTTTTTGCTGTGGGCCATAGCCTAGGAGCCGCAATTTTAGGCGCGACTATAGCAAATCCCGCAACGCCTTTCGATAGGGTTATTCTAGACAGCGCATTCCCATCTATACAGGACCCAAAGAGCATACAGGTTGAAGTGGCCTGGTTTCGAGGAGAAAACAACAAACGAATGCACAAAAACGAATTGCCCATTAAAAAAAAATAACTTATTTCAAACTGTTCAGAAAATTTTGAACCCGATTTTTTAATTCATTGGCATTTATTTCTGATTTACGGAACGGCATTTCGATATTAGATTGTTTCGTTTCCAATTGCTTAAAGCTAGATTCATTTGTGATGTCTAAAATCATTTTGTCGCCTAATGCTCCAGACATTTTAAATATTTTTTGCGATAATTGTGCGTAAACAGCTCTTTTTGTGCCATTTTGTGAACGGTAAGTTGCTGATTTTGAGAGTGCCCTTGGGCGAGGCAATGGAAGTTTAAATCTCGATGAATGATTTATAAAAACAATTTGCTCAACTGGTAAATAAATAGATTGGTCCAGATAACTCAGCTCTCTGGTATCGTCATAAACGCCGCTTCCAGCAAGAGTTCCATTTTGAATTCCTGAAATAGAATCCGACCAAAAAACATCGAATTTATCTGTTGTGGTAGAAATCTCAATACATTTTGCTTCCTTTGGAAGTTCAAAAAAATCTTTCATATTATCACTCAATTGTTCTCTGGAACAATAAATATTCGATGCAAATTTGAACTCAAAAATATCAATGAAATTTCCTATATTTGCTTTCGAAAAATCTGAGGCGAGTTCCCCAACGGTCATTTCAGGAAATTCTTCAGCCATTAAGGCGAATTCAGAACCCAAAGAGTGCGTGTAACCAAACATGTGCCCTAGTTCGTGCGCCAAAACAAATCCCAGCAGATTGCCGCGATTCATACTCCAAGGCTGCTCCACTGAATTGCGCCCCGCTTGCATTCTCAATGGCCCAAATTGCGGAGACACATATAAAAAGCCCTTACCTTTTAAATTGACGGTGTCATATGAAGTTCGCACTATAGAAGAAACCAATTTCTGCGGCGTTCTAAAATAGTCCTGCTGCTGCAGTGTTAAAACTCCAAATTGCACACGCAAATCTGTCGCATTTGTGCATTCGCCAAAGAAAAAATCTTGCTTTGCAATTCCTACTTCATTTTGAATATGAACCGCTTCCATATTTTTTTTCCAAAAAAACATGGCTTGTTTTAATTGGTATTCAGCTTCTGCCCGACTCAAGCCAAAATTGGCCTCATCAATTTCTACGCAGACATTCACAGCAGATGTGTTTTTGACAAACCAAGGGTTATTTTGATCTTTAAATAGTTCTCCGCCGCCACTGCTCCAACCTCCAAATGCAACCATTGAAAAAATTGAAGCAAAAAAAGAACCTAAAACTGCTTTCTTGAAAATCATATGAACTCCTACAATTAAATTTTAAACATTAACGAGCGCATGCATGCCTGAAGCGCAATATGCCCGACACAGCTTCAAAAGTAAATTAAAAAATAATTAATTATCGGGCGATTAGTTCTCTAAAAATGAACTGTATTCTAATGTGCCAAAGTGGAATTGAAATTCCAATGAAACTCAAATCAAATCCATGCGACAGCATGCTGAACTTTGTACATTCAATAGTGCAATAGTTGCAAAATCTGCGAGGGAGAAGTTTGCAAGGCTTTATTTATTTTTCAAACTCTTCAGAAAATTTTCGGCCGCATTTTTAATACCATTAGATTTTTTTTCAGGACTCTGACTTGAAGATTTTATTTGAGAAATATTTTCTGTCGTACCATAAAAATACCGCTCATTTGTGAGGTCTAAAATCATTTTACCATTAAATTCACCTGAAATATCGAAATCACTGTCCTGCATTAATCGAACATACATTGGACGATTGATTCCGTTCAATGATTGATAAACTGCCGCTTTTGCCTCAAAATCATAAGGAGTAGGCAACGGAATTCTGGTGTACAAAGTATTTTCCTTAAAAACGACCTGTTCGATTGGTAAATACATAGACTGGCTGGTGACCTTGTAACCTATACCACCAGAATAATTTGCCTTTCCCGCAAGAATCTTACTTTCGAGACCTTCTTTTGACGATGCCCAAAACACTTCAATTTGATTTGAATTTGCAGAAAATTCTACGCAATTTGCTTCATTTGGAAGGTCATAATATTTTTTTATACTTTGACTTAATCCATTTCTTCCACACTCAATCTTAGACACTTCTTCGAACTCAAACACATTTGGGATATTTCCTATATTGTACTGAGAAATTTGCGGTGCAAGCCACCTATCCACACTCATTTCAGGAAATTCTTCTGCCATTAAAAATATTAAAGAAGCCATGGAATGTGTGTAACCAAACATGTGCCCCAGTTCGTGCGCCAAAACAAATCCTAAAATATTTCCGTGATTCATACTCCATGGCTGCTCTACAGAATCGCGCCCTGACTGCATGCGCAAAGGACCAAATTGCGGAGACACGTATAAAAATCCTTTTCCCTTCAAGTTTACTGTGTCATACGAAGTACGCACTATTGAAGAAACAAATTTCTGAGGCGTTTTAAAATAATCTTGCTGTGGCTGGGTTAAAACACCAAATTGCACACGTAAATCTGTTGCATTTGTGCATTCTCCAATTACAAAATTTTGCTTGGCAATGCCGACAGTATTTTCTCCCTTTGCCGCTGCCATATTTTTTTTCCAAAAAACCAGAGCCTGTTTCAATTGATATTCTGCTTCTGCTCGACTCAAACCAAAATTGGCCTCATCAATTTCTACGCATATATTTACCGCAGATGTATTCTTTACAAACCAAGGGTTATTTTGATCTTTAAAAAGTTCTCCGCCGCCGCTACTCCAGCCACCAAATGCAACCATTGAAAACAATGATGCGAAAAAAGAACCCAAAGCCGTTTTCTTGAAAATCATACTAACTCGTCTCCTTTAATCATTTCACTTTAACCGAGTGCATGCATGCCTCAAAAGTATTTTGCACAGAGCCACTTCTGCTGTAAATTAAAAAATAATTACTTTCGGGAATTTTAGTTCTCTAATTTTGAATTCATAAAAAATTTGACGTTTTAGGAAAAACACATGGGCCACACAGATTTGTTTGAATTTGAAGACTACCGGAACGCAATTACAAGTGCTGTAAAGCACAACAAAGAATTAGGAATAGATATTACTTTTCAAAAGCTTGCCGAACAATCAGACATTCCAAAATCTTATATGTCAAAAGTATTGAATGGGGGTGCACATTTTAGCGCCGATCAACTTTACGTTATTTGCCGAGAATTAAAACTGCATATAAAATACACCGAATTTTTTATGCTTCTTTTAGAATACCAACGTTCGGAAATAAAAGAACGAAAAACTTTATTATTTGAAAAAATAAAAATCATTCGCAATAATAATCTACAAACAGAAAATCATATCAAATTAAAGCCAGTTCAAGATAATATGTTTGAACTTTTAGAATACTACCTTGAACCGAGGGTTCAAATTTTGCACATCGCACTCACGCTTCCTGAATTTGCGCGAGACACGCGTCAACTGGCGCAGCGTCTCAAATTTCCGCCAGAATTGATAAGGGCCGCACTAGATATTTTAATTCGAAATAATCTTATTACTTTAAAGGGGCACCAAGCCGAAGTCTTGCAAGATTCTTTACATTTGTCCGATAATTCTCCGCTTTTTAATGCATGGCGCACTCAATTGAGGCAGCTTTCCATGGCACGATTTTCCGATTTACCCCGCGAAAGTGGCAAATCGTTTTCTGCAGTGTTTACTTGTAATGAAGAAGCAAAGCTCGAAATTCACAAAAAATTTCTTCATTTTATTTCGCAAGCAAAAATTTTATCTGACAATACGCCCCGAGAAAAACTATGCCAAATCAATTTCGATTTGCACGATTGGTTTTAATTTTTAAACAAAAATTAAGTTACTTTAATAAATCCACAGCCCACTTGAACCACTGCGGTGGGTTGAGTTTCGTCTTGCAGCCATCCTATAATTTCGTCTTGAAAGCGCCTCATGCGAGAACGCAATTCGGGTATTTTATCGGGATTCATAGGAATATTAATAACGCCTAATTCGTGAGAATCAGAATTTAAACGCGGCAGAATTTCGGCCCAGTGCCTGTATACTTGCACATGGGAGAGTAGCAAATCGCGCGAAGGAATGTCGTTTCCAGTATCGACCACGGGCTCAGCGGCGCGCCACCGACCTTCTTTGTCTATCTCTAAAAAACCAGTGCGCAACAGCACCATGAGGGCTTCTTCTGCTTGAATTTCTGAAATTGCCTTGCACATGCGCTGCGAAATCCAATGGCCATTGGGGCTAAAATCAGACAAAAAAACCAGTTCTCTGACCACCAAAATCCACCAATATTGCACCACTTGCGAAAGGCTCGAACTGGGAATTGTGCGTGCCACCAGTTCTTTGCGTGCCCGAAGCGCGCGCCTGTAAGCATCATCGCGTAAAGCATCTGAATCGGCATTTTCCATATCGACCAAAGCCACAAGGCATTCTGTTTCCTTAGCGTCCAATTTAAGTGCCGCAGCAACGTTGCGCGCCACGCCTTGCGACATATTTTTTTGCCCTTGAATCACTTGAGCCAAAAAATTAGGGCTTTTGAGCCCTGCTAAAGTAGTGAGCCGACGGAACGAAAATCCTGTCCTGTTTTCTTGCTTATTAGCTATGTAATCGTGCAAAAACAAACGATAAGAAGCATAAATTTCAATGCGTGGGCGCATAACCGCTGTCCCATACGCCGCTAGGAATAACAGGAGTGCCATTGTCTGGTAAAGGAACAGCGGCGCCATCGTCAGAAGGCGGCACCACAATACCATCGTCAATTTCAGAACCATTATCGAGAGGAATAGGCCTCACACTCGGAGGTGTCGGACATGTCGATTCAGTAACATTTAATGTGGAAATAATGAGGTCTACCACAGCGCGACTCAAGGGTTTAGCATCGCTTGCCAATACCAATCCGCGACCACGGCCCCAATAAGCCACACCCAATTGACCATCAATGCCGTTTGCAACAAACCGACGTGCACAAGGAGCCGACCAACTCAACGCTTTAAAGCGGAGTTTAGGAAACGTATTTTGCAATTCTGGCAAAATTCCTGGCTGCGAGACTCTGAATTCGGGATTGATGAGCGAACTTAATGGAAAAACCGTAATAGTGGTTTGAGTGGTAGCAGAAGTTAAGTAAACAGGTGCACCAGGAGCTACAGGGGCTTGGCGTTGAAACGAGAAATCAAGTGGCAATTCAGTTTCAGCCCCGATTCCAGGATAAAGCATGGTGGGATTTCCGATGCGAGAGATTGGTCTCGCAGGATTAAAGAAACACAATCCAAGTCCTAAACACATTGTAGCCACTTTATTTTTCATATCGCAAATCCTCCTCTGACTCTGCCATTTGTACTTGCTCTAAAATTAAAGTTCAATCTCAATTTGTAGTTATTGCGGCTTTGCTCATGCGACATGAGCAATAGCTGTATTCCTTTGGGTTTCAACACCTACAAAGGCTCTCGCGCATCTAAAAATCAAATGTTAGTCAGTAAATCAGAACAGTACTAACCACTGTTTAAAAGTTTTCGAGAGCAACATATTGGAGTATTTTTATGAAAAAGCATTTGTCGTTAGCTGTTACTTTGTTACTTTCACCATTGGCTAATGTTCAAGCATTTGCCAATGCACCACGCCCAGTTCCCACGCAAATTGCCATGACCTGCCAAAGCCCCGAAGACTACGGCTCTTTGGATCATTGGAAATTGGGTATTTTTGGCTTTAGGCCACTGCCTCAAAACCAAGTTATTGTTGTTTACAGCGACAAAGGCGAAATACGTAATAGCCGTGGAATTATTTCTTATCCACAGCCAAACGTACGTCTCGTAAAATCGGAAGACGGAATTTTACGCCTCAAGAGCACACTGAGTAAATTGTGGCTTGGCCAAGTGAACTTAAACAATGGCAGTGAATTTGAAGTCGTTTGCCGCGATGTACCAGCCGGATTCCCGCAAGAATTAGAAGCAGCCACAGAATAGTTCACTCAAAAACGCATTGATTCAGACAAGTAATTTCATTTTTAGTTCCCATTCAATTAAAAATGAAATCAATCTGCTTTTAGCATGAGAACATCGCTTGACCCTGCAGCAAAGGTAAATGTTCCTTCATACCGATCACACTTCCATTGTGCAGAAAATTTATCAGCCCTACTTGGGTTATTCACAATATTATATCTAATGCCCGAAATTTTTGAGCCATCAGCCGCATCTAATTTGAAGCCAATATTCGACTTGTCGCTTGCATCATGAAAGACGTCAAATTTGTGGGTCAAATCTGGAAGCTTTGATGGTTTTCCTGCAATTGTAGCGAGACGCGCTGTAAATTGTGATGAATTTGAAGCGGGCCCGTGTATCAAAGTCCACTTACTGCCCAAAGTTGAAAGCGCATTTAATGGTGCAGTTGTGCATACTGGGGCTGTTGGAACTTCACCTCCACCACCAGTACTAGCGTCGTCTTTGTCAGCCTCTAATATTGCAGAGCATTGGCTTTTCACAATTTCGGGTGTGTTTTTTCCAGCCAAGTGATCTTCTATAGAAAGGTCTAAAAGAAGTTTTCCCGACTTGCAATTAGCTTCGAGCGTGGCAGCTGCCGATTTTATACGCTTACCTAAGCCACCACCTAAAGCCGTATCGCCAAAGGTATCTTCAGAATTTGCAAGGGCTTCGCGCTTGAAAAAGTTGCTACCTTGCGTGTCCCAAGTTTGAGCTAAATAGCGAATTCCTTTGTATGTACGTAGGCGCATGTGCCGCAAATCGGACACATCTGAAGAAGTAAAAGCACGCGGGTCGCCCACGCGGTTGCCGCAATCGTTATCTTTAAGCAACATTCGCTTCACAACCACAGCATTTGGGGCAGGCTTTGCTGTTTTAACCGAGCCATCGTCGTTGCGTTTGAGGCGAGTGCGCGACAATTTCCCTTGGGCATCGGTAGAGTAAAAATATTCTAAAAAGTGAATGTTTCCAAATCTATCTTGTTGCTGAAAAATATGATCTAACAAGACCAAATCAGAAATATCAATCATTTGCTGAATTTTTGGAGCTGCGCTTGCCAAATCTCTATTTACAATATTACCAACTGAATTGGAATCAAATACTGCTTGAACTTCAGATTTTCCTAAAAAATGATCGCGCGAATTTTGGCCCACATTATCGTTGATGGGCGCATATCGTTCTTCGCCTACAGGATTTTTAGACAATGCTCCAAATACATTTTTGCCGTCGTCGGTAAAAAAACTTTTATTGGACACAGAGCTGTCCATATTTAAAACTTGTTTCCACAATGTTTGATTGAGGTCACTAGAGATATCGACACCGCGGCGGGCAATTATTTTGTGCTGGGCAACGTCCATGGTGCGAATCACAGCCGTTGGAACATTCCCTGCTTCACCTAAAATGCGTGATAAGTGATAATATCCTAAGATAGACCCCGTGTACGAGCACGAAGTCGACTGTTTAAACTTTGCAAGTCGCTTACTGGGGCGCTTGTCGTTGGCGCATTTTTCCGTTTCATAAGATTTTTTATTTATTCCATCGAGCTCATAGGCTTCTACGCCTGGAAAAGTACTGGAAACTTTTGGGCATAGCGCCACTGCTTCACCAGCATCTGCCGATGCGGGGTCTTTATAAAAATTTAACCCGCACAGTTTTGCTTCATCTTCGTCATCATCTTTACCATATTTTACCCCTGGGTATCGTTTTGGTAAAACACAAATTTCGGACACACCACCGGGTGATGTGTATTTAATTGTCTTTTTTCCGCCTGCTTCGGACGCAGAAAAAGCTGCATTTATTTCTGCCGCTCCGCCGTTGTTAAAACCACGAGTGGCGCACGAAACCGCCACAACTGCAAAAATTCCACCGCCTAAAATTGCGAAGCCTGACTTTAAAATTACATTTTTCACCAAAAACCCCCTTGTAAACAATTTTTAAAACAAAACTAAATGAATACAAATTATAAACATAACTCAGGTACAAATCAGACATAAATCAGAATTCAAAAAGCCGACCGCAAAGAACTCGTGTCGCTGTTTTCAGTTTCAGATTGTGAGTTGTTTTCGGATTCATTTTTCGAGCCCGCAGTTTTGTCAAATGCGGACAATCCCAGAGCATTTTTAGCGCCGGGTGCTCCGGGCTCAGTGCCACTGACCACAGGAACCACAATACCACCTCCTCCCAGAGCCAAAAGTCCTGTTTCGGGGTCGATGCGAATGCGCGTCACTCCTTCCGGTTCTGTCCAATCCGATTGCGGGTAAAGGCGCGTGACCTCGGCCATAATTTGGCGCCACAAAGGCGCAGCCATACGACCACCTGTGCCTTCCGACCCGCCAAGGCTCTTGCGTTGGTCGTCAAAACCAACCCAAACACCGCTCACTAAGCCAGGAAGCACACCCATAAACCAGGCGTCGCTGTAACCATTTGTGGTACCGGTTTTACCTGCGGCGTAAGAAATACCTGCTGCACGCGTGCCTGTGCCAAAGCGAATCACATCTTGCATCACGCGCATGGTTACGTAAGCAGCCTCGGGCGAAATGATTTGCGCATCAGCTTTTTTATTTGCCGCAAGTGTATCGGGCTTTAATTTTTGCTTGGCATTAAGACCCACTTGAATTTTTGCTGGTTTATTTTTAGGCTGAGGCAACAACGAAACTTTTAAAATTGAATTCGATTTATCGTATAAAACGTTGCCATCTCGATCTTCAATGCTCGATATGTAAACAGGCTCAGTTAATTTACCCTGATTCGAAAATGGTGAATAAGCATGCACCATTTGCAACAAAGTGGCTTCGCCCGAGCCCAAAGCCAAACTCAAATCGGCCTCTGGCCATTCGAGACCAAGCTTTCTAAAATGCTGCGACACTTGTGTGCCACCCAAGGCCTGAAAAATTTGAACACTCGAAATATTGTGCGACTGAATTAAACTGGTGCGCAATGTTGTGCGCCCATTAAATTCTTTCGAATAATTTTCAGGTTTCCAATCGCCAATAACAATTGGAGGGCTGTCGATTTGTGACGCAGGGCTAAAGCCGTGGTCCATTGCATAGGCATAATAAAGTGGTTTTACACTGCTTCCCACTTGCCTACGCGCTTGCGTGGCATGATTAAATTCGTTGCTTTCAAACGAGCCACCGCCAATCATAGCCAGCACTTCGCCAGTTTGCGCATGCATTACCAGTGCCGATGCTTCGACTTGCTCTGTGTCGTTTAACCGTAAAAACCGAAGCTCTTTGTTACTTTGTGAATTCAAATACAAATGCGCATATTTATCGTAAATAGTGAGGAGGCGTTCGCTGCTTTTTGCAATGCGGCGCGGAGCTGTGCGATCTATTTTACGCACATTCACTTCGTCTCCCAATGCTAAAACATCGGCAAAGTCCATCATTTTATGGTCTCTACTTTTGCCTACAATTTTTAAAGCCCAGGTGTGATCTTCTACTATTAATATTCCTAATCCCGACCTACTTAAGACTACTGCAGCGTCTAAATTCGGAATTAAATCTACAACCATGGCACGTTCTAAATCTTCATCATCCGAATCAACGGGGGCATTTACTATGCGTTTTGCAGCCACTTCAAAATTGCTGCCATGGCGTTTTACAGGACCTTTAAATCCTTTTCGATTTTCGTGTGTTTTCAAAAATTCTTGCACTTTAGTTTGGGCAAAACGCTGCAGACGCATGTCGACTGTAGTGTTTATTTTATAGCCAGCCGAAGTCAATCCTTCAAGTTTAATGCTGTTTTCGAGCTGCTTTTTAACCTCCATTAAAAAATAAGGTGCGGCCTGACTATTAGGCGCTTCGGCGCGGTATATTTTAAGTTTTTGCTGAAAAGCTTTAGTGGCATCGGCTTCTGTGGCCCAATGGCTTTTAATCATTTGTTCGAGCACAAATTTTTGCCGTACTTTTGCTTTTTCTAAATTGTCTGTGGGTGCATAAGCCGATGGTGCCGGTGCCAAACCCGCAATAATAGCAGCTTCGGCAAGGGTTAAATCTTTGTTACCTTTGCGAAAATAATTTCTGGCAGCGGCTTCAACGCCATAAGAATTGTTTCCTAAAAAAATATTATTTAAATAAAGTTCTAGAATTTTTTCTTTGCTGAACGATTTTTCTATTTTCTGAGCCAGTAAAATATCTTTAATTTTGCGATCAAATGTTCTTTCTTTGGTGAGCAATAAATTTTTTGCCAATTGCTGGGTGATAGTACTTCCACCCTGCTTGTTACCTTTTTTCAAAAAATAATTAACACCAGCACGCATAATTCCTTGGTAATCGATTCCTTTGTGTTCGTAAAATCGAGAGTCTTCGGCCGCCAAAAATGCTTTTATGAGCAAGGGCGATACTTTATTGAGTGTTACAGGGTAACGTTTTTCATCAAACAACTCGCCAATTTTTTCGCCATCGCGGCTGTATATTTCCGTGGGAGTGGGAGGCACATAGGAATCGAGTTTCGAGACAGGCGGCAATGCTGCGTCTATGCGCCCAATGTATTGTTTGGCAATAAAATAGGCGCCAGCGCCGCTCACAAGGGCCATAACCCCTAGAACGAGTGCAATACGCAAAAGCATTTGGCGTGAATTAGGATTCATTTTTTAAATTTTCCTCAACCAGCTTTTTTCTGCGTACTTTGCCATGCTTTGTATTTTTGAGCGGCCAGATTCACGAGTTCTTGATTGAATTTTTCACCTTTTGTTTGAGCTTCTTGAGCACTGCTGTTCATGCTCACAAAAGCTTTTTCGTAGCTGGGCAAAGCCAATAAACTGCGTGCAAATGCTTCGCAGGCCATTCCGGCTCGCAAGCTCTTTTTAAGAGCCAAGCCGATGTTAAATTCAAGCAAATGAAACTTTCCCTGATCGGGCAACACCTTCATGGCATTTTTGTAAATTTCTATTCCTTCATCAAAACGGCCACGCGAAACATTTGTAATAGCCATATTATTAAAATAACTAGCAAGCTCGTCGCCTTTGCCCGATTCTCTAAAAAATTTTGCAGCTAAATCGATGTTTCCTCGATTAAAATTGACTTTACCTAAGCCTTCTGCGGCTTCGGTATTTGAGTCGTCTAGGCCGCGCACTTTTTTAAACATGGCTTCGGCTTTGGTTTCGTCGCCCGATTCCAAATACGCGCCACCCAAAGTCACCATGCGCATTAAATTGCGAGGGCTACTGTTGTGCAATGCTTCAAACACAGGAACGGCTTCGGCAAATCGTTTTTGTTTCAAATAAAGCTTGCCCAAACCATTGAGTGCAGTTGGAAAATTCGCGTCGAATTTGAGTGCTTCGCCGTAAGATTTTTCTGCCTTATCGGTGTGCTCGGTACGCGCCCAAATGTCACCATTGAGCGAGTACGCTCGGGCAGCTTGTGGGCCAGGCTTTAAAGTCGCGGTAATGAGTTTTAAGGCTTCAGACACTTTATTTTCTGTTATATAATCTTCTATTTTACGAAGCAAACGGCTGGTTTGGTCGAGTTTTTTTTCGACCTCGTACATGCCTTGCACTTTTTCGACAATTTTAATTTTTTCAAAAGGTTTTAATAAAAAATTTGTGATTCCAAATTCTTCTGCCAAGGCCACGTCTTCGGGCGTGAGCACGTTAGAAAAAATCAAAAATGGTGTGAATTTATATTTGTGTTGCTCTCTGAGTTTCTGCATAAATACGAGCCCGCTCATGGGCTCCAATTCCCAACTCGATATAAAGAAATCGAAGCGGCTGGTTTTTGCAACTTCGAGCGCCTCGTAACCAGTGCGGCACACTGTTACCTTAGCGCCTTCAAATGCACCTGTAATTGTCATTTCCCAAAACAATGAGTTGTTGGAATTATCGTCTAAAATCATAAAATTATTTGCAGAAGTCTCTGACATACCAAGGGCACTCCCACTCACATTTTTCAACACCTAAATAAGCAAAACCGAGATAAAGGGTTTGCTCTTAAGTTCGGCCACTGGGCCTCAGAGCAAAAGGGCAAAGCTTGCAGGCCGTTGATTTAGGGAGTCACTGGGAAAAAAGTGGCGGAAAAAAAACCGTGTGTTAATGCAGCGTCACATTGCGAGATTTGAGTTTAAAGTCTCGCAACTCACAACAATAAAAGGAGAGTTTATGAACTTTAGAAAAAATAACAGTTTACGGTCCGTGTGCGGCGTTGTTGCATGAAAGGCCATTAGCGGCGTAGTGTTACGAGCCACCGTAATCTCCAAGTGAGGTGTCCAGATGTCTGCAAAAGATGTTCGGTAT
>JAYTOT010000110.1:0-20050 GCA_043747645.1 Pseudomonadota bacterium | reverse complement strand
GCATGAAGGCGCCCGTGACGAATGCCAAAAGGACTCGTTATGTGCCCCTGAAGAGGCCACCTGATATTGAGGGAAGAAAAAGCATTGGCACCGTTGTTGGCAGTGTATGATGCCATCATTTCGGGACGCACAGGGACGTCGACATCGGATTGGCCTGCGGCCACTTCGGATTCAGAATCGTCGTCTGCTGAACTTATGCCAGGACGAGCTTCTGATTGCGATACGGAATCAAAACCAAAAAATCGAGATTCGACCTCTTTTTGACGAAAGAGAAACACAGGATCGAGCTGAACAACTTCGGAAGATTCTGCTACAGACCCTTTTAAAACCAACTCAGTAGATTCACCCCGAACAATACAACCCGTTAAACCTAAGAAACTCACACACAATGTACCAGCCAAAACTGCGAATTTGCTATTTTGAAAATTGCAAAAACCAGAAAAACGGCCGGCGCGTGCCTGCAATAAAACCATAAAATCTCCCAAAAGAATTTTTTTGCTGCTTACATCAGAAGATGCAATTGCTTCAAAAACAATTCTCAATGATTGGCCGCAGACCACGCCACTTTCAAAATTCAAACGCCTTCAGAAACGAAGCGTTTGAAAAAGCTCGAAAGTAACGCCCCTCACATCGCTTGGGTTGGACGTAAGAGGTGCAATAATTGAGGAAAAAAAACCTCAAAAATGCGTAAGGCAATTGGCGTTAATAGGACCAGACGTGAAGGAATTTTCTTCCCCACGGCAAGCCTGACTCACAGTGGGGCGGAACTTACTCCATGCGTCTGGAAGATGCAAACACAGAATAAACAAGCAATTTTAACTATTTACGATTATACCACAACTTTGGGGGGTTTTGCCAGCCTCAAATTGGTCGAAAAAAGGGCGGAGTTTTGACAAAATGATGAAATTGTATAGTGTAGTTGTCTTTGAGGTAATTAACGTGAACTAAACACGAAGGGATATTTCACAGTCACAACGCCGCCCCCGCGAGGCAACGGAAATTTCCAACGGGCGATGGCGGTCTGAATGCAATTGTCACAACCAGGGCTGCCTAAGTCTGACGAAGCGATGCTCGATGCCGTAACACGTCCGTTGGTGCCAATGGTAAAATGCGTCATGACGCGCCCTCCAAGGTCTCTTTTCCCTTGCAAAAATCGCTCGTAGCAAGCTTTAATTTGGGCTAAATTTGCACGAATCACTGCCTCAATTTCTTCTTTGGTCAAACTTCCCTCAATTGCAGGATCTCCTTCTGGCACAACAACCGCAGAGGCAGAAATTTTCTTACCACCGGTTCCGCTGCCTCCTGGACCGCCGCGGCCCCCTGCTCCACCAAAGCCACCAGCACCACCGCCTAAACCACTGAGAGCTTGAGCTGGGCCGCCGGTTCCTAAAGAGGAATTGTTTCCAAGGCCGCCAAACCCGTGTGAACCCCGGGCTCCAGAACCGGCACCGCCTCCAGCACCACCAGCAGACGATTTAAGTCCCGTGGCAACTGCTCCAGCCGCGTCGATGTCGAGAGTTTTACCCATTCCCTTACCAAAGGACTCAAGATTAATTCCACCCGTTTCGTTCTTTTTGCCGCCCTCAACGCCCATGGCATCGTGTTTTTCATTGCCTTTGCGTTGGCCCGCAGCGCTTCCGGCTGTTCCACCTTTGGCACCGCCACCATTTCCTGGTTTAGGATCTGGCAATTTACGAGACAAAGTAGTGTCTTTTTCTTTTTTATCCAGCGAAGGCGCCCCGGTTTGCGGAACTGCTTTTGGATCTACAACTTTGGGTTTCTCTAGTGCAACGGGCGCCTTTGGAGGCGTTGTTGCAACAGGCTTTGGTGGAACTTTTTCGGGTGGTTTTGGCGCAGGAGTTGTGACCTTTGGAGGACTCACGGGCTCTGGCTTTTTAACCACGACTGTAGGCTTGGGAGCAGGAATTTTTGGCTCTTCTTTTGGCTTAGGCGTTGGAGTTCTGATGGTTAAAACCGTAGCCCAAGCATCTTCGTCTACTTTTTTATCGAGCCCGTCGCGCAAGCCAAACATAATGGTTCCCATCATAATTACATACATAAATAATGCATAAAAGAATATTATGGGCTTGCCGTCGATGTCTTCAAATTTGCGCAAAAGCGGATTGGGCAGCGAAACATTCATTAAAAAATAACTCACGGGCCCGTGTTTTACGAGAGTGAGATCTTTAGATGCCATGGTAAATTTACCAGGACCATCGATTTTTTCGTAACCGGCACCTTTGCGCACGCGGGCACGCATATCTTTGTTCAAAAATACAGTGGTTTTTGATCCTTCAACATCGGCCAATTTATAATTGCGCGTGTTTGCTTTGGGGCCCACTCCAATAATATGACCGTCTTCTTCGTTGCCTAAAATCACTTCGCTGGGGCGCGGTTCTTCGTCGTTTTTCTCTTTGCCACCATAGTGTCGCACATCTAATATACTTTGGTCCCAAAATGCGACCACTTCGAGTGTCGAACCTGTAGGGCGTTCTTTTCCGGGCTGAAAGAGTGCTCCATAGCTGACTCTCGGACGCTTTTTAACATTTCCTTCTTCAAAGCGCTCAGCCTTTTGAGTGGCTCTAAAGCTGCGACCTTTTTTATTTTCAGAGGAAGACTCACTGCCATCGTTCTTTTTAGCAACGGGAGTTTCAGCTTCAGCCTCCGATACTTCTATGCGCACATCACCAATTTGAATGAGGTCGCCAGCCTTGATTTTTTCTACAACTTCAATGATTTTTCCATTGAGTTTTACACCATCGTCACTGGCCATATCTACTAGACGTGCTTCGCCATCTTCTAACTCAATCATGGCATGTATAGGTTCAACTGCAGAGCCTGGTAACACCAAATGATTTGAAGGAAGTCGGCCAATAATAAGCTGACCCGACTCAATAATCACTTCATCCGCGTTGCCAGGGACTACTTTACTTGCCTTAAGTAACAAAGCCATTTTGAATATCCCTTTTCATTCGATCTTCTGCCCAGTGTAACAAAGAAACACGCAGCTGAGAGAGTGAAGACCGTGACGCTGTTTTGACTGTTTATTTTTTAGGAGCAGGACTTTCTTCAGAACCCGCTGTTGGAGCAGCAGAATCTGCAGATTTAACGGGAGCACCTTTCGCTTCAGCACCTGCAGTTCCCGGATTTCCAGCAGGCGCGCCCAACGGATTGGCGCTCGAGAGTTTGGTCATAAGTGAATTGGCCTTTTCATCAATGTTGGGGTAACGACCCGCATCAGGCATAGAAAAAAGCCGATTTAGAACGTCCATGGCACCTTTTTTATTTGGTGTTTCCGCAAGTGCCAAAGCAAAATTCCAAGCCACACGCCTGTCGTTAGAATGAGATTTGTAAACTCCTTCTAATAAAGGAACCGCTTCGTCGCCTTTGCCGCGCGCACGCAATGCTGCTGCTAAACCAAATCGGGCATTGACACTGTTTGGCGATACACTGAGCGCTTTTCTAAAATACTGTTCCGAACCTGCCAAATCACCGGCCTTTATTGCAATAAAACCAAGAGTTAAAAGTGCGGGTGCATAGGGCGGTTGAGCGGCAGATGCTCGACGCATTTCAGCAATGCCTTGCATGCGTTTGCCTTGCTTAAAGTAACGTAAACCTGTAGCGTAAGTAACAGCATTTTTAACGACCGGATTTCCGCCAGAGTTTTTTTCTGCCTTACTCAGCAAATAATCTGCTAAAGAATACTCGCGGCGCCCAATGGCGCCATAACTTGCTTCAAGCAAATACCACGGATTTTTAGATCCGATAGTTCCGGCCTTTCGTTGCACATTGCGGTACAAATCGTTGCTTTCTCCGTGCAAACGTAACAAGGCCATATAAGTAACAAGAAGCGAAACATTTTCGGAATCTTTTCTGGCAAGTTCTTCGATTGACATTAATGCTTCGTTGAGCTGAGAAATATTCAACGAACCTTCAATCGCTACTTCGTTGGATAAGGTTGTGGTCACAAGCTTTAAATCACCTGTTACCTTACCCTCTTTTTTGGGTTCTGATTTCGAGCCAGCATCGTCGTCGGGAGGTGCTTTTGCACCTTTTGAATTTTTGGCTGCAGCTCCAGCTTCTGGGGCCTCTTTGTCGCCACTAGAAGAACATGCCGCAAACAAGGCAACACCCAATAACGTAACAAAAATTTTAACATTTGAATTTTTAATCATTCTTTCGCTCCCAGAGCTTCAATTACGCTGTGAACTTTACCCACATCCATAAACTGGGTTCCCACGTAAACAGCTTCGGGAATATACTCATCCACATTGCGGTATTCAGATGGGTTCACCCGCGCTAATGCCGCCGCGGTGCGTTCGCTGTAATCGGTATACACACCAAATTTACTCACAGCTCCAGCAGCTTCAGTGTAAAACTTTTTAGCTTTATCGGCAGCAGGTTTTGCAAAATTTGCAGCCAAAATTTCCTTCAATTTTTGCATATCTGCTGCGGAAACACCAGGTGGTAATGGCGGATTTTTTAAATCGTGCGCAAAGGATTCAAAAGATTGCCCGATTGTGTACAACGCGGCCACACCCCATTCGGAATCGCCCGTTGCCAATACTTTCAAAAATGCTTTTTCTACTTCATCCAAACTTTTTAACTTCGTTTGTATAGAAGCTTGAAGGTCGCTGGCATCTTTTTTAACTGCCGTAAGGCGCACACCTTTATATTTTTGCAACACAGGCAATTGTTTTTCAAATTCCACATGTCCCACAGCAGCCAAAGCAACACCCTGCACAGACTTAGCATTGGAAGAGAATATTCCCGATATTTGTTGTTCTCGCCGTTGCGCATTGCCAGCTCGACCCATTTTACGCTCCGCATCGCCGGCGCGCGCCAAATAGTCAATTTTTTCCGAGGCAGACAAAGGGAGTTTTAAAATAGTAGAATCGACGATATCAATAAACTCTTTGTAGCGACCTTTTCGTTCGTACAAATCGGCCAAAGTTTTTGCAGCATCTGCGCCGTCTTTGCCACCTAATTTGATCACCTGCCCGCAAAGTTGCGAAGCCTTTTGTACGTCATCGAGGGCGTCGTAAAGATAACAAGTTTCGCGCGAAATAGTTGTCACACGTTTGTCTTTCGGATACCGACCCACAAATTCAAAAGACATTTGTGCGGCCTTATCGAGCTGCAAACGCGATTCGCTGATTTCAATAATTGCTAAAAGTGCTTCTGGCGCTTGTGGGCTCTTGGCGTAGGTGCCGTAAACTTTAGTAAATGCAGCAACGGCTTTGTCGCCTTCACCTGCTTTTTTATAGTTTACGCCGGCATTAAACCAGGCTTTATCGGCATCTTTACTGTTCGGATTTTGCGTACCAAGTTTTTCGTACTCCCGGGCTGCGTCGAGGTGTTTTCCACCTTTTTCCATTTGCCCAATAAGTTCGAATTTAAATGTCTCTTTAATAATGCGAAGCCTATTGCCCAAATCACCCTGCGTATAAGCAGGAATTTTTATGAGCTCTTCGGTTGTTGCAATGAGTTTCTTTTTGTCTGAAGCAGACAGCCACAGCAAAAGTTCCGCCGCAACTTTTCCTTCTTTTTGTGCGGAATAATCTTTAGCGATTGCGAGCAATCGCTTTTCAGCTTCGGCAAAATTTTGATTTTTTAAATAAATTTCTGCTACGTCTACATGGCAATCGAGCACTGCTTTTGCCTTTGGAAACCAGCCCACATACGCATCGCAGACTTTTATATATTCTGTAAGTTCGGGCGCTAACCCTCTGGGCGCTCCAGTTTGAGCCGCCTTACGTTTGCGAATTTCTTTCAACGCAGGCTCGACTACGTAATAGGCGGACGACAGCAAATATTCGGTTGATTTTGCAAACTGAGGCGATTTTTGTTTTTGTTGAGTGATTGCCCAAAAAGTTTTAACGGCCTCACGATAACGATTTTGACCGTATTGAATTTCACCTAAATAGTACCTAACTTCTGCTGATTCTGGCCTCGCTGGAAAAAATGTTAAATATAAATTATACCCAATTTCAGCTTGAGTGTAAAAATACTTAGTATTATCCTTTTGCGCACTTGCGTGCATTTTTTTAGCATAAGTAATAGAGACAGCATGAATTCTATCTTGCAATTCTTTAAAATTTGGCAGAGCTGCATTGGTTTTTGCCCATGCAGAATCGGGTCCATAATTTGCAAGCAGAATTTTAAGCTCCGCCCACAACAATGCTTTATCCGCTTTAAGCGCACTAATATCAACAATTTGAATCTGAATTTCTGGCGCTTTTACGTCGTTAGGAGAACGTGCAATAAATCTTTTGAGCACTCTTACGCTTTGGTCGTATTGGCCACGCTCACGTAAAATATCGGCCAAACGCAATAACAAGTCGGCGTAATGTTTTTCGCCACCATGCTCCGAAAAATAACGTTCTGCACCGTCTAAATCGCCAATTTCGGCCCAAACAAGCACCATGTCGCGCAATGCTTCGTCTTTGAGTCGTATTTTCGCACCGGCTGCCATTTCGCCAGCGGAACCAGACAACCGCACTACGTTTTGAAACGAGCCAAGCGAGGGGCGAAACTGCTGCATGTTGTACTGGCACCATGCAATTTTATAAACAGCAAAAGGATAAATAGGTGAACGCGTAAATCGGGTCACTTCGGAAAAAGAGGTCATGGCTTTTTTGAAATCTTGACCTTCAAAATAATATTCGCCTAATGCAAAATGCGCATCTGCCACTCGCCTACTGTTCGGAAATTTAGCCACAACTTGACTGTAATAACTGGCACCTTCTTTGCGCTGCCCCACAGAATCCATGGCAAATGCAATTTGAAAATAGGCCTCATCGACACGACGGTGCTTAGGAAACTCCGTGATCATTTGTTGAGCGCGTTGGATAACTTTACTTGTCCATTGCTTGCTAGTCGCAGTAGACAATACAGGTTCCGAACCCTGCCTGCCTGCTTTGTCCCAGTTTGCCCATGTTTTATCGTAAGTTCGGCTCTCATTAAAAAAAGTAAGAGCAGCTTTCTGATGGTAGTTTTCAATCAACCGACGCAATATTTCTGCTCTTTGGTCGGAATTTGGAGGCATTTTTGGTAATAATTTTTCGGTGTAAACTATTTCCTTTTCGAGAGCTCCGCCCAATTGTCTTTCTAAACCTAGTGTTTCGAGTTCACCTCGGTTGAGTCTATTGCCTTTGGCTTCACGCTTTTCGCGCTCGCTCAAAGGACCTTTCTTTTTTTGAGTCGCGTTATCGGCGCGTTCCGATACTTTTACCGGACTATTTGTAGGGGCAATACGACCACGAGCACCACCACCACCCAATTCTGCAGGCGACTCTGCAGCATTGGCATATTCCGCAAGTGTTAAAATTCCGGCAGAAAAGCCAGACGCCAACAAAGTCGCCTGAAGCAGAGTCAAACCAATTTTTTTACCAAAACAAACTTCAATCTTCATCGTGCGTCACTTTTTATTGTTGTTTGCCGGCTTAGCGCCGCCACATTTTGAATCAATATTATAAACATAACCACCAAGTTCGTCTTCCCAATATTCGCCCTCAAAGGGCCAATATTCGAGTTCTGCCTTTAAATTAAGCGGACGCATGCCTTCGCCCCATTGTATAGAATCTGGGGGCGGTGCATCTTGAACGAATTTATTTCTTAATTCATCTGTTTTTCCAGAGAGAATTTCGAGGTTAATAAGTTTTGTTTGATCGCTTAAATCTTTTAAATATTTAAAAAGACTGATTCCCGTTGCAAATAATTCTTCGCCGGCTACTTGAATTGTAGCGGTGCGCCTGGATTCAAATGAATCTCTTAAAGCCGCGGTGAGGCCCACGTCGTCCCACCGCGTGCGGTAATTTTCGAGCTGAGCTTTTTCACGATCTAGCCCGCGCACCACTTTTTGCGCCTCTTTGTAAGCGTCGGAGCGGCTTATGCTATCAATTATTTCGACTGCCGCACCAAATTCTTTTAGCTTGCTCGATGTCTTGTATCCAGATATGAGGCT
The DNA here is from genome assembly GCA_043747645.1 of Pseudomonadota bacterium. Taxonomy (GTDB): domain Bacteria; phylum Bdellovibrionota_B; class Oligoflexia; order Silvanigrellales; family Silvanigrellaceae; genus JAYTOT01. The sequence goes on along the minus strand of JAYTOT010000110.1, from coordinate 12,084 downwards.
GTAAAAGCCTGCAGGCTGATTTTGATACCTTTTGAGCATGTTATTTAAATCGGCAAAAATAGGTTTGTACCGCTGTTGAAACTTTTGAAGCTGTTTTTCTACACTACTATAGCGGCACAAACGCAAATAAGTAATTGCATTTAAAATATATGTTTCCGGAAAAAATCGATTCACAAAAAACGGAGAGTGAATGGTATGAATGTTTCCTAAAGTATTGTTGTGGCGTTGAATATGAAAAAACGCCCAACTTCCTTCAAATAAAGTCTCGAGCCAAAGGTCAGAATCTCTGGGAATTTGAGAATAAAACCCGAACGCCTTGCGGTACTCTTTCATTTCGAAATAAATGCGGGCCAAATTTGTTGTGGCTAAGTTTTGAATATTTTCCGATGGAGAAGCGCGAATGACTCGATTGAATGCACCTAATGCACCGTCGAGATCTTTAAGCACAGTGAGAATAACACCCAAATAATATTGGGCTGGCGCGTAGTAGGGATTGCCAGAAGGAACGCGCTCAAATTCACCCTTAGCGCCAGCGACATTTTGTTTTTCGAAAGCATCGAGTCCACGGTAAAAAAAGTAAAATCCTCGCGCATTGGGAGGAACCGTAAGGGGATCGATTTTTTTGGCGTTCACTAACGCAAGTAAACTGGCTCTACCCAAAGGACTTTTGCCATTAATTTCAGAAATTGATTCCATGGCAGCTCGAAAGAAATTGCTCCGAGCTCCCTGAGCAACCTGACGCATATGAAAATAGGCAGAGCTATAGGGTAGGCCTAATTTGCGCAAAGACTCTGCTAAACCGAATTCAGCTGCGGCGCGCACTTCGCCTTCTGCAGAGGTTACAACTAAATAGAAAAATCGGGCAGATTTTGCATAATCGCCAGCTCGGAAAAATTTTTGCGCTTCGCCCATTCCTGCATTTGAATTTTGAGCAAAGGCTTTATTTTCTATCATTTGATTTGTTTGACACAAAACTACCATTAAACCAACAAAAATTCGAGTCGCAAAAAGTTTATTGAACGGCTTTTTCTCGACTTTTTTTGCTTTCGCAATGCCTTTTTCTGTCATAAAACTCAGACTCACTTTCATAAGAAATAACCTATGCCCAAAGAGAGCATGGTCATAACTTCCGTGGCGATATTAGATCGAATTCCTTTTGAATCAGCGAGCTGTCCTGGCAAATTAGGTATGGCTCGAAAATTCCAATTTAAACTCAGGTGCTGGTCGACAAACACTCTCTGGCCTGTGGTAAATCCAAAAACAGTGAGAGATCCTGTGGGGTCCGGCTCTTTATTTTCATTGGCCGGCACACAACCTCTGTTACGTCTTGTTACGTTAGCAATTCCGGCACTGGCGGTGAAAAACCAGTCATAGTAAATAACGTCGCCACTTGAGAGCTGGTATTTGCCATAGATTGGTGTGTATCCAAGGCCTCCACCGGCCGTCCAATTCATTACGGTAACAAGTGGTTCAATTCCAAATTTAGTACCGAGTACGGTGCAGTCAGTTTTATTGAGTGTAATTCCATACCCAGCCTGCCCAAAAACACTAAAACTTTCTGACACATGAAAGCCTAAATCCATAACACCCATATAAGTGTATATGAATGATTTATTCATAATTGCGCCAACACTCAAATCTGCTTCTAGGCGAAATTTCTTTTGAAAACTCTTGTTTTTAATGACTCTAATTTCATTATCTTTAAACGCCTCATTTGCATATGAAGTGCTGTTCAAAAACAAAAGCGCAGCGCATAGAAAACTAGCGCTTATTTTTCGACTGATTTGACTCAATAAGAAATCTCGCATTTAGCAAATCCTGTGCCTGGTTTTCGAAATCAATTGACTTCGAGTTTATCTGCCGCAAGCTTCCAAGCCACAAATTCAGCTTGTTGAGCGCTTAACATTATTCTTTTGAGTAATTTGAATTGCGTTGATTTGTCTGCTTCAAGCGTTAAAACATTCACGTCTGCATCAGACAATGCAAGTGCTTTATCTCTATTTTTAAGAGTTTCATTTTGTGACTTAATTTTTTTGAACTCATCGTAGGCAGCTTTAATTGCTCCCTGCTGACGGTGTTCCGCAGGAACATCGCCATCAGGTCCAATAGGAATAGTAATTCCGCCCTGAACAATGACTTCATTTTTAGTGATGGAAACCGTCGCACTGGTATCGAGCGAAAGTTTGACCTGAGATTTAGGCAACTCCAAGTTTGCTTTTGTCTCTACGCTTTGCCCAGAAGTCGAAAAATTCATCAACAAAAAGCATATTAAAATACTAAAAATATCGAGCATTGGATAAAGGTTGATGGCAAAACTTTCCCCGTCACTAATTCCCGACATTTAAGCACTCCTCATCGATGAAACATTTTATTGACAATTCAAACTACAAAATAACATTGCCTAAAACTATCTTAGGAATTAACGAACTCGGATCAATTCCCACTGGAATTTTATAATCTGATGGCCAAGGAATTGGTTGCCGCCCCGGACGCAATTCTCGGCATGCGTCTAAAACTTTTGTTAAAGTTTCGTAGGGAACTTCCATTTCGGTCATGACAGTTACTTTATCGAACTTAGCATTTTCTTGCCTGATAGAATAAAGTTGTCCCTGCAATTGGTCTAAACCGCTGGTATCAATTTTATACTCATCTTTTTTAGCTTTTGCCGAGCTATTACTCATACTTACTTCAACCGTTACTTTGTCGGTATCTACAATTAACGTAACCACTTTTTCTGGTTTATTGTCTATTTCTTGCTTTGTAGGCGGTGGCTTACTCGAAAGAAATGGAACTTCGACACGCATTGCCCCAGTTGCAGAAAAAACCGCGGTAATGAGCAAAAAAGAAATCAACACGCTAAACATGTCAATCATGGGCGTTACGTTAATTTCAAACGAATCTGAACCTTTTTTGCGCTTACGAAGCCTAAAATGTCCCATGGGTAAAACCCTTCAATATCCATTGCAATTATTGTCATTCACCTAAAATCAATCGTGGTCGCTGCCAGATTTTGATGCCAAATTAGAACGTCGCATTTGCAACAGTTCAATTATTTTAGCAGCAAATTCGTCAACTTGCTCGGTAACCATATTCGCTTTTGTCGTTAAAAGACCATGCAATACCATGCAAATGAGAGCTGTTCCTAAGCCAAAACCTGTTGCATAAAGAGCATGTGAAATACCTTCAGCAAGCTTAGTTTGCTTTGCAGCACCGCTTAAAGATGCAACGGCCGAAAAGGAGTTAATGAGTCCAGTAATGGTCCCCAACAAGCCGAGCAGCGTGGTAATATTTGCAATAGTACCAAACCACATCATGTAACGGTTACACAACGGGAGTCTTTCAAAAGTAGCAGAGTCTACTGCATTTTGAGTTTCTTCTGCACTGCGGCTTGCGCTTTGCAAACCTTTTTTCCAAACACGGGGCAATACTTGTTTGCGCGGCGATTTTTCGCACAGACGAATTGCAGTCTCAATTTGATTATTAGTCACCAATTTGTATATTTCAGACCACATTCCTTGCGGATTTGGTGTATCGAAAGTAGCAAACAGCAACATTCCCCTCCAAATGGCAAGTGCCAAAGCACCCACCAAAAACGCTAAAATAACGTACATAATGGGACCACCGGCAGCAAACGCAGTCTTAATAAAATCCATTTCACCCTCTCCCAATTTTAACATTGGATTGTTTCAATAGAATTCTAGGGAATTCTGTTACCTTGAGTCAATGAAGAAATTTCCTTAACTCTGTCAAAATTCAGTCCACAATTGGAGTTTTGCAAAAACGACATTCAAATCTGTGTGGCTTGGCAGCTCCGCGCGGTGCATTATAAATCCTTGATCATCCACAATCCAAAGGGTTGGTACCTTAGGATTTCGAAGTTCATCAATGAACCTATTGGTAGACAATCCTACTGGAAAATGAGGTTTGTTTTTGGCAGTCCACTGCGTCAGAGATTCGACAGTGTCGTGCGAGAACACTCCCACCGCTCCCATTCTGCGACTTTTTAATGCAGGAATTTGATCGTTGATGCGCATTGCCACTTCCGCAGATCGCGCATTCCAGGTTCCAAACACCGCAACCAAAGTGTATCTGTTACTTTTAAAATTGTACTCTTCTGACTCATTTGCAAGACGGATGTTTGGAATTTTAATGTGATTAGGGAGAGGCGTAGCATTTGCAGGAATCAGAGGTAAATCCTTAGCAGACGGCTCACCTTGTTGCGCCACTTTTGCCAAAGCCTCTTTTTTCTTTTCAGCATCGGCTGCAGAATTAGACGCAAATGCAGATCCACAACACATTCCTAAATATAAAATAAGGCAAGAAATGCGTTGTTTCGTTTTGATAGGGAATATACGCATGCTATAACTTCTCCTTTAAGCCTTGCATCTATTCAAACACAGAACCGCAGGCTTTATTTTGAGGCGGTGTTTAGAAAATGTCGGAGACGCCATTGCTTGATGTTCCACTCAGTTCAAAATCGCATCAGAACGCTAAAAATGCCGCCGAAGACTACTGGCGCATTCCCTGGCAAGAGTTTGAAGTTACTTTAGGACTGCAAAATATTTTTTCGTTGCGAAACCTAAACGTAACGAGCTCCGAACGTGCTCGCGATTTATTGCTCTCCTGTGGATTCGACATTTCGCGGCCAGAGCACATGCGTACTTTTGAATTGTTTTATGGAGAAGCTTTGCACTTTATTAGGCATGTGCTGCTTTCAGACGATGAACGATTTTTATTCCGCATTCCTTTAGATATTTTTAATTTAGAAGACCCACGAAAACTACTGCTGCTGGCATCAAACCGATCGCCACGCAGGCGATACATCAGAATTTGGGCCTGCGCTGCGCTCAAAGTGGCTCACGCGCTCACTAATTTAGAGTACAGTGGTCGCCTCAAAGATATTCAACAGGCGCGGGAACATATATTTGCACGCATCAAATCTATTTTAACAATCAATCACGAAGACGGAACCACGCTCGCCAAGTCGCGTAACCTTGCTGTTACCTTAGCTGCCGTAGATTGGAAAGAAGCAAAAACAAGACAAAGTATTATTTTAAAACTTTTACACAAACCAGATAGTATTATGGACGATGTTTTTGACTATCTTGGCGTGCGTTTTGTGGTCCCTAATGAAACTGAAATTCCGCGCCTATTGCGCCTTCTGATTGAAACCGACATTATTATTCCTCATCAAGTCATTTCTTCTCGGACTCGAAATTCACTCTTAAATTTTTCAATCTCGAAACGACTCCACGGAATATCTACCGATTTATTAAGTACCGATTTAGTCACTCCATTAGAATTTAACGATATGTGTAAAAAAATCCCTTGGGCTACGGCAGGAATCATCGATGAAAATTCGAAACGTACAAACTCGTTTACAAGTCAATTTTACAAATCGCTTCAGCTCACAGTGCGGCATTTGGTTCGGACACCAAACCCCGCATATATGGTAATCGACTCTCTGTCGTCGCAGTTGCGCCATTACAGAGGTATGGATCGTGATGACCCTTGGCTCGCAGGAATGATTCCACCAGAAATCACACGGTATTTTCCTATAGAAATTCAAATCATGGACGAAAGCAGTTACGACCTTTCTCGCTTTGGTCCTGCGTCGCACGAACGTTACAAAGCAGCACAACTCAAGGGTGTGAGGCAACGGATTCTTGGAAGCATGCTCTATTTAACTGAAGACAAATTAGCATCACAGGATGTTTAGGAGGAATAGCAGTATGAATTCCCTCGACCAATGGCTCGACGTAGCTGGCCTTATGCCTCCATTGCCATTAGAAACTTCGCAAGAAATATTTTCAAAAACTGGCGGGAGCTCTTCTGGAAAACACACTTTTATTCCGAATTTAATCACCCGTGAAGAATTCGATTCTATTATTGCGCCTCAAATGCAAAAGAATATGCCCGCTGAATTAAATAAATTTGTCACCGGAAGAGTGAATGCAACTTTTGAATTGCGTCACAAACTAAAAACTCTTCAAAATGAAATCATACAAATTGTGGGTGCAGGAAACTTTAGTGCGCTCTGGCTCGACCGCGAAGCTTTTTCGGCAGATAGCATGGAGCACAGAGCTCTTATTACCGAAGCAGTTATTCATATTTATAGTGCAGATTCTCTGCAAAAACTTGTAAAACTATTTTACAAACATAAAATACCCATGATTCCCTATGGCGAAGGTGGCGGCTACAATATGGGTGTGACTCCCATGGCACCTGCGGTGACAATTTCGGCGCGCGGAATCGATCACATTTCAGAAATCCGACAATCGCGCCGGCAGCAAGGTAAATTTGAAATCAGCGTTGGTGCAGGTGTTCCATTTAAAGATTTAGTCGCCTATTTGGCGCGCCGCGGATTTGTTTTGCGCTGCGACCCCAATACACCGCGCGCAGCTACAGGAGGCATTGCATCTACAGGAAGCAATGGGGGCCGCAAGGCATTTGAAGTTATTTTGCATGGCCGTGCCGTTACAAACGATGGCATTGCGGCATGTTTTGCGCCAGACGCTCAAGAAGCTCTGCTCATAGAATCTGAACCATTTTTAATGGCACAAAAATTTTTTGGTGTTGAAAAAAATAATTCACTGACAACAACCATTTCGTTGCTCAAAAAAAGAGATCGCAAAGCAGAAATTCAAATTAATTCTAGTGGCGTGGTCATTCCTCTTCAGGGAATTAAAGCGTCGGCAAACATGACTGCACAACGTGCAATGCACGCCGCTGCTCAAAATGTAAATAACTTTGAAAAAAACAATTCTTCTCAAAGTAACAGCACACAAATTCAAGACCCAACACTTCCATTGTCTACATTTGTGGGAGCAGAAGGTACAACGGGATTTATTTACGAAGTTACTTTTGAAATAGAGCGCCCACAACCGTGGCTCAAAGGAGCGCGGTGGCATTTTTCAACTGTGGGCGCAGCAATGGAAGCCACAAGGGCAATTAAAAATGAAAAAACACTACCGCCACCTGAATATTTTGAAATCATATCTGGCCCAAGTATAAGGCGATTTTTGATTCAAGATTTTCCTGGAGTGTTTAACGTAACAGATGAAGCCGTGTTGTTACTTTCGGTTGAAGCCAACACTCAACAGGAATGCGAAGCGCGTTACAAAGCGACTGAAGAACTGGTTAAATCTGCCATTGAAAAGTCGAGTTATCGTGCAGAAGTATTTACTAAAAATTCGGTGACACGCATTTTGCGCCAGAGCGAAAATGCAGAAGAATGGGAAGTCATGCGCAAGCCGCGCGAAGAGCTTCCTAAAAAATTGCGCACAAAATGCAAAACAGATATGGAAATTCGCATTGAATATTTAGAACAAGTTTTAAATATTGTTACCTTAACTCAACCTTCTGCCCGCGCAGAGCAAAAACAAGATGTGCTGTTTGGGCACCTCACACCCAATCATACTGCAATTATGCATTGGAATATTGGAGGGTTTGACCTTTACGATGAAGAACAAGCAGACATTGCTTGGGATTATTTAGAAAACGTTATTGGCCAGGCGCAAAACTTAGCACCAGCCAACGACAAATACGGCAGTGCCCGATTTACGGGCGAACATGGCGTTGCAGGCAAAGCACCTTTTTTGTGGCTGAATTACATTGCACCTGCAGACTACGACCGGATGTGTGCTGTAAAAGACTCGCTTGACCCACTCAATTTATTCAACCCCGAAACACTTTTTTTGCGCACTTCTTATTCGCGCGCTTTAAGAGCGCGACTTATGAATACGAGCAATAAGCTGTTACTTAAAACGCGCAGCGATTCTTATGCATTGCTAAAGGCACAAAATGCCATGCGCAGCACAGCGATAGAAGCTGACGAAATTATTGATGCAGAAAATTTTGCCGTAGACGAAGGCCTGCGCTGTACGAGGTGCAACAGTTGTAAAATTTGCCCCGTTATTGATGCTGAACACGACCTGGCTCAATTAAACAACGGAAAAAATGCAAGCCCTGTGTTACCTTCTAAAAGAAATATTCTGATGTTTATGGAGCGCATGGCCATGGTCCGCCGGGGCGCTCGTGCAGCTGGCGACGCTCAACATATGTCTGCCGTAGAAACGGCAACACGACAAATGTTTGCCGCGAGCCAAGAATTACTCAAAAAATGCTTTTACTGTCGCAAGTGCGACAAAGCTTGCCCCGTAGATATTCAAATACACCCACTCACCAGAGCTTACCATGCAATGGGAAAACTGCCCACTCAGGGTTCGCGGTTATGGGGGTTTTTATACGAAAGGCTCATGGGCGAAGATTTTTTTAAATCAGTGACATACCGCCTTCTCACTCTGTTTATTATTCTGGGCAAACCCTTTTTAAATGCCATACGAAAAATGACTTTTATTCCAGATTGGTTCAAAACCTACACGAGCCCGCCTACCCTTTCACTAAAACATTATGAGCCGTTAAAAGTTGGAAAAAAAATAAGTAAACAAGACAATTATGTAGTGATATCACCAAATGAAATATCGCCCATTGCGCACGAAAAAGCCATGCCCCAAACAGTTTACATCCGGTATCGTGGATGCATGGACACCTTTGGAAACCCAGAAGCCACTCATTCTGTAGACCGTTACCTTACTGAAAATTTAGGAATTCGATTTGTCGATTTGGAAAAGAAAATGTGTTGTGGATTTCCATTTGAAGCCGATGGTTTGCACGAACGCGCGCGCCAGAGCCAAGTTTTATCGCTCATTGAAATCGCGAAATGTGCTGCCAGTGTTGTTAAATCGCACACACTTATGCATTCACCAAAACTTGAATCTAACGAGTTACAAATTTTTCATTCGCAATCGTTGCAACTCGTCGTTTTTTCGAATTGCCCCACGTGCTGCGAAGCCATTCGCGAAATGCATGCCATGCTCGCGGACGATATTTTACGCGAGCGCATTAGAATTGGCGCAGGTTTGCCAAGCTCTTTTAATTTGAAAAACTTGAACTTCACAATCAAAGACACTGCAGAAATGGCTGTAGATTTGCTTTTAAAACTAGAAAATCACACTCAAAAACTGCCCAAATTCGACAAAACTGTTGGCCTTAAGGTACCATGCCACAACACGACAGCGGCCACTGCTGCGCAACTCAAACTCTTGAATATGTACTACAAAGGCGTTGCTTCTTACGACAGATGTTGCGGACTTTCTGGCACCGCGCGCCTTAAGCACCCTAAAATTGGAACGCGCATTTCGGAAAAATTATTCGAACAAATTCGAGAAGCACCTCCGCAAGTGGTGGTGTCTGGCTGCCCCAGTTGTCGCGACGGCGTTAAAATGCAAAAAGAAATTTTGAATGCAAAAAATGATCCTGTGGCAGAGTTTGAAGTCACAGGAATTTTTGAACAAATCATGAAAGATTCAGCAAATATTCAGCTCTATAAAAGTCAAAAATTGTGAGCCGAAATTTTGTTAAATCATGGGCTGATGAATCCCTCATTCGCTTTCAAAGTGGAGCTGCAGAGCTCATAGTTTGCCCTCGTTCGGGAAAAATATTGGCATTGAATTTTAAAAAATCTGAAAATTCTATTTTTTCGTTATTGGTACTACCCTTTGAGTCGGAATTAAAAGACACACTTTTGGGCTTGAATTGCGACAGAACCCAATTTGAATCTGCCGATGCCTGGGGATGGGACGAATGTTGGCCTACAGTAGGACCTCACCCTGCGGGATTGAGAGACCATGGCGAAATATGGGGCAGACAAGCCTTACTTGAAAGCGGAATTGAAAATTCAAATAATAGTATAAATAAGGGTTTATTTCACAATTGGAATATGAATGGAAATGTGTTTTCTCGTAAAGTAACACAAAAGTCGGGACAAGGATTTTGTCAATTTGAATTCACTTTAGACTATCCTTCCACAATAAAATTAAATGACAAAAATATTGAATGCCTTTATGCTTCACATGCACTCTTTATTGCAGACACTGATGATGAATTGAAATGGGAAAATGACAGTCTTTTTTTTCCACATGAAACAGAAAAACAAGCAAATAAATTTTTTATCTCCGGAAATAAATTCCCACTCAAAGTTGAATTTTTCAGGCACAAAATTGGAATTAAAATAGAGCTGGAAATTCAACAAAGCAAGACAGACTGTGATTCAAATCAATTTAAATCACCGTGTTTTGGCATTTGGTGGTGCAATAATGCCTGGGGCGACGGCAGACCTCATCGCACTGTGGGAATTGAAGTCACATCGCACCAGGGTGACGGTCCTATTTTTACAACCAGTCAATCCGATGCAATATCTAGAATTCAATTCAACTTCACAATATCGGAGCTGTAAAAAGAGACAGAATTACGGCGGAGATTGTTGCATTTCGACTATTGATATTTTTTGAACATGTCAATCAATTGGCAAGCAGTAGCGGCAGTGGTGGCAAATTCGAAGCCATTGTAACAGAGATCCTTAAACCCGGCACTAGCCATAGGTTTGCTCGTACAAATCGAATCTTTAACGGTAGACGCACCAATATCAACTGCAAGGCACAGTTTTCGACCATTTTTGGCTGCATCTTTGGCTCCATCTTGAATTGCTTTTGCAAATTTTTTGAGTCTCCCCGAAGTAGCCATCTCTTTTACAACATCATATGCTCTTTTTAAAGCCTTAACCGGAAGTCCAGCCACTTGAGTTTCTTCAAGCGTCAAGGCAACATTGTCACTATTAAGAACAGGATTCAATGTCTTAATTTCATTCAATTCTTCGATTTCTTCAGCAAGGAGTTCGATACCAAAATTTTTGAGATCATAGGCAATAGGAAGACCATAGATTTTAAGCCCTTCTATTTCACTTTTGGCGCGATCTATTTCTGCAGCAGATACTGCGGTTTTAGTATTAGCCCTGCTAAGGTTAGCAACCAACTCTTCATACTTTGGCAAAGTTGGCTTAGTTATTGAATCTGCTGAATCTGCTGAATCTGCTGAAAGCCCAGCTGCCCCAGAGGACTTTTGATCATTCCTGCAAGCATTTAATGTCAAAACGCCACATAATAATAAAGACGATGCCAGAATTTTTGCTGAAAACTTCATTTTCATTCACTCCACTTTAGATTTTCGATTGGGCTGCCCAAAGGTAGTATCGGACAAATCAACAATAACTTTAGGAAAACCCATTAACGTCATTTTTATCGCAGGTTACCAGAGTTCATTTTTTGGGCATTTGCTGAACGTGATTCGCCGACAAAATTACAATTCAAATGCCTGCTTAATCTAGAAATCTTCGATGGATTACGAGAGCAATGACACCGATAATTCTATCCAAAAAGTTACCAAAAAAAATAATCGTCATTCAGAAAGCAGCAAAGGCATTCGCTTTACGATTTGGTGTTTAGCATAGGCATGAGGTAGCCATTTAAGGTCGATTGCTGGCGGATTGAGTGCAATAAGCTCGAGGTCTGATGTGACTCTATAATTGCCAGAATTTCGTGAACCAAAAAAAAAGTTTGGTTTTTTCCGTTCTTTGCTAAAGTGGAGGCTTGAAAAAGCCTTCGGCTGATTCGATTTTAAGCTAAATGTTTAATTTTACTTTACAGGCTTTTGTGCTCGGTATAAATAAACAATGCTTCCGCCCAAAGTTTTATACGACACATTTGTGTAACCAGCATCGTACAATTCTGCTACAAAATTAGCACCGCTCGGAAAATTTTCAACAGTGTGGGTGTAATATTGGTAGGCCGGACGAAATCCAGATATTTTTTCGCCAATAAATGGCAACAATCGCGCATAATGCTTATAAATAGCGCCTACCAGTTTAAGTTCTGGCTGCCCACTTTCTAACACCAATAACCAACCACCAGGCTTTAAAACGCGCTTCATTTCGCGAATTCCTTCGGAAAAAGGCTTCACATTTCGAATACCCCACGAAACCGTCACAGTATCAAATGAGCCATCGGCATGCGCAAGTTTGCGAGCATCGCCCAATTCAAATTTCGCTTGCGTAGAAAAAAGTGCTGCTTTTTTTGAAAGTTTTTCGCGCGCTACCTTTAGCATTCCATCGGACGGATCAACACCTATCGCAGAAATGTCAGATCGCCTTTTTAGCATGCCGAGTAAAACGTCGCCCGTTCCAGTTGC
>JAYTOT010000109.1:0-10824 GCA_043747645.1 Pseudomonadota bacterium | reverse complement strand
GACTAAATTTTTTAGTTTTAGAAATACCTTCGACTCAATTAGCCCAAAAAAATTTGTTTGGTTTGGAATTTCAAAATCCCTAAATTAAGAGCATTGAGGCGGTGCGGCAGAAGAAACGGTGTTGGGTGTCTCGTTGGTTCTTGGATGAGTCAAAGGGTCGCAACCTAAATACAATGCGGTGCTTGCAGTAAGAATTAAAAAACTATTTTTTTTCATGATCATTCCTTTGAATAGTAAACAGTAATTATTGAATTGCAATTTCATTGATCAGATTCTCAAGAAATTTCTTTTCAATGAAATGGCCACAATTACTTCTTTATGGTACCAAATAGTTGTTACTTTAGTATATCAATCGAATTCAGCAATTTTTGACAGACGTGTCAAAGGAGAATTAAAATGTATCAATCAATGCTTTCGATTTCAAAGTATACAATTTCTATTTACGCGTTGGTGGTAGCTCACTCAGCATTTGCAGCGACAAAGCCTTACCTTTATGAAATGAATGGTGAGAAATTCGAGGGTATCTTAGCAACACCCGACGCAAGTTATACTCAGTTGAAGGCAGACAAAATTCCGGGAATTCTCCTGGTTCACAATTGGATGGGCGTAACGAATGATACTGCGGAGCAAGCCCAAAAATTAGCAAATTTGGGCTTTGTTGTACTTGCGGCCGATATTTATGGTCAAGGGAAGCGTCCGAATAGTGCTCAAGAAGCAGGTAAATTTGCAGGAAAATATAAAGGTGATCGCAAATTGTTTCGCGAGCGACTCAACTTGGCGTATCAGCAATTAAAGAAACATGAGAATTTAAATCAAAAATTATTATTTGCTGCAGGATATTGTTTTGGCGGCACGGGTGTCTTGGAGTTAGCCCGCAGTGGAGCTGAATTATCTGGCGTGATGAGTTTTCATGGTGGCCTCGACAGTCCAAATATCGCCGAAGGAAAAAACATTAAAGCAAGAGTCATTGCGTTTCATGGTGCCGATGATCCCTATGTTTCTGGCAAAGATTTAGCAGCGTTTGAAGACGAAATGCGCTCAGCAAAGGTCGATTGGCAGCTCATTAAGCTTGGAAATGCTGTGCACAGCTTTACTGATAAATCCGCTGGCAACGATAATTCTAAAGGTGCGGCCTACAACGAAGCTGCAGACAAGCGTTCTTGGGCACAAATGCGATTGTTTTTGCAAGAATCTGGCGCAAAAGTGATCCCATAAATTTGTTCCGTCGTATTTTTGATTCACTATCGGTAGTATTCTTGTTCGCTTTTCTCACTCATGCAATTCTACTCTTACTAGTTGTTAATCTTAGATTGAGAATTTAATGAAAATTAATTTAATGAGAAATAATATTTCTTTCCGGCTCAATTTAAGTCGCGTTAGCACTGTGAGTGTAATATTACTATTTTCTGCTGTGAGTTTTATTCCAATAAGCTGTACCGAAAAATCCTTACAGAGCGCCGTTAATTTTGCCTCTCCTTATTCCACCTTACTCGAAGGAAAAATAGAAGAAGGACGCGTGTTGGCTCCGGCAGGTGCATCTGGTGAAATTTTAAAGGCACAAATTAAATCGCAATTAAAGTTCGCCACTGGCCAGTTGGCAACTGACTACAGTGGAATAGAACATGATTCTATTGTGTCCGGATTTAATGCGACTCCAATTGGAATTGATGCGCCCTCTGGATTGTCAATATATCGATATAAGGCGTCCTTTTCTGTCGCCATGGAATCTGGACTCTGGGAAAAAAATGATACCAAAGCGTTGACATTAATATTGCCGTTGCGCACTGATGCCGATGGCCTTGCAAAGTTTTGGGACACTTATGGAAAAAAATGTGTTGCCAAAAAAATTGGTGTAAATGGTATTCAGCCAGATACAGAAGCCACCAAAGAAACATTTTGGTATTTTTATCGTGTGAACGATTGTGTTTTGTCTGAAACACCAGCAACAGCTGCAGAGTTTGATGGAGTGTATCGAACACTTGCAAAACTCAAGTCTAGCGATGCTAACACGGTTCAAAAATCTCCGGAATACGGTCGCATTTGGGACGATGGCAGATTTGTAGCAACAGTCGTTATCACTTATGTGGGAGATATTCTCGGAAGTGAAGGTGGAACGCAGGCATTTGTTGGTTACCTTAAAAGATTTGTTTCTGCTTTTGGCTCTCCAATCCATTCAAGCAATTTGAGCGAAAGTTGGCAGGAAATTGTCACCAAGCCATCGTTTCATCCTGAGCAACACCTTACATTTGCTGGCCCTTTGGGAAATGTTGAACTGAATTTGTTTTTAATCAATACCGTTTCAAGCCCACTCATTGTAGAGAGTTCATTGCCACAAAATTTTGAAAAGAGCTTGGCTGAAAGCGTTAAAAATTCTGATTTTGTTTCATACAATGGACATTCGGGCTTTGGTCAATCGAGTTTATTGTTTGCTGAAAAGTTGAAAAATTCTTTGTCTCCCGGGAAATATACTGTGGTGCAACTTAACGGTTGTAATACTTGGGTGTATGCAGGCGATGCGCTCATGAAAAAATCTATGGAAATTAACAATCAGCAAAAAAACAATCTCGATTTAATTTTGAATATTTTGCCTTCTCCTATTCATGCCATTGAGTCGAATTCTGATATGTTAATGGCAATGACTTCCGGGTTTCCGACTTACGAAGAAATTTTAAATGCGGGCGATAAAAGCATGCGACCCGTAGTTGTGTATGAAAATGACAACGAATGGAAATCTGTTGTGCCATAGTTTTTCGAATCATAAATTCAATTAACATTTTTGCCTGAGGCAACACGATGTCACTTATAAATGTTTTCACTTTTTTGTTCTTTTCAGCTGCCGCAATTGCCCTCGCTGCTTCACAGCAATGCCCTGAAGGGAGTGTGCAGTGGAATGAGAAATGCCAACTTCAAGAATCTGCCAGCGCAGAGCTTCAAAAGCAATTTGAATCAGTGGCGCACTATGCAAGTGGCACTTCTGCAGTGCAATTAAAGCCATTGGTGTTAACTATTTTAAATCTCTTGAAAAATAATTTAAAACCCGTAAATACCGAGAAACTATTTAAGCCTGTAAAAATTGAAGTGGCTAACGATCGTCTCGCGGTTGGTGTATCTTTAAATTCTGAAGGTGTTTTGCGCTTTGGAAACCCACCACCTGCTGCTGCAGGAACAGACGCGGCCAGTGCAATGTTTGAAAAATTCTTTTTAGCAAATGGAGTTACTGCTCAAGGAATTACAGCTCCTATTATTGCTGCGCTAGGCGCAAATCTTGAAGTAGTCAACCACGGCATAACAATATTGAAAAATCCAGAAGTGCAGGCAAAGTCCTCTAAAGTAACAATGTGGCGTATTTATGCTCCCACGAATATGCTGAGTAATATATCTTCTATTCACACATTAAAATATGAAACGAAATGCGAAGTATCTTTGAATCCAGCTGCAGCAGATGCCAATGCATTAATCGCGGCAATAAAATCGTGTGACACAACTGGAGCTGTTGTTCGTTAAAATTTGCGTTGCCGTATTATTTATTTTAAATGTCCCAATTTAAATATCTTTTTTGCTCGTTCTTCCAGTTTTGCGCAATGAGCTGGCGAGCCAGTGTTGTTTTTGCGCACTGTCTCGGCCCACCCAGAAATATCATTTCATTTTGTAAATCTAGATGTATAGGTTCATATAAGTTTCGTTTAAACGGCATCATTTTTTTAAGTCTCCCTTTAAAACACACATGAGTATTTTAAAGGGTGCATTAAAATTCGCGTGAGTGAAACTGGACTTGTAAATCAATGGTGCCTTTGCTTCCTATAGATGTGATTGCGGAAATAATTTGATGAGAGAGAATTTTTTCGCAAATTAAAAGTACAAACGTGCTAGGCTTTTAAATGATCGGAGGAGCCATGACTGCGGCTAAAAAATTTGACCCTTTGACTATTGAAGAATTTGAAGTGGCTTACGAGGGAACGCTATGCCAATTTCACGAAGGTGAGGTTTGGGATGCTCAGGCGACCACTCTCAACCACAGCGACTTTATGGGCGCCATGACGGAATTGCTGAGGTTGTTGTTTCATAAAAAAAGCGGTCCAAAATCGCCAGGTGGCTGGTGGATTTATCCTGAGGTTGCCGTGCGGTATGGCGACAAAAGTTTATTTGCACACGACTTGGCCGGTTGGCGCAGGGCGCGCATTCCAGAAATGCCCAGAAAATTTCCAGTTGATGTCAGGCCAGACTGGGTTTGCGAAATCTTGTCTTCTAATGCTTCCAATGATCGCATTAAGAAAAAAGCCGTTCTGCACGAACACGAAGTGCCGTATTATTGGATCGTTGATCCTGATGAAAAAAGCATCAACGTATTGGAGTGGAGCGAAAAAGGATACGTTTCTATTTTAGATGTGACCGAGGGATTTGAGGGAAAGATACCTCCGTTTGAAGGCGTGATCTTGAAGGCAAATGTGCTTTTTGGCGAAGAAGAAGAGTGAGTTTTGGATGAAAGTGAGAATTAAATAAACGCCTCGCTTTAAAGCTTCGATTATTTAAACCCTAATTTGCTCTACTTGTTTCAGCTTTAATGCAGCAATGCGTGCCGATTCTAAATTGGCAAGCATACCTTTTACAGCAGAATAGCCTTTTTTAACTTCCAACTTTGATGAAATTAACGCCTCAGCACCCATTATTTTAGGTGCTTTTTTAACTGGTGCATCGGCACATGTGGCTGTAATATTTTGCACTGAGCCTTTAGCATCGCAGCAGTCGCCTTTGTTGTCCCATAAATTTTGATAACGTTCGAACGATTCTCCGCTGGCATCGTTGCCAATGTAACAAGTGGTAAATCGGAGGCCCTTAGCGCGGCTGAGCTTAGCAAGTTCGTTGTAATAATACGAAACCTCTTTTTCTGAAAAATGCAAACTGGCTCGTTCCCATTGTGCGTCTTTGGCAAAAATTTCACGAATATCGTAACCCAATGCTTTTTTCATGAAGTTTAAATTGCAGAAAATAGGGCATTTCTTGCACCCATATATCACAAGTACAAAAAAGTTTGCCGTAGCTTTTGGTGACTCCTCATGTCTATTGCGAATGTTTTAATCTGCCAAAAATAATCTTATCGGAGAATTAGCTGCCCATTACTGATCTTCAATGGTGAAGCAAGATGCCTGAGGATGACAGCTCAGATATTTCTATCCTGAAACGGAGTACAATTTGACCAAGAGCAGCAGTTCGTGTCTAGGCGCTTTATTGTTAAATCACAGAAGCAGAGAGCGGATCAGCAGCCTGGGAGAAGTATTTACACCACAGGCATACGCAAATAAAATGTTGGATTTGGTTTCCGAAACTCATTGGGCCGATGAGCAGACCAACTTTTTTGAACCCTGCTGTGGTATAGGGAGTTTATTGCTCCCCATATTTTATAGAAGGGTTGAATTTTTTGAGAAAAAATATGTAGCTTTAGGGACTTCAGAACCTAAAATTAGGGCTGTGGCAAATTCAATCGACACATTGTGGGCCTTAGATATCTGCGAAAAAAATGTGGAAACTTCAAGGACGCTACTTTTCAATGCAGCACTTGACATAGTTAGCAATTCGCAAACAATTGTTCGCCAGTCGCCAGTCGCCAGTCGCCAGTCGCCAGTCGCCAGTCGCCAGTCGCCAGTCTAAGTAAAGATTTTTTAGCTCACCTTATATGCTCAATCGCTTGGCAAATAACACAAAACGAAACACTATCTGCTTTAGGCTCAGAAAAAGATGCACTAAAAACTGCAACAGGAATTCAGTGGATTCAGAAGAATGCCCATCAACCACTAGATTTTTTCACCTCCTGGTCTTGCGCTTTTAGGCAAAAAAACAAGAAAAATATAGCAGAAGTTCAATTTCAAAGAGCGCTCTATTTTCTAGATTTACTTGAAAACGACAATTTTGTATTGCAAACAAAAAAAACAAAAGATATTCAAGAATTTGCTTTCGCAACTGGTTGCAAAAATCTGTTGGGCGAGATGCAGCACGAAAAGAAATCACCTACTTTAATCAATCATGCTAGCTTGCAAAGTGCTGGTTAAAATGAAAAATAAACAGAGCGCACTTTCAAATTCGGTTTCACACGTGGTTGATATTTTGGGAAGCACCGTTGGACGAGACCAGCCAATCATGCTTGTTCAAACTGCATTGGAACTTGTAAATACTTTAGGTGATGAAGTTTTTTTGGATGAAAATGTTGTATTTTTGGATCCGTTTTGCAAAGCAGGAGAAATTTTACTGGCTATTGGTATGCGCCTCAATAAAGCAACTAAAAAATTGATGAATGTAAACAAGATTTGCGCAACACTTTATACGCAAAATCGTATTTTTGGCCTCGCTCCTGATGAGCGCCACTGGCTTTTAAGCCTCCGAACTTTCTTAGGTAACGAAAAATCTCACGACTTAGAACAAGCAAAAATTATCAAAAATGGTGCTTATCTTTCTGAAGAAAACGGCAATGCTGACCTTCCTAAATTTAAAACGGAGTTGATTAAAATGATTGAATACATTTCAGCACGCAAGCCTGGTTGTAAAGTAATTGCAATCGGAAATCCGCCGTACCAGGAGGCAGACGGTGGCTTTGGAAAAAGCGCAAAGCCAGTGTACAATTTTTTTTCAGATGCATTGATGGAGTGTGAAGCTATTTCGCAATTTGTGCTTGTTATTCCTGCGAGATGGTTTGGTGGTGGTAAAGGACTCGATGACTTTCGTGAAAAAATTATTTCGTCAAAACACATCAGAAATTTGCGTTACTTTAAAAATGCAGCAGAGGTTTTTCCAACAGTCGATATTAACGGCGGCGTTTGTTTCCTGCAGTGGGACAAAAGCCATGTCGGCAAAACTAATTTCGCAGATGGAACTTTTGCAAAAGAAATAAGTCTTTCAAAATGGGACATCATTCCTGATGATCCTATGGCATTTGAAATTGTAGAGAAGTTGCAAAAATGTTGGCCTGGAAAGTGGGTGGGAGATGTCGCGTGGGCAGGCAAGCCTTTTGGGCTTAGAACATTTTACTTTGATAGAAATGCGGAAGTCAGCAGAAATTCAAGAAATGCTGTTCCTTGTTTAAGTATCCGAAGAATTATCAAATATGCTGATATTTCAGACATAACAAAAAACTTAGACAAAATAGACTTGTGGAAAGTTTGTGTTCCAAAAGCAGCTGGTGGCTCTAAAGGAAATCGACGTTCAACTGTGCCAAAGAATTTAATAATGCTAGTGCCGTCTGGAACAATTACCACAGAAACATATAATATTGTTCATGCATTCAAAACTAAAATCCAGGCAGAAAATATGCTTGAGTTCTTGAAAACAGACTTTGCTCGTTATTTGGTGGGAACTCGTAAAATTACGCAAGACTTACCTAAAGATCGCTGGAACTGGGTCCCTCTTCTGGACATGAAAGAAACTTGGGACGACGAAAAACTTTTCAAATTTTTTGGCTTTTCCAAAAAGGAACAGGAACACATTAAGGCAAAAGTTGAGGAATGGTCATGAGGCAATCTTTACCTTCGGCAAAGATATATGTTTACACAACTGAGTCTTATAAAAGTAAAAATTATTTAAAAGTCGGACAAACAGAGCGTAATGTCATTGAACGAATTTCAGAACAATTTGGCACAAGCAATGCAGAGCAGCCCATTTTATTATGGACTGCTGAGCTTTCACTGGGAAAATCCGACCACCACATTCACCATCAACTTGAAGCGAATGGTGTGCTACGCGTCTCTCAGAGTGTTGGCCGCGAGTGGTTTGTTGCAACAATTGAGCAAGTCAAAAAAGCATTTAATCAAGTTTGTTTTGGCTCGGATCGCGGTGAGTCTTACAACCTTCGACCTGAGCAATTTGCGGCCGTTTCCAAGGCCAAAAGGTGGTTTGACGGCGACTACGATGCCACGGTTTTAGAAGGCGCTAGTCATAAAAATCGATTTTTGCTCAATGCCAAAATGCGCTTCGGTAAATGCTTTACAGGCATACATGTTGCCAAAGAAATCAAAGCCAGAAACACATTGATCATCACCTACAAGCCTGAAGTTATTTCAGAATGGATGTCTGCGGTCAATGATCATGTCCACTTTGAAGGCTGGACTGGTATTCGTGCTCGGCAAAATCCGACAAATCTAAACGACCCATTTGTTCAAGAAAATGGTAATTTTCCTGATCATAAAGCACAAAAAGTTGTATGCGTCTCGTTGCAGGATCTTCGAGTAGAAGAAGATGGAACCACAAAGCAGCGTCTCAAAAATCTTCTAAAGCCAATGAAATGGGATCTCATAATTTTTGACGAGGTGCATTTTGGTAGCAGAACAGAAAGGGCGCGTTTCATCATTGATTCATTGGATTGGACTAAAAGGTTAGACTTGTCAGGAACCCCATTTAAGCTCATTCAAGAAGAAGATTTTTGTCCTCAACAAGTTTATACATATAGCTATCTTGATGAACAAAAAAACAAAATAGAAGAAAGTGAAAGAACAAATATTCCTATTTGCAATGGCAATTTTGTTTACCAAGGAATGCCAGACTTGGATGTCTCCACGATCGAAATCACAGACGAAGATATAAACCAACAGCGGGAAACGTTTTTGACCGATGACCTCGATTTTTCTCTCAATGAATTGTTTCGAGTGTCAAGTCAAAAATTTGTGCATCAAGATGCGGTTGATCATTTTATTGAAGGTCTTTGCAAACGGACGCACGATGCACGCGCAATTTCAGTATTTGGCAAACTTGGTGATGGTTTAGGAGTACCGAAAAAACGCCACACTGTGTGGTGGCTATATAGAGTCGAGTCAGTTCGTGCTTTGTCAAAAAAGCTAAAATCACACCCATATTTTGGAAATTTTGAAATCATCAACGCCTCAGGTTGTGAAGAAACTGAGGATGATGAGCAAGAAGGCAATTTAGTAGTCAGAGATAAAAAGGTTGTGCAGGATTGCATTCAAAGAGTGCACAATGACGCCAATAAATTCGGAACTATAACACTTACTGTTCGCAGATTTTTAACCGGAGTTACAATCAAAGAATGGGATTCAATTCTAATTCTGAACGATGTTTCAGCCGCGGAAAGCTATTTTCAAGCTATTTTTCGTGTCCAGTCGGCATGGGTGGAAGGGGCAGCTCCAAATGTTTCAATTGTAAAACCGAAAGCGTGGGTTTTTGACTTTGCTGTTTCACGTTGCTTACGACTCACATTTCACTATGCAGATGCTCTTGCAGATCAGTTAGATCAGCAAGATAGTAGTGACCAAATTCGAAAAGATAACCTGCAAGAAGTCACTGAGGGTCTTTGCGAAAGACTCAATATTAAGCGATTTTTAGAAGGCAATTTGAAAAGCGATAAGACAACTTCAAAAGACATTTTTGAAGCAATTAATTTTTCAGGTTCTCGGTTGTCACTTTCAAAACGGATTACGAGTGACGCCCTGGTAAGTTTTGTTTCGTTAGCGGCTTTGGAAAGTCATCCAGAACTTTTCGAAGCGTTAAAAAGAGTAAAAGGTTATCGTACACAGGAAGTGGGCGGAATTGAGGATTTTCTAAAAATTGGAAAAGACGCAATCGAAAAAGCAAAAAAAGACAAAAAAGAACCTTCAGAAGAAGACAAAGAACAGAAAAACAAAGACGAAGTTGAGTCCGAAGCAGACAAAGAAAAAAAATCTCGCAAAAAGTGGTACGCGACCCAAATCAAGCGCCTCGCTATTTGCATTGCAGATTTTATTTATACAACTCAATTCAGAGAGCATAAAATTGACCATGTTATCGAAACTAAAGACTCCGAATTTTTCTACATTGTGACAGGCATCACTAAAGATGAGTTTGCAGCCCTGTGTGATCTAGGGTTTATCAGAAAAGAGTCGTTGAATCGTATTGTTCGTGAATTTCGATGCCACGAAGAAAGTTCTCTGAGCCCGGAAGAATTCGTAATGGCATATATTTCGACAGCTGCTTGAGATAGTAACCTCACAAAGCTCACCGAATACACGCGCAATTGTGTGGTGTGCCAAAGTCCGCTCATTGGAACTACCGATTCGCAAACGGTAGTGTAAAAAATTCCGTGTCTGGAACTTTTAGTGTCGTATATCACCCTGTGCTGCAAGGTCAATGACGTCAGAAAATTTAGTACGTTGATTCAACAATTGCTTGTCATATGTGTCTACTGCTCTTCGTCGCCAACCCAGCTCCAGACGCATAGCGGTAAATGCTACCAATGTTTTTACGCGCAATTCGCCTAAGCTATCCATAGATTTTGAAAGCCTTTTAAATTCTTTATTGATTCTTTCCACTGAATTCGTAGTTTTAAGGGCCAACCATAAGGGTTTAGGGAAAGAATAATGCGAAACTAGAGAATCGAGGTCTTTTTCAATGCACCGCACTGCTTTAGTTGCATCTTTGCCCATGGCTGTTTTGAGCTCTGTAAATGCCTCTACGGCATCATTTTTACTAGTGGCGTACATAATTTTATGTGCGAGTTTTTTAAATGCAACAGAAAGCCTTGCGGGGCACTTTGCGAGCGAATTGCGAAGTGAGTGCACCCAACAGCGCGCAGTAACACTGTTCGGAAATTCTTCGATAAAAAGATTTTCTAAACCTGGTAATCCATCCATAACTCCTATTTTAACACCTGAATAGTCGAGCCCGCGTTCTTTAAGCGACCTAAAAACACTTCGCCATGAATCGACGTTGTCTTTGTGGCCTGCCTCAACTGCAAGTACGGTTTTATGATTTTTTTCATCAATTGCCAGAACAACAAGGGAAGGTTCTTTCTCGACGCTACCGCGACGGCGGATATTGAAATAGGTGCCGTCAATCAAAAGTGCCCAATAT
>JAYTOT010000108.1:0-14745 GCA_043747645.1 Pseudomonadota bacterium | reverse complement strand
ACAGCATCGTCACTGGGCTTCCAAACCACAGTATTGCCGCACAGAGCCATTACAAGCGGAAGATTAAATCCAATTGCAATAGGAAAGTTAAAGGGAGTCACTGCACATGTAAAACCCTTAAGCGGGCGCAATTGAGTTTGATTTGTCTCTAGCGTAAAAGTTCCGTCGCCCATTTGTTCCGATAAAATTTCGGTGTAATAATAATTATTGAACCTCAGAAAGTCCATCATTTCGGCCCAACTAGCCGAACATTCATTGGCATTGTAGCCGCACTCAATTGCGGCAGTCGCCATGGTTTCCCACTTCCATTTTGCTAAAACAAATTCTAAGTCGCGGAATTTTTGAACTCGCGCAGAAGGCGAAAGCGCTGCCCAAGCGGGTTTTGCGGCCATTGCAGCGGCAGCAGCCATTTCGCCATGCTTTGCAGAGCCCTGCTGAAAAGTACAAAGCACTTCTTTGGTAGAAGGATTTAAACTCTTCATTTTTTGGTCGGTGTATATTTTTTCACCACCAATAATCATTGGAATTTCTTTTCCATA
Organism: Pseudomonadota bacterium; assembly: GCA_043747645.1. Taxonomy (GTDB): domain Bacteria; phylum Bdellovibrionota_B; class Oligoflexia; order Silvanigrellales; family Silvanigrellaceae; genus JAYTOT01. Next base: position 14,206 of record JAYTOT010000108.1, on the reverse strand, counting down.
AGGCACAGCAGCGGTGGCACTAGAAAATTGTTTCCAGAGTTCTTCTGTGTCTTTAATGTTTTCAATCAATTCGTTGGCTGGTTTGCGTAAAGAAAGTTTTTGCATGATGTTCTCCAAATTAAGAGTTTCAAACGAAATCCTATTGGATTGGTCTTAATTTGCAACCCTGTGGGGTTGAGCTGCGGAGAGTTCGGAGAATTGAGGGTCTTGCATCCAGATTTTAAACGGAAGCGATCTGTTTTTTTCATAAATATAAAACATAGCATTATGAGGAAAATAATTTTGATCAAAATATTTGCGTGCCATTTTTATAAAGTCCAAAGTCGCATACGGTTCTGTAGAGTATCCGTTTGCTTTTGAATATGTGCGCAGCGGAGTGTGCGCAATTCGCAGATTCACTCCAGGTTTTTCTTGTGCGGCACAAACTTCAATATGTGTTGAAATGCTAAAAGGATAAGTGCCTTTGCCGGTAAAAACAAAATTTCCCAGGCCGTAAACAATAGGCTTTTGTTTGAATTCCGAAATGGCCTGCGCAACATGAGCATGGTGCCCAATGACCAAGTCTGCGCCTTCATTCACTGCCAGTTGCGCAAATTTTTCTTGATGAGGTTTGATTTTTGCAGAGAGTTCTTCTCCCCAGTGAAACACAACAATTACGGCATCTGCCACTAAACGCGCAGCACGAAGAGACTTTAAAAATGCCTCCGATTCTGGCTGAGACACGCCGGGTGAATTTCTAGAAGCCCAAGCCTCCATAGGAATTGTTGTAGTGGAAGACAGAACCGCTATGCGTAATCCGTTCCGATTTAAGAAAAATGGTTCGTTTGCTTTTTGAGAATTTTCCCCAACGCCTGCCCATCGGATATTTTGATTCCGAAGCGCAGCAGACGTATCTGTCATTCCGGTAATGCCATAATCCATAGCGTGATTGTTGGCACGAGTGAGGTATTTGATATTATATTTAGCCAAAATTCCTGGTAAATTTTTTTCCGATTTCAATGCAAACGGGAGGTCGGGAAATTCTTTTTCAGAACTCTCCGTTACAACACCTTCAAAATTGGCAACGTTAAAATGCCCCCATTCCAAAAGTGGCTGAACATTTTTAAAAAGAGATTCACCACGCTGATTTCCTTTTGAATCCAAATACACATCACCAAAAAAACTGATGCGAACCGGGTCTACGCAGACAATTTCTGTGGGTGGAAAAATAAAAAGCATATTCCGCATTCCTCTTTCTAAAAGGTAACACGAAACTTGGGCAATTAAATTAAGGTGCCAGAATTCGGGCGCATTGTTCCTGAAGCAGCGGCATAGTTATGGGAAAATTCACGGAATCAATATTAGCCACATAACTTTCGGGCGCAGCAAGATTAAAGTAATGTATGCCATTTTTACCAAAATCAATATCACTACTTCCGAGTTTTGTGCAATTTTGGTCTAGATTATCGGGACCAATTACGTCTGTGAACGAATCGTAAGGAGGCTTTGAAGCTGAAAAATCGGTGTTGGCATCGCTCAACCAATCGAGCTGCTCTTTCGAAAATGACAACGTGCTTCCAAGGGAATTTCGCTTCTGTGTGGTTTCAAAAACGAGCTTATTTGCTAGATTTTGAACACTGGCAAAGGTAGAAGTCATCTGAGTAGGGTTCACTGCAGTGCCAGAAAACCGAGTTAAAAAGAAATCAGAAGACTCTCTAAAATATTGATATTTTTCGCCCGAACGGGTTCCATCAGCTACAGCTAATGTCTCTGTTACTTTAATAGATTTCTGCGTTCTCTTAATTTGCTCTGTGGCACTCACAAACGGAATTAAAGCCGGTTGTGTCTGAGCTTTATTCCATTTCACTTGATTTGCAAAAAACGAGGTCCGCACTACCTCTGATTGTGTGGTTCCCTGCTCTAATATTGCGATGCGAGGCCAAATAATTTGCTGAATTTTGTCGTCGTTCATAAATTTAAATTTTAGTTCTACACAATTCAAAGCATACTGATACATAGAAGAAGGATGCAAAGATCGACTGTAAAAATTTCGCTGATTCGCAACCAAAAATAGAACCTCTAATTTTTCCACTTTTGCCACAAATTTTTTAGATTCTAAATAGTCTTTGGCTTTAGAAAATTCGGACCTGCTCATTTTTCCAGCCACCTGACTCGGAAATTCATATATATTCTGATCCGCCTCCGCAATAATTGAAAAAACGCCAGGCTCAATTTTCTGAATCTCCGACTTAGACTTAAAAAATAGGGCCGATTGCAGCACTATCGCATCAGAACTTTCAGGGGCAATAGGGTTCAGAGGCGCAACACCAACAGCAAGGCGAGCAGACTCCAAATCCTCCCCTGATGGGAATCGTGCAATATTTGGATCTATAATTTTAGATTGAATCCGATAATTCGCCATATCGCTTGCAAGTTGATCCATTTTCGAAATTGATTTTCCAAGAAAATAATTTTTATCGCTGAAACAATTTTGAGTCGCTTTGATATCGTCCTGCACTGCCTCAAAAGGAAAAGTAACAAGATCGCCTGGTTCATTTTGGGGCATAAAATTTTGATCATCAAATTGACTCATGCGGTCGGGGTTGCTTTTAAGAAAGATTTTGCTTGAAAATCCACACCCTTGCAAAACCATTACAGGCACGGCCAAAACGCAAATTGTAAGCCGCTGAATCATGGGCGTTCTCCTGTATCGTATTGAATCTGCTAACAGTATTGCACCAGTAAAATATCCCTGGCAAGGCCCCCTATTCTCTGTTACCTCCTTGTGAAGTTAGCCTTTATGAAGGAGAAATCCATGAATAGCTTTGTTACTTTTTCTAAATTTCACGCCGGATTCAAAGCAGCCCTCTTTGGCGCATTGCTTGCAACTATAGTTGCCATTTTGGGGTCGAATATTATTGAAGTGGTTTCGCCCTTTGCTTCCACCGCTTTAGCTCTTATTTCAGGAGCCACAGTGATGGTACTGGGTCATTTACGAGCACTATGGTTAGGTGAACCGCTCAACAAAGCAGCAATAATTCGATCTATTTTTGCAGGTATTTTATTTTCATTTGGAATGTTTTTTTGCATTTTGGGACTCCATTTGGGAGCACCTGCCCTTGGAGCAGTGGTAATTTTGAGTTTAAGTCCAACTTTATCTCTTATCAGTCGAAAAGTTTTATGGGGTGAACATCTTGGAATTTCACAACGATTCGGGTCATTATTATCTTTAGCTGTTGCGGCACTGTGGCTTGTTTTAGAACCCAGCAAAAATATCACTTCAACTCAATTAGCATTTACATCGCTCTTTTTGGGTCAAACTCATTTTTTGCCTTTAACATTTGTATTTTTTGGAGTGGTATTTTGGTCACTCGCGCTATCGGTCACAAGACCGAGCGAATGCTCCTCACCTACGGGCGCCTATTGGGCATGGGTTGCAATATTTGCAAGCGTTGTTGGAATCCCACTGATGGCATGGGGCGAATCATTTTTAGGTGGCTCAGCGACACAGGCAGCGAATGTCATTTCGCACAGCGCATTCCTAAAAAACCCTATTTTGCTATTTTCTTATATGGGCTTTGGAATTATCGCACTTTTTTGCAGAGTGGCTTTATTGAGTCGTTCTTCGTTATTTTTGCCAAGCGGCGTGCTAGCATATGCCTGGGTTTTTTCTGCCTTAGTTGTTTCGTGTGTGTTTGCAGGAATTCAAAATCAACACCTCACTTGGGTTCATTTTATTTCAATTCCTTTGCATATATTAGGTCTTTCGTTAGCACGAAACGCATTTAAATCTTGGGCACCTTATACTGGACCCACAGAAATTGTATCCTTAGTTTCTTGAAATTTAATCTCCAATAATCTGGAACAAGTCATTCCATTAAAATTAGGCTATTTTTGAGCAATTCATTTTTGAATGGTAAAATCCAACCAACAAAATAATCTGCAGAGTCATGGCTATAATAAAGACCATCGAACTGGCATGACTACTGACCAAAGCGCCGGAAATTAAAATTCCTACAGGCATTCCAATTTTAAAAATGGCTCCCGTGAGGCCCGACACCCGGCCAATGTATGCGGCTGGAGTGCTTTCTTGCCGAAACGACCATATGCAAATAGCTTGAATCATACCCACAAAACCAAGACCAAATACTGTTATTCCGAACGTAACAGGATGAGCATAAATGATGGGCGGCAGACAAAGAATCGCATTTAATGCAAAGCCCACTTTAAAAAGATTAGATAATCCAAGTTTTTGACGAATGCGTGGCGCAAATAAACTACCTAAAAATGCGCCCACTCCCGCTAAAGAAAGCACGAACCCTACAATGTTATTATTTGAATCAAAACGGTCTTTGAGTAAAAATGCCAAGTTTGCCATTATAATCCCATCAGCTGCATTCATTAAAACCACCATCAAACACAGTTGCAACAACGGAGTATTCTGCCACAGAATTTGAATGCCTTCTTTGAGAGACTTTCCAAGGCTTGTTTTAACGTAATTTTCCTTTGGAGGATCCTGCGGCAGTCCTTTATTTGAGAAAAAAGCTCCGATTAAAAAAATCACAACAAGCATAAACATTTTTGTAAAATCTAAATAACCCATTAAAAAGGCCGCTGCAGAAGGAATCGAAATGGCAATAATGGTCCATATGCTCACGAGTCTGGCATTTGCTTTTGTTAAATCGGATGTGGGAATATGTAATTTTACAATGCTCATGCGCGCATTATCGTTAATGTAACCGCAGGTCATGAGCATAAAAGCGATGGGGTAAATGCTCCAGACACCCATCTCAAATATTCCAGTCAACATTAGCAGAACAAGTAAAGTCATGAGACAAACTTGAACAATGACTGCACCTTGGTGCGCTCTTTTTTTATTAACACGGTCGATAAATACGCCAATAATAGGCGCAAGCAATACATTTGGCATGTATTCGAGTGCACGCAAATTTGCCATTGCCTGGGCCGATTTTGTAATGTCATACAAAAAAAGTGGCATCATAAACTGATAAATGGCAACGCTGGAGCCCACGAGTGCGCTAGAAACCAACAGCCGACTCAAAACGGGATTTTGAGAATTTTGCACTTCGCTCATAAAAAATTGGCCCTATAAGTAAAAAATTTTGCGGATTACAAAAGTAAAACAAAATTTCTCGCATTTAAAGCGTCAATTACCTTTTTTTTTAACAGCGATTATACCAATCGCAAAAAATAAAGTCCGGCAAGGCGCAAGGAGTCGAGTCGAACGACGTGTGCAAAGACGCACACAAGTGAGCGAGACGACGATGCAACGCAACCGGAGTTATTTTCTGCGATTGGTATTATTTTTTTAATTCCGAGAGTGCGGCAGTGGCAAAGTCTTTGTGGCCCACGCCACTGAGCTCTGTGAGGCCCATTGAATGGCAAACTGAAGTCAAAACTCCGCTCGCTTTTTTGCCACTGTTTTTTAAATGCACCAAGCGTCCGGTGTTGAAATATCCGCTAGGCGACCCCGTGAGAATTGCAGGCTGATCTCTTGCCACGTGTGCACTGCCATTGCCCAATTCCGACACCCACAATACAGCAGAGCTGTTTAAAAAATCTGTGGTGTCCGTTGTTCCTTTAAGGGTTTTGAGCAAATGAGCGTGTCTATCTGCATACCAACTGGCAAATTTTCCGAGTGCTCCTGCCACAGGATAATGCGTGTAAGAATGATGATCTGCTCCCGAATTTCCATTTCCCTCTACACCTGTGAACCCCAGTTTCAATTCTGGAATGAGTGTACGACTCGAGCCACCACCATGCTGCATGGTCACAATGCGTACTAAATCTGCCTCAAATAAATTTCGAATGAGCACATGCCATTGCTCTACAAGTTGCCTTATATTGTCTCTGTTCTCGGGGCTGTAATAAGTGGGAGCAGGCGGTTTTACGGCAGGCTCGGTGTTACCTTGCATAGCCTCTGCGTCAAGTGATTTTTCGAGATCGCGCAAGGCAGTCATGTGCGCATCTAATATCTGCTTACCTTCCGCAGGTAGGGAATTTTGAATTTCTTTTATTTGCTGCGACGGAACATCGAGCATGCTTTTACCGCGTGCCCATAACGACTCAAAGGTTGTCGATTCGTTTCCGTTGGGAGCTTTAAAGGCAGAGAAATACTGATTGTACACATCTAAAATATTTTTTTGCGTCGACACACCAGGGCATTCTTGTTCGCCATAATCTTTTCCGATGGAATAATTTTGCGCTTGAAAAAACACCCGACTATCGAACCATCCACTGCCGCCCAGCCAAATATTGAGGCTTCTTTTGGCGGGGTCCTTAATGAAGCCACGCTTTAAATATTCCGATGCCACAATTTGGTCTATGCTCGGTGCCCGTGTTGCTTTGGGCGATTTGCCACTTGTTCCCTTAGCCTCAACGTGACCGGTAAATATTATTTTAGAAGCTCCATGGCCATTTTCCTCACCTTCATAAACATCTTCGATAAATTGCTCAACACCAAAGCCACGAATGGCAATGCTTTGCTGCTTGTAGGCGTTCAATGCAGAAAATGAATTTCCAAATTCCCATTGGTTTTCAGTGCCAGATGCAAATCCGTCTAAATAGGTGTCTTCGTTAAATCCATTGGGAATAAATACTAAAATCATTCTAGAGGGTGCATCAGCTAACGCGATGTCTCTGTATTTATGAATCACGGGAGCCAACAAGGCTGCCATGCATGCGTTCTCAATAAATGTTCTTCTTTTGATATTTCGCACAGCCATAAGTATTACCTATTTTTTAAATTTAATAAATGAGTCAGATGATACTATTTTTTGAATAAAATCTGTGTAAATAAATTCGGAAGACTTAAAATTTTTCCATAATTCTTCAAAATAAACTTCGTCACCCGGGCCTGGGGTTCGCGATTCTAAAAATTCAAAAATGCGAGAAGTGAAACATTTTTTCGACTGCTCGGTACTTCCTAATTTTCTTGCAGCATCTATTGGCCCAGAAAATTTAAATCCTGTCTCTTTTGCAGCACGGTAGCTAGTAACGAGTTCCGAATTAGGAACTTCTGTGACAGAAAATGCTCGCCCAATAGGGTCGAATCTGTCAAAAGCAAATCCGGAATTGAGAATTTTGTGACAATGCGCACAAGGTAACATGGTCTCTAGGGCTGCAAATTGCTCGCGTTTGCTTTTGAGTTCACGCAAGTGAGCAGGAAGAAGCGCTGTAATGGCACCTGCTTTTTGCGGCATTTGTTGACAAAGAAGAGGGCTTGCAATCATAAATCCACGCTGTATTGGCGAACGGCCTTTGTCTTTGGAATACGAAGACAAAACCAATGGAGTGGTCAATATTCCGCTTCTAAATTCAACCGCGCTTAATTTCACCGGCTGAAATGTATCTCCAGTAACTCCGGGCATGTTATAAATTTTTGCAATTCTGGCATTCATTTCAGAATAGTCGCTTGTAAATATATCCTGAAAATGCGCCTTGTCTGTAAATAATACTTTCTTAACAATTGCCGTAAATTCTTTGCGCATATCCGATTCCAAAATCTGAACTTCTGCTGCATCAATTCCCTTGCGTTCCAATGCGGGTCTCTCTAATCCCAGCCAAGCTTGAATCATAAGCGATGCACGTTGCACCGCAGCTGGCGATTGCAGCAAGCGCAAAGTTTCTTTTTGCCTCACAACAGCATCACTTAAGGCGCCTTTTTTTGCCAAATCGAGCAATTCATCGTCTGGCGGAATGCCTGCAATAAAGTAACTCATACGTGATGCAATTTGCCAAGAATTCAATTGAGTGCTTGATTCATCTTCTTTTTGCTCAATGAGATACAAAAACCGAGGAGACAATAATGCTTCTTGCGCTACAACTTTGAAGGCCAGAGCATCGCCTTTTTTCGCCGCAATATTTTCAAAGAGTTGAACCGCCCTCAAAACGTCTTTTTCAGCAACAGGCGCACGAAATGCACGCAGTAAGAAACTTTCAATACTCAATTTTGCACATTGCTTGTCGCCCGATTTGCATTTAAAAATTTTATCGGTGTTCATGTCAGAAACAGATTTTACGAGTGACTCAGACAGTGAACGCAATGCCATAGAGTCTTGAACGCGCAAAGATTTCGCCAATGGTGTGAGCGAATTTTCAATATTTTCGAGCCGAGCTTGCGCTATATCTAATGTCTTGTCGGTTAAATTTAAAACATTTGCAATAATTTCAGGCTTCGAAAACATGCGAACACGAGGGGCTGGAGAATCGTATTTGGAAAAAATTGAATTATTTGGGTCTAATAAATTGAGGCTTGTTCCTGAAGAATTAATTGGCTCAGGAAGGAATTCAAAGCCATTTTTCGAAAACTCATTTGCCGCGGTTGAATTTGATTCCTGTGGTGGCTTATCTGCGGCGGTTTTAGAATTGTCAGGTCCAATTTTCGAGAGTTTATTGACTGAAACCGCAAGTGTCTGACTTTTATCTGGTCGCCCACATCCTGCCAAAAAAGTGAACAAAATTGTTAAGGTAACAAATTTGCGCTTGCGAATTTTAAAACCTATTTTACCAACAAGAATCATTAAAAACTCCAAGAATAAGTCTGGTGTCGGACTTTTACCCTAATTGGGACTTCGGCCCTTGCCGGCAAGTTCTTGAGAGGAGGGGCTAAATTTTGACGGCTTTAGCGCACAAATACAATTTTTAGTTCGTAAAAAACCTTCAATAAAAACAACCCAAATAGCCGATATAATAACCTTAAAGATTATTATATAATAAAAATCTAAACTAGTACTAAACAGCGTCCGATTCTTCAGTAAAGCGACTTCAACCTACGGACTGCGGCAATGTCAAATTTTTTCAAACAGACCCTGCCTTGTTTAGCTATTGCGCTGCAGAGCTGTTCAAAGTTGCAAGGTAGTTTGTCTCATTCTCAAAGCAATGTGCGTTTCAATAAAAACGCGATTGTTGCCACAAACCAAGCACCGCAAAAGACCCCAGTAACCGTTACCGAAAAATTAGGTAGCATTGCCTCAACCGACGACGAATGGCATAAAACACAACAATTTAACTTAGCATCAGAAGACATAAATTGCCCTAGAATGGTATTTCCCAAAGCGCGGGTGTGGAGAATCACCCCAGAACAAATTAAAAACATTTTGAAAGACGGTTTTGGTTTAGACGCTAAAGAAAGCGATGTGTTGGTTTTTAATGATTCCTTAGGTAGTATTTTTTCTAACGAAGAAGCCGGACTTTCGCATCGTGCCGATGACTTTTTGAAATGGTCCGTGGCATCGGGCTTCTCTCGCAGCTTCATTGAGACCACTTTTAAAGAAACAAATCGAATCTTGCTCGTTAAAAGATGCAGCATGTGCCGAAAAATTGATCTCCATTGCTTCCAAAAAATTGCACCGCTTGCCAGCAACTGGTTCCTATAAAACATCCTATGAAATTCTCGCAAAAAGCCTGGCTACTGCCGAAGGAGACGATGCGGCACTCAAAGCAGTTGCAAGGGCTCTGTTACTTTCGCCATTGTTTCTTTACCGCAGCGAGCTGGGTGCTCCTGTTTCTGGAAAAGCAAATATGCGACGCTTCGATTCCTTCGAAGTTGCTTCGGCTCTTTCTTTTGCACTTTGGCAATCATCACCGGATGATCGCCTGTTAGATTTAGCCGCAGCCGGAAAACTAGACACTCTCACTGCACTAGAAGCAGAAGCCAAAAGAATGGTATTAGATGTCAAATTCGAACGATTTATTTCCAAATTATTACTAGACCTCACACGCTCTAACCGTATGAACGAACATGGTGCCCTTGATGGCATGCCAAACTCAAAAGATGTTATACGATCGTACGAATCGGAAATGCGAGAATTTATCAAGACAGTACTCACTCACAACGGTACTTTTTCTGAATTAATTTCTTTGCCATTTATAAGTTCTGATGCCGGATTGTTAAAAATTCGCCAAATGGACGGAAAAGCAATTCCCGAAATTGCTGGTTTATTGGGCTTAGGTGCAATTAATTTCGCCAATTCCACCTCAGATTTATCGTCGCCAGTGCGCCGAGGTTTAGTGGTACGAGAACGACTTTTATGTTCACCCGTTCCTCCTCCACCAGATAAAATTGACACAGATTTAATCAAAAATTCGACGCAATCCAAAACAACACGTGACCGCTTTGAAGCCACAACAATGAGTCAAGCACAATGTGCGGCTTGCCATAAAAACTTCAATGGGTTCGGATATTCTATGGAGAGCTTCGATAATTATGGTCGCTACAGAAAAGGAAAAGAAGGCGACCAGCCTCTTAATTTAGAGGGTAAAATTGAAGGCATTCGTTCTGAAACCTTTGAATTTTCTAATCAAGCAAAATTAAGTGAACAACTTGCGGAATCTAAAATAGCAAAAACATGTTTTGTGTTAAACTCGTACCGCTTTATTGCTGGTAGAATAGAAAATAAAGGCGACAGATGTTTTGTAAAATCATTGGTAGACAAAATTGATTTTGCTAAGGTCGATTTGCGCGACGTCGCGGTAAAGATAATTTCGTCTGAATCAATTCTTTATCGCACCGGAGAATAATATGAAAATAACACACTCGAAAATTCTGAACGCCCTAGACATCGACCGTCGAAAATTTTTAAAATCAGCAGGCGCAATTGCACTGTTGAGTTGTTTCTGGCGCCAAATAGAGCAAGTTGCTAAAGCTGACGCCGCAAATAGAAAAGTATTATTTTTGTTCTTTCCTCATGGGAGCCCTAAAGAAGCCGAGTTTTTTCCGACAGTGGGCTCACTAGATGCAGATTTAAAAGGTGTCCTTGCTCCGCTGAATGCGTTTAAATCTAAAATGACAGTAATAGGAAAAATGGGCGGAGCAATGTTATCTGATTACGGGCACAGCGGTGGCAATAATGCTACTCTCACTGGAGCCGTACAAAGAGGCGCTGGAGGCGGAGGAGTTCCGTACACTCCAGGAGCGCCCTCCATAGATTGGCTCATTGCAAAAGCACTAGGCCAGCCACCTCTTGTATTGGGCGCAAATGCAAACTCTGGAGCACGCCATTGTATTTCGTGGAGTTCTGCAGATGCTGCAGGCATGACTCCTTGCGAAAAAAGCCCTATTAAGGCATTCACCGGCGTTTACGGCATGGCTCCCACGGGCATGAATTGTGCACCTGTAGCTCAGGCACCAGCACAAAGTCCAATGCAAAATCCTGGTAACCCTGCTGCGGTTTTTTCAACAGAAGCCAGCATTCTTGATGTGGTCGCCAAAGATATTGTTCAAATGAAGGCATCTCTACCTAGCTGGAGCCGCACCGTATTTGACGAGCAATTGCAAACAATTCGAGATCTCGAAGTGCAAGCAAAAGCTCCAAAACTGAATTTACAATCACTTCAGCTTGAAGGCACTGCAGATTGCGCTGCAGAACCGTTTGGATTTGCAGCCACAGCCGATAGGCACGCCGAATTATAAGCGACTGTATTGCAGGGAGGAAAGCGTCGTGTAGGAGTTTTACAATACGGAGCATCGTCCGGCGATTCATTTACGGTACCCGGATTTGGCGGTTACCATAAAGAAGTGCACGATTTAAGCAACGGAAAACAAGGCGACCGCACTAGAGTCGCAAGTATGCAGCTTAAAATATTTGAAAGAATTGGTGCATTAATAGAAAAATTAGAATCTATTAATGATGTTTCTGGAGGAACTTTATTAGATAATACACTTGTATACATTTGCACAGAATTTGGTGTTTACGGCGACGGGGCCGACCCACACAACACAGCCGGCGATTTTGCTGTTACCTTAGTAGGCGGTTCCAACGTTTTGCAAACCCCTGGAATTTCAAAAGCCGAAAGTGCGAGTTACGGAAATTTACTAGTGTCTGTGACACAATTCATGGGCACTCCTCAGCAAATTAAAAAGCACACGGGTTTTTCTGGCATTTTTAAGGGCGTTTAAAATCTTGCATTACTTTGCCTGTCATGTCTGACTTTTGGCAGACACGGTGCGCGAATGATCTTTTATCTTTTCTCCCTCCTTAGTTATTATCTGCACAGACGTGTGCGAATTTAAATTTCAATCAGATATTGTGAGCGAGCCATGAAACAAATTGCCAAATTTAGCTATTTTAATTCAATACAATTTATACTTTTATTTATTGGATTCGCAGCTTGTAATAAACAAGTTCAATTTGGCAAAGGCAATTCTCCCGGCGGAGACACTTCTTCAGCGAATAAAACCACCGATGGCAAAAACAGGGGAGAAGAATTAGATGAACATGGACAAAAAATCGCCAAAAAAGACACCTCTGTAAGCGATTCTGGCTCAATAATAGGCGCAAAAAATGGTATAGAACCAGGTCGAAGCCCAAATGGCGAATCTGTGACCGGTGGAGACAAAAATGGGAATGGCAGTGCTGGAGGCAATTCCGCAGGAGGAAACTCTGCTAACGGGAACGCTGGTGCAGGAAACGGCGGAGGTACTAATTCCAGCAACGGAACCAGCGGAACCATGGGTTCGGGTGTCGCAAATGCAGGAAGTGGATCTACAGGAAACAATGTTGGAACTTTAGGTTCCGGCCAAAATAGCGGAACTACTACAGCAGCCTTAGTCAAAGAAGTTGAAAAAACCTGCGCCACAGGCGACAATTTAGTATTAAAACGAAGGGTAAAATTTCCAAATACCGGGCTAAGATGCGAATTTAGCGCTGAGCCCAACAAAATTAACGCTCAAGGAAATTTAGGAAAAATTGAAGATGTTATTACTGCGCGCCGCGAACAAGTGGTAAAAGTTGAGTTACCGCAAAACGCAGTTGTTTGTGGTATGGAGTTTTTGCAACCAGGGACTTCGCAAACTCAAAATATGAGATTCGACGACGAAATTATTTTCTTGCTAAATAACAATGTCATTGCTTCAAGCTTTAACTATAATAAGCAGTTTAAAGGCTCAAATCCTGCCGCTGGGGAACTCATTCAATATCATTGGGAAAAAATACGAGGCCAGCTTTATAGGCAGTCCGGCGACAATGATTTGTATTGTTTGGGTAAAGATATTGGACAAGGCAGCTGCATTATTCCCAAAACAGAAACAAACGGAATTATCAGTATCGAAATGGCGCAAGGAATTGTCCACCGCCTGGCGGCAGATGCCATTAATAAAGGAGCCCTTGAATTTTCCCTTGTTACAACTGGCGACAACAATGTAGAAGTCGATTGCCAACACATGGACTTTGAATTCGATGTTACTTTAAAATACGTACACCGTTAATTATTGTTACTGATAAGGTAACGATTTCTGCTCACTTTTCAAAAATTTTGCGAGTGATTTTAATAAATTCTATAAAAATACTTCAGTTCCATATCCAATGTGGCGAAGCACTCTTTTGTCAGGAAATCTAATGCTCAATGGTTTGAGCATTAGATTCGAGCGGTACGTTAGTAGGAGAAGGTATTATGAAGCACCTTAACAGTTTAAGTGTTGTTTCTTTGTCTTTGTTGCTTGGATTTGCGGCTTCTTGCGGTAAAAAGAGCAAGAAAACAGATGTATCTGCTTCAACAATTACGGATGTCATCACAGATGCCGAAAACTCTTAGGTAACAACAGAGTCCAATAAATTAGAACTTTCCAGTGCTCTAGTTCTTTTGCCTGCGCAAGAACTAGAGCAGCAAGCTTAGACGATGAAGACTCGCAAGAGTTAGCTATTTCACTTGCAGACGCTGGTGAACACAAATTACGTCTCCGTGTTGCCAACGATGCCTTTGAAGATGTTGAGCAAATTAGCAGTATTATGTGCTATTTTTCGCAAACACAATTCTGGAAAGAAACAAATAAAGGCGAGTACAAAGCACTCGTTTCTAAAAATCAATGCGAGAAAAACAGAAACAACGGCGGTGGAGGAGGCGACTCCGACAGTGGCTCGTCGCAATCTGACGAATACATGACCGCATATGTTTCATCGACTCGCGAAGAAGGTAAGCCTTTAATAGGAAATATTCGATTTATTGCCGACGAAAAAGAAGAAGGCAAAAATATGGAATATCATGCTAAAATAGTTGTTGCAGCCCCACCATCAGAGACGGATCCCGCTGGTATTTTCACAATGAGAATTATACCGCACGCATGGCAGGACAATCTGCAGTCGGAGGATTCATTAAAGGCCGTCGCGCCGATGGTGGAAAATTTGTTCTCGAAATGGCCGAAGAAACCTCTGAAGGCGAAGGAAAAACGCAAAAACAATATGTGATTGCGGAACTTCAAAAGGTCGGC